>NZ_JBGQOE010000001.1:0-334005 GCF_052113685.1 Flavobacterium sp. W22_SRS_FP1
TTGTTGCAATGAAGCAAAAATATAATTTCCGTTTGCTTGTAGATGATGCACATGGTTTTGGAACACTTGGTGAAACAGGTGCCGGAGCAGGTGAGGAGCAGGGTGTTCAGGATGATATTGATGTTTATTTTTCTACTTTTGCAAAGTCAATGGCTAACATTGGTGCATTTGTTGCTGCTGATAAAGACATAATTGATTACCTTAAATACAATATGCGTTCTCAAATGTTTGCCAAGGCATTACCAATGATTCAGACAATTGGTTCACTGAAACGTTTAGAACTATTGCGTAACCACCCAGAATTGAAAGATAAACTTTGGGAAAACGTAAATGCATTGCAAAGCGGATTGCGTTCCAGAAACTTCAATATTGGAGATACTAATACATGTGTTACACCTGTTTATCTCGAGGGTAGTGTTCCAGAAGCAATGATTATGGTAAATGATTTGAGAGAAAACTACGGTATTTTCTTATCGATTGTAATCTATCCTGTAATTCCAAAAGGGATTATATTATTGAGAATGATTCCTACAGCTTCACATACGTTATCTGATATCGATGAAACACTAGTTGCTTTTGAGGCGATTCGTGAAAAATTAGAAAACGGGACTTATAAAGAAATTGCATTACGAACTACTGTTGATTTAGATGCATAGTTAATACACAATGCTCTGTTTTTAAATGTTCAGTTTGGAGTTAAATAAAAAAAAATCCATCAGTCTAGTTGAGGCTGATGGATTTTTTATTTTGAGTAAAAAAGCCTGATATTACTTTTTTAAAGTTCTTTCCTGAAAGTCTTTCTACGGCAATTTATCTCCGGATTAAAATGTTTCCATAATTTGTGAATAGCAAGATTATCTGCTAATTCAGGTGTTCTAATACAGGTTTCAATTCCTTTTTCCGTAAAAGTGGTATGGTATTCTTTGAAAATAATAGCATGAACTCCCCTATTTTGATATTCGGGATGTACTCCTATTAAGTAAAAAGTAACTTCTTTACTATTATTTTTAGCATTTAATAAATGTAAAAAACCAAAAGGGAAAAGCTTCCCATTGGTTTTTTGTAATGCTTTTGAAAAAGAAGGCATAACGATAGCAAATGCTACTAAATTATGATCTTTATCCTCTACAAATTTGATGTATTCTGGATTTATAAAACTGATGTATTTTTTTTTGAAATATTCTTTTTGTGTATCTGAAATAGCTACAAAAGAAGATAAACTGGCATATGAATCATTAAATAAATCAAACATTTTATCAACATAAGGCATGACATCTTTAGTTTTCTTAAAATTTAAAGATTTAAGCTGGTATCGCCTCTTGATTAACTCTTGAGCTTTATCAAAATATTCTAGTTTAACATTTTTGAATGGAAACTTACTTTCGATATACTCTTTTTCTGTAACGTAACCCAATTGCTCAAAATGAGTAGCATAATAGGAGTGATTGTACCAAGTAATCATGGTTCCCAGTTGATCAAATCCTTCAGTAAGGACTCCTACTTTATCGAGATTAGAAAATCCCATCGGGCCCTCAACGTGCTCTAAGTCGTTTTTCTTGCCTAATTCGTACACTTTTTCAAGTAAGGCTTTGGTCACTTCAAGATCATCTATGACATCAAACCATCCAAAACGCACTTTCTTCTTTTGCTGGTTTTTTACTTCGGACCAATTTACAATTGCAGTAATTCTACCTACAATTTCATTGTCTTTATATGCTAGATAAAAATAAGCCTCAGCATTCTCAAAAGCAGGATTTTTTGTTTTGTCAAAGGATTCTAGCTCATCGGCTATGATTGGTGGTACCCAGAACTCGTTGTCTTTGTATAGTGAAAAAGGGAATTTGATGTAATCTGTTAATTCGCCTTTAGTGATAGCTTCTTTAATTGTAATCATTGTGGAATTTTATAATGTATTTTCTAATGCTTCTTTGCGTTTTTTATTTTTCTTCTCTGCTTTTTTTTGTGACTTTGATTTTTTGTTTCCTCCTTCGTCAAGACTCATACGCACTTCTTTATAATTAGCATCGTAGCGCCAAGAGAAGCCAATACCACCATAAAGCACTGTGGGTGTGTCCTTAAAGTTAGTGCTTATTGATGCGTCAATTTGCATGTCATTATTCAATAAGTAAGCGGCACCACCACGAACTATGGCATCGCTGTAGAAATCACTTTTAAAACCCTGATTTTCAATAAATCCAGACCATTTTTCATTAAAACCTTTTGTTAAAGTGAATACGTAACCGTAAGTTGGATAATCGGTTGAAACGTAGTCTGCGATAATATTGGTTACAAAAACCCAGGTTCCATCACCGAAGTGATTTTGTGTAATCAACATGATTTTTGGAGAAATGTCGGCGTTTGAAGAAAAGTAATACGGATTGTCTGCCATCGTGAAATTGGCACCCGCAAAAACAGAAACGGCAGGAATTAATTGATGCCAATTAAAAGACTGATTTGCTTTCCAACTGTAAATATTTACTTTTTTCTCATAATTTTTAAATGGGTCATAAATTAAATATTTAGCACCCAAAACGGTTTGTTTTAATGCAGATTTATTGATGCTGCTGAATGGTGTTGTGAAGTCTTCATTTTGATACTGTAAATCAGCTATCAACTCTAGTTTTTCCATAAACAAGCCCCATCTTAGCGTGAAGTCTAAGCCATAACCGTTAGCATCATATTCTAATAGTCTGTGGTTTTCCTGAATTCCATAGATTCCTGTTTCGACTTGAATCACGTTTTTCCCAACAGCAAAAGCTGACATAGTTTCTCCGGGTCTATTGGAATTAATTTGATCTGTATGTTGCCCGTAATTAACGCTAGGTATAGTAACTAGAGCGAAAAAAAACACAATTTTAAGTTTTGACATATTATTTTTTGAGTTTAAAAGTAATAACGCTTTTCAAATGTACTATAATTTATTATTTATTTAAGAACGATAGTTTAGTTTTGAACGTAGGATTTATTAATTTTGAAAAAAATTATTAAATTATGCAAACTGCCTCTTTTTCGGGTTTTATAAAAATAGTGTTTTATATACTTACATTCTACTATGTGTTTAAGTTGTTGGCTAAGCTGTTTTTACCATTAATAGTTAAAAAAGTGGTTGAAAAAGCTGGTGAAAATTTTCAACAACAGCAACAGCGTTCGCAGGGTAGTTCACGTAACAAAACGCAAACGAACGATGAGGTTATCTTTAATGCGAAAAATGATAGAAACCCACGAGAAACTAAAAAGGTGGGAGAATATGTTGATTACGAAGAATTAGATTAGATTTGAAGTAGTTTGCATTATAAATATTTTAAAAAAAAATTCCCGGAAAATTGAAAATAATAAATAAGTTTTATCCTCACGCGCTAGCCATTTTTGGTTTTGTATTCATCTCCCTCCTTTATTTTTATCCCGTTTTACAAGGCAAACAGATTTTTCAATCGGATATTGCTCAGTATACGGGTATGGCTAAAGAGCAAAACGACTTTAGAGCTTCGGAACATGTGGAACCTTATTGGACAAATTCATCTTTTGGAGGAATGCCAACATATCAATTAGGGGCTAAATACCCGCACGATTATATAGGATCTATTGATGATGTATTAAGATTCTTGCCTCGGCCAGCAGATTATTTGTTTTTATACTTCTTAGGGTTTTACGGTTTACTATTGGTTTTGAAGGTGGATCCGCTAAAGGCCTTCTTCGGTGCTTTAGCTTTTGGTTTTTCTACTTATTTAATAATTATACTAGGTGTTGGCCATAATGCTAAAGCGCATGCTATTGCCTATATGCCTCTTGTTATCGCCGGTTTTATATTGGTTTTCAGGAAGAGGTACGTTCTTGGAGGTTTAGTGACGATGTTAGCCACAGCTTTGGAAATCAATGCTAATCACTTTCAAATGACCTATTATTTATTAATATTCTTATTAATACTTTCGGGTTATTTTATTTATTTAGATATAAAAAAGAAAGACAATAAAGCGCTTTTCAAATCTTTGGGGGTACTTGCTGTCGCTGGGATTCTTGCTATTGGTGCTAATGCTACCAGTCTTTTGGCGACTGCGGAATATGCTAGCTTTAGTACAAGAGGGAAGACAGAGTTGAGTTACAATCCGGATGGGTCAAAAAACACTAGTTCTAGTGCAATGAGCCGAGAATATATTACTGAATATAGTTACGGAGTGGCGGAAAGCTTTAATCTGATTGCACCGCGACTTTTTGGAGGATCAAATAATGAAGCGGTAGGAACTGATAGTAGGATGTACGAATTCATGATCGGAAAAGGGGTGCCTGCAGAGCAAGCCAGCGATTTTGTGAGTGGAATGCCGACCTATTGGGGAGACCAACCTATTGTTGCGGCGCCTGCTTATATAGGTGTTGTCGTTTTCTTTTTGGGTGTTTTAGCCCTATTTATTGATGAACGAAAAATTAAATACGTGTTTCTTACTGGAGCCATCACAGCATTGATGCTTTCCTGGGGTAAAAACTTTCCTATACTGACGGACTTTTTTATCGATTACATTCCAATGTATAATAAATTTAGAGCTGTTTCATCAATACAAGTGATACTGGAATTGTGTTTTCCTGTTTTGGCCATTATGGGATTACAATCCTTTTTTAAATTAGAAAAAGTAGGGCAGTGG
Organism: Flavobacterium sp. W22_SRS_FP1; assembly: GCF_052113685.1. NCBI lineage: Bacteria > Pseudomonadati > Bacteroidota > Flavobacteriia > Flavobacteriales > Flavobacteriaceae > Flavobacterium > Flavobacterium sp. W22_SRS_FP1. The sequence goes on from NZ_JBGQOE010000001.1 coordinate 4,635, forward strand.
AAAGCTCATAAACAAGCTGGTTCTGTTGCATTTGGACTTCTTGTAGTTTTATTTATAAGCAAAGGCATGTTCAGTTTCTCTGGAGTTAACGATGGTTATTACCTTGACAGTTATGGTCCTGAGTTCGTTGAAGCACTCAAGGGAGACAGAATGAGCTTGTATAGCGCTGATTTATTGCGTTCTGGTTTTTTTGTTTTATTGGTCTCTGGGACATTATGGTTGTTTATAAAAAGTAAAATTGCCCAAAACACGGCTGTTATTCTTGTAGGCCTATTCATGGTTTCTGATTTATTTTTTGTCGATAAAAATTATGTTTCGGCAAAGGATTTTGTAAGCGGAAGAGAAATATCGGTACCCTTTGAGGAAACTCCTTCGGATATAGAGATTCTTAAGGACACATCTATTTATCGTGTTTTTGAGGTGAGTGGGAACTTCTCTAGTGCTAGAGCCTCTTATTTCCACAAATCAATTGGTGGGTATCATGCTGCTAAGCCAAGAAGAGTGCAGCAGTTATTCGATTACCAGATTTCTAAAAATAACATGGAGGTTTTAAACATGCTGAATGTTAAATACATTATTCAAACGGATAAAGAAGGCAAACAATTTCCGACTGTAAATCCTAATGCAAATGGAAATGCTTGGTTTGTTAATGATGTCAAACTGGTTAATAAAGCGAATGACGAAATGAAAATGTTGGACAAGTTCGATACTAAAAAAGCAGCTATTTTTAATATTCACCTCTATGGAGATAAGTTTAAAAATGCACGTTTAAAAAGAAATCTGGATACAACAGGAACGATAAAAATTAAGGAATATGAGCCGAACTATATAAAATACATTTCCAATAATACGAATGAAGGCTTGGCAGTTTTTTCTGAAATTTATTACGAAAATGGATGGAATGCCTATATTGACGGTGTCAAAACAGATCACTTCCCTGTAGATTATGTGCTGAGAGCATTAGTTGTACCAGGTGGGAAACATACTATTGAATTCAAGTTTGAACCTCAAGTGATAAAAACAGGAAGTATTATAACATTGATTAGTGTTGTTGGGATGTTGTTGCTTCTGATTGGTGGAATTTATTATGAACAAAAAAGAAATACAGGAAAAAAAGAAGCGAACACAATTAATTAATGAGATTGTCTTTTTGAAATAGTATGTTTGTATAAGAAAAATACACTAATAATTAAATTTATGAAAGAATTACTAAGATTAAAATCATTTCAACAAATATTATTGTGTCTATTCGCTTTAGGCTTTGTTGTTGGTGTTTTATATGGAATTTATATCTTTTTTGACAAACTTAGATATTACTCTATAATACCTTTCTTGCCGGTTGTCTACTTTATTTCTAGAGGATTGTTTAAAAATAGTAAGTTGTTCTTTGTCGATTTTAAATCTCTTACAATAAAAGTCTAAATTGGATTCAAAGAAAGTTTTAATAATTACCTATTATTGGCCGCCAGCTGGTGGTCCTGGAGTGCAACGTTGGTTAAAGTTCGTTAAGTACTTACCTGATTTTGGGATTCAGCCTGTGGTGTTTATTCCTGACAATCCAACCTATCCCATTATTGATAAAAATTTAGTCAAGGAGGTGTCAGAGAAAGCTATCATTTTAAGACATAAAATATTCGAACCCTATCAAATAGCTTCTTTTTTTTCGAAAAATAAAACAAAAAAGATAAGCTCTGGTATTATACCAAACCAAAAGAAACAGTCTTTTTTAGACAAACTTTTTCTATTGATTCGCGGGAACCTTTTTATTCCAGATGCACGTGTTTTTTGGGTAAAACCTTCGGTTCGTTTTTTGGAGAAGTATATTGCTGAAAATAACATTGATACCATAGTTACATCAGGTCCGCCTCACAGTTTGCATCTTATCGGACTTGAATTAAAACAAAAAACAAATGTAAAGTGGATAGGCGATTTTAGGGATCCATGGACTACAATAGGTTACCATAAATCTTTGCGGTTATCTAACTATGCCTCCAAAAAGCATAAGTTTTTAGAACATAAAGTATTGAATACTGCGGATAACATTATTGTAACGAGTAAAACTACAAAGACAGAGTTTGAAGCGATAACACGTAAGCCAATTGAGGTAATAACTAATGGTTACGATATTGAAGATATTGATAAGCAAGATTTGGATGCTAAATTTAGTTTGGCTCACATAGGTTCTTTCCTTTCCGAAAGAAACCCTGCCATTTTGTGGGAAAGTTTAGTGCTGTTATTAGCTGAGATTCCAGATTTTAAAAAGCATTTGGAGATTAAATTGATTGGTGCAGTAAGTCAGGAGGTTTTGGAGACTATTACGCAGTTTGGGCTAAACCCCCACTTGAATAACTTGGGTTATGTTTCGCATAGCGAAGCCATTGCCCATCAAAAAAAATCGCAGGTTTTGTTGTTGATTGAAATTAATTCTAAGGAAACGCGAGGTATCATTCCGGGTAAATTATTTGAATATATGGTTTCAGGAAGACCTATTGTAGCCATCGGACCCATCCATTCTGATTTTGCCGAAATTATATCCGATACTAATACTGGAGTGTTTTTTGACTATTCTGAGAAAGAGAAACTGAAAAATGTAATTTTACTTTATTATAATCAATATTTGGATGGTAAACTAAAGTCGAATGGCGTAGGTTTGCAAAAATATTCAAGAAAAAGTTTAACGAAAGAATTAGTTGAGCTCCTCAATAAATAATGTAAAGAGATTGCTTCGTGCCTCGTAATGATTAAGAATGGGAATAGTATTAAATCAGTCTTTAAAAAACACAATAATTACCTATATCGGTTTTGGTATTGGCGCAGTTAACACCATATACTTATATCCCTTTTTTCTCGGAGCAACCTATTATGCATTAACGAATTATATTCTATCTGCGGCTAGTATTGTAATGCCATTATTTGCTTTTGGAATGCAAAACTCTTTGGTTAAGTTTTATTCGCAATGCAAAACAGAGCAAGAGGAGGACCGGTTTTTATCTTTTACAGTGTTACTACCTCTTTTGTTATCAATTCCTTTATTGCTGATTGGGTTATGCTTTTTTGATGACATTTCAACCTACTTATCTCAGAAAAACCCAATAGTTAAGGATTACTTATGGCTTATTCCATTTACGGGATTGTGTATGGCGTACTTCGAAATATTTTATGCTTGGGCTAGAGTGCACATGCATTCTGTTTTCGGTAATTTTATCAAAGAAGTTGCTCTGCGCACTTTTTCATTACTAGCCTTGATTGGTGTTTATTTTAAGTTGATTACAGTTATTGAATTTGTTTATGTAACTGCCGGTATTTATTTCTTGGCTTTTATCGTGACCATGTTGTATGCTTTTTATCTAAAAAAACCAGAATTTCAGTTCTCGATTCCCCATAATGCCAAAGAGATTATGGTGTATACTTTTTTTATTATTTTGTCAGGAAGTGTCGCCACTTTACTTTTAGATATTGATAAGATAATGCTGAATCAATATATTAAAATCGAGAATATTGCGTATTATTCAGTGGCTACTTATATTGCTTTAGTTATTTCAGTTCCCAGTCGTGCGATGCATCAAATTGTGTATCCAATCACTGCAAAGTTAATGCACGATAACAAGCATGATGAGTTGAATGATTTGTATAAAAAAACATCTATTAATTTACAAGTCGTGGGAGGTTTTGTGATGTTGTGTATTTTTGTTAATATCAGCCAATTATATGAGATGGTTCCAAAGGAATATGGGGGAGGGATTTTGGTCGTTTTTATGATCGGACTGTCAAAGTATTTTGATCTGATTTTAGGGAATAATAATGCGATTATTTTCAATACAAAATATTATCGGGCCGTATTGTTTCTCGGTGTCGTTTTGGTCTTTGTAACGGTAGGATTAAATATGGTTTTTATTCCGATCTACGGAATTTTAGGGTCTGCCTTCGCTACTTTATTGTCGATAACATTTTACAGCTTGGCTAAGCTAATGTTTGTCGTAAAGAGATTGCAGTTGTTTCCATTTACAAAACAAACATTATATTCTATCGGTTTAACATTTGTTTTGTTCTTAGTGTTTTACTTTTGGCATTTTCCCTTTAGCCCTATTATAGCTATTGGACTTAAGTCGGTTCTGGTAACGGCTTCTTATGTTTATGTTAATTATAAGTTTAAGATTTCTACAGAAATAAATCAGGTTATTGATATAGCGTTAAAAAGATTAAAAATAAGATTATAATTAGTTAGTAGATTTTGGCCAGAAGTCAAATAAATAATTTGATTAGTAATAACCGTTTTTTTATATTTTCGACCATCAAAAAACATGGAAATTACTAGAATCATGGTGGTAGTGGTTTCTTTTACACCTCAATAGTTATTCTTTTTTTAATCTCATCTTCTTGTAACGGTGTAAAATCTGATAGTTTTAATTCGTCAATAGTCAAATGAATATTTTTCAAATATCACTAAAAGTGGGTATTGTGTGGTTAGGCTGATCTGTTTACTTTTATCAAATAATCTTGTACGAATTTTATCAGTAAAGAAAATGAAAAGTATCGAAATTACTAAAATTACCAGCGAAAAAAACCTGCTCAAATTCAAAATAGCCTTAAAGGATAAAGTAAATAAAGGATTTAAAATAGAGGAAATAAATGATAAATTACCTTTTGCAATCTTATCAAAAAGAGGGAAAAAAGTAAATCACAACTTTAATTTACTTCTGTCTTTTATCACATTAGGAATATGGTCTTTGGCATGGGTTTATTTGTGCTGCGTTTCTTCGAAAGAGAAAAGAATATTGATTGCTATTGATGAAGACGGTAATACTTTTGAAGACAAATGTTATAATTAATTCAAATAATTATAGTCTTAGAGTGCTTAGAAAACTGGTTTTAGGCAAAAAATGAGGATCTAACCAATTATAAATCATCTATTTTTCTACTTAGAGATGTAAGAGTTCATATTTAGTAAATTGGCTATTTTTGAATGAGAATTTTCTAACTTACAACTTTTCTTTTAAGTATTTTCCAGTAACTGACGCGTTTATTTTTACGATTTGTTCAGGGGTCCCAACAGCCAAAAGTTGGCCTCCATTTTCTCCACCTTCTGGTCCCAAATCAATGATCCAATCTGCACACTTTATCAAATCAAGATTGTGCTCTATAACGAGAATTGAGTGTCCTTTCTCTATTAATGCTTCAAAAGAGGCTAGTAGTTTTTTGATATCGTGAAAATGTAGCCCTGTGGTAGGTTCGTCAAATACAAACAGTGCTTTGTCTTTTGTGGCCCCTTTTACGAGGAAAGAAGCTAATTTTATTCTTTGTGCCTCTCCTCCTGATAACGTCGAGGAAGACTGACCTAATTGAACATATCCCAATCCCACATCTTGCAGGGGTTTTAATTTTTGCGTTATTTTGTGTTGCTGATTCGCTTCAAAGAAGGCTAAGGCATCATCAATTGTCATTGTTAGAATGTCATGTATGTTTTTGGATGCAAATGCTACTTCAAGTACTTCTTTCTTGAATCGCTTTCCATTGCAGGTTTCGCATGGTAACTGCACGTCTGCCATAAAAACCATTTCTACATTTATGGATCCCTCACCTTTGCAACTTTCACAACGGCCACCGTCTACGTTAAAAGAAAAGTGTTTAGGTAGATAACCTCTGATTTTAGACAATTTTTCTTTGGCAAATAAATCCCTAATATCATCGTAAGCCTTGATGTAGGTCACGGGATTGGAACGGGAGCTTCTGCCTATTGGATTTTGATCCACATATTCAATATGTTTTATTTGGGAAAATGAACCGCTAATTTCAGTAAATTGGCCTGCTTTTTCGCCCACATTATCCAGTTTTTTTTGCATCGCCGGAAACAAAATTTTCTTAATTAGGGTACTTTTACCGCTTCCAGAAACACCTGTAATAACTGTTAGGACATCTAGAGGAAATTTTACATCTATATTCTGTAGGTTGTTTTCTCTGGCGCCCTTTATCTCTATAAAACTTTTGAAATTACGTCGCTTTTTTGGCACTGTTATTTCAAGATCGCCATTAAGATATTTAGCAGTTAGTGATGTCGAATTCAGGATTTCATCAAATGTACCTTGAGCGACTAACTCTCCTCCAAATGAGCCCGCTTCTGGTCCAATATCAATAATCATATCAGCAGCTTTCATGATATCTTCATCGTGTTCTACGACAATTACGGTATTGCCTAAGTCGCGTAATGATAATAGTACTTTTATCAATCGCTCGGTGTCTTTTGGGTGTAAGCCAATACTTGGCTCATCTAAAATATACATGGAACCTACCAAGCTACTTCCAAGTGAAGTGGCCAAATTGATTCGTTGGGACTCCCCTCCGGAAAGGGTCGAAGAGTTTCTGTTTAAAGTCAGATAATCTAAACCCACTTCAGTCAAAAAGGACAATCTATTGTTAATTTCCAATAACAGGCGGCGAGCGATTTGCTTTTCGTATTCATCTAATTCTAAATCTTCAAAAAACGTGACTAAGTGCTTGATTGGTAAATCTACCAAATCAGAAACGGTTTTTGAGTTTATCTTTACGTAGGATGCTTCAATACGCAAACGCTTTCCTTTACAAGAATAGCATTTGGTTTTACCGCGGTACCGGGAAAGCATCACGCGATTTTGTATTTTATAATTTTTCTCTTCCAATTCTTTGAAGAAGTCATTTAGACCTTGAAAGTATTGATTTCCTTTCCATATTAACTCTTTCTGATCTTCATTCAGTTGATAAAATGGTTTGTGTATTGGAAAATCAAATCTGTAAGCATTGTTTACCAATTCGTCTCTAAACCAACTCATGCTTTCGCCACGCCATGGAAAAATAGCGTTTTCATATACAGACAAAGTGGTGTTCGGGACAACGAGTTCAGCATCAATACCTATAATGTTTCCATAACCTTCGCAAATGGGACAGGCACCATAAGGGTTGTTGAAACTAAATAGGTGGACGTTTGGTTCTAAAAAATTTATTCCGTCTAACTCAAAGTTATTGGAATAAGAAAATCTTTTCTCAGAATTTAATTCCTGTAAATAGCAGATACCCTTTCCTTCATAAAATGCAGTCTGTATTGCATCTGCCAGGCGGTTATAAAAATCCTCTTCTTCTTTTACTACAATTCGATCAATTATAAGAGTTATGTCTTTCTTGTCTAAAGAATACTGGCCTATTTCGTCTAGGCGTATCATTTTATCATCAATCAAAATTCTCGAGAACCCTTGCTGTAACAGTACTTTTAGTTTGTCTTCTAGTTTCCTTCCCTCTTCCAGATATATTGGAGCTAAAAGTAACCATTTGCTGTCGATGTCAAAGCTTTTCACATCTGAGACAACATCGGTAACCGTATTTTTTTTGACTTCTTGCCCAGAAATTGGGGAGAAAGTTCTTCCAATTCTGGCAAAAAGCAACTTCATATAATCGTAAATCTCAGTAGAAGTTCCTACTGTAGATCGGGCATTAGTGGTATTTACTTTTTGCTCAATTGCAATTGCTGGAGCGATCCCTTTAATGTATTCCACTTTTGGCTTGTCTAACCGACCAAGAAACTGTCTCGCATAAGAAGACAAGCTTTCGACATAGCGGCGCTGGCCTTCGGCGTACAAGGTGTCAAATGCTAAACTGGATTTTCCTGAGCCGGAAAGCCCAGTAATTACTACTAGTTTGTTTCTGGGAATTACAACATCGACACTTTTTAAATTGTGAACTTCGGCGCCTTTAATTATGATGTTTTTTTTTGGATCTATCTTGGAAAAGTCAACTTGCATAAAAAATATTATATTGTACAAAAGTAATCAATTTTCATCGGGGAAATGAGTTAAAACAAATCACAAATTTAAATTTTTATTGGTTTTTATGTTGTAAAAACTAATTTAGATTACTATTTTTAACAACTTATTTTTGCAATAAATTAAATTATTTTTCAAATGAAAAGCAAAATTTGTATCGTGCTGTTTTTTATATCCTTTAGTGTTTTTTCACAGGATTTGCCGCCAATCGTGAAATATGCACCATCTACTTATGGCGCAGGAAATCAAAACTGGATGATTTCCCAAGATGAAAGCCATTATATTTTTTTTGCAAACAATGAAGGTCTATTAGAGTATAATGGCTCTAATTGGGAACTGTATCCATCCCCAAATGAGACAATATTACGTTCCGTAAAAGTGATTGGTAATAAAGTGTATACAGGAGGCTACATGGAATTTGGTTACTGGACGCGACAAAGTGATGGTAAATTAAAATACGCTTCACTCAGTAAAATTATAGTAAAAGACATACTTGATGATGAACAGTTTTGGAATATCTCGCACTATGATCAATGGGTTGTTTTTCAATCATTAGATAGAATATATATTTATGATACTAAGGCAGGCAGTTTTAAGATAATCACACCAAAAAATAGAATCACTAAATCTTTCAGTACTATAAACTCGATATACTTTCAAATAGAAAATGAAGGTCTTTTTGAAATAGAAAGTGGGAAAGCACAATTAGTTTCCAATAACCCAATTTTAATAAGCAATAGGATTGTTAATATTTTTGCCACTGACGAAGGACTTTTGATTCAAACACAATTTCATGGCTTGTATAGGCTGACTGGAAGAAGTTTATCTAAATTTTCAACAGAAGCTGATTCGGAAATGATGGCAAACAGCGTTTATAGCAGTAGTTTGTTATCTGACGGTAGTTACGTTATTGGTACTGTTTCTAGTGGGATCTTTATTTTAAATACCCAAGGAAAAATTAAGTATCATATTTCTCAAAATAAAGGATTAAGTAATAACACTGCTTTGTCTTTGTTTGAAGATGCCGATAAAAACCTTTGGGTGGGTTTAGATAATGGTGTTAATTGTATAAACCTTCAGTCTCCTATTAAAAACTTTGTTGATGTTACAGGAAAGTTAGGGACAGTATACTCCTCGAAGCTGTATGATGGGATCTTATATATTGGAACTAATCAAGGCTTGTTCTATAAGGACTATCTAAGCGCCGAGGAATTTAAATTTATTAGTGGTACTAAAGGTCAGGTTTGGTCTTTGTTCGAGTATGACGGAACCTTGTTTTGTGGACACGATTCGGGAACATTAATTATAGAAAATGGAACTTCAAAAAATATATTTCCAAAATCAGGAACTTGGAAGTTCAAAACAGTTCCTAATCAAAAGGGGATTTTGCTTCAAGGAAACTATTCCGGGATTTCAGTATTGGAAAAAGTTGATAATCAGTGGCGGTATAGAAACAAAATTGCTGGTTTTGATTATTCAGCGCGATATTTCGAAATTACTGACGCTTTTGAAATATATGTCAGTCATGAATATAAAGGGGTTTTTAGGTTGCAGTTAGATAAAGCATTATTGAAAGCAAAATCAGTTACTGCATATAAGCGACCCGAAAAAGGAAAAAATGCGGGCTTGACAAAATTTAACAATACGATTTACTATGCCTCTAAGTCGGGGGTTTTTAAGTTGAATAATAAAAGTAAGCTATTTGAAAAAGATAAATTTTTGAGTTCATTTTTTAAAAATGATGAGTACACCTCCGGTAAATTGATTGTAGATAAGTCTAATAAAATATGGTTATTTTCTAAAAGCTATATTTACTATTTTTCTTTGAGTAAATTAAGTAATCAGCTGAAACAAAATTTAATTTCTATACCAGCTTACTTAACTAACTCAATGTCTGGGTTTGAAAACATATCCCAAATATCAAATTATGATTATCTTATTGGGACCACTGACGGTTATTATACTATTAATATCAATGATTTAAGTTTTAAAAATTACAAGGTGGCTATCTCAAATGTAGCAACAAGTAAATTAAATGGAAATTTTACAAACAGTTCTATTCAAGAAGCAGGCAGCCTAGAATTTGATGAGAATAATATAATTTTCAACTACACAGTTCCCGAATATAATATGTATATCAGTTCTGAATATCAGTATTTATTAGAAGGGTTTCAAGATGACTGGAGCGACTGGAGTACAAAGACCGCAGTAAGTTTTAAAAACCTGCCTTCGGGTAGATATGTCTTTAAAGTTAGAACTAAGTTTGCTAATTCTGTATTGGGAAATACCGCTGCCTATTCTTTCACAGTTCATAAACCCTGGTATAGGAGTGGTTTTGCATTATTTATCTACTTATTAATAGGTATTGTATTAGCACAAATTATCCATAAATTTAGTAGAAGGTATTACCAAAAGAAAGAAGATAAATTAATCCAAGAAAACAATCGCTTATTGGAAATTAAAGAGCTTGAAAACGAACATGAAATGATGAGAGTGAAAAATGAACAGCTTTCACTGGATGTCGATATAAAAAGCAGAGAATTAGCCGTTTCTGCAATGAGTTTGCACAATAAAAATGAACTACTGGCTTTTATTAAAGAAGATCTGAAAAAAACGAATGATGATAAAAACTTAAAATCTGTTATCTCTACAATCACCAAGAACATTACTGGAAATGATTCTTGGAGTGTTTTTAAGGAGGCTTTTGAAAATACAGACAAAGATTTTTTGAAAAAAATAAAACTAGCTCATTCATCATTAACTCCAAGTGATTTAAGGCTTTGCGCATACCTTCGATTAAACCTATCGTCCAAAGAAATAGCTCCCTTGTTAAATATTTCAGTACGCAGCGTGGAAATAAAAAGATATCGTTTGAGAAAAAAAATGGATCTTTCACATGAGCATGGACTTGTAGAATATATTTTATCTGTATAGTATTTCTATTGTTTCAACATAATAACTGTACAGTACCACAACATTAACGTTTTTTTTATTTAAGGCATAAATGACAATGCTATTAATTCCTTAGTGTATTTAGGTTTTTTTTTGATTATTAAGAAATAATAAGTATTTTTTTTGTGTTGTATGTTTTTTGTATCGGCATCTTTTAAATATTTATAAGGACTTGTGTGTAATTTTACAACAAACCAAAATAATTAACGTATGAATGTAAAGCATCTATCATTTTATCTAAACTTGCAGCACTTCCTGGTATTTTTTAAGTTAAATGCTATTTGGGAAGAGTAATTGAGCAGACATTTAATTGATCTTTTAGCAATATTAAAATACACATAACATAAAATTACTAGAAGATAATAAAACTTTGATGAAACCAATAATGAATTCGGGTTTATCAAAATTTTTTAAAGGAGCAACTAAAAAATAAATATAAATTATGAAAAAAAATATTCTAAGATTAATACTTTTTTTGTTTACAACAGCAGTTTTTTCGCAATCTAATAATGTGTCAGTTGTTACTAATGAGAAGGGAATGAAATTAGTGGTCGATGGTAAGGATTTTATGATCAACGGTATGAACTGGGATTACTATCCAATTGGCACTAATTACACTTACAGTTTGTGGAGTCAATCTGATGACGTTATTAAAGCAGCACTTGACTCTGAAATGGGTTTGCTTAAAAATATGGGGGTAAATACGATTAGGCAATATACTGGTATACCCGCAAAGTGGGTAGAATACATCTATAAAAATTATGGTATTTATTCTATGCTGAATCATTCTTTTGGACGATATGGACTCACTATTAATGGATCCTGGGTGCCAAATACTAAATATTCTGATTCAGATACTCGTAAATTATTGTTAGCTGAAACAAAAACAATGGTGGAAGAATATAAGAATACACCAGGATTACTTTTGTTTTTATTAGGTAATGAAAACAATTACGGCCTTTTTTGGGATGGCGCAGAAACAGAGAACATCCCAATAGAAGACAGGAAGTCGACCGTGAGAGCACATGATATGTACAAGCTTTTTAATGAGGCAATTGTTGAGATGAAAAAATTGGATAGTTCACATCCAATGGCAATTTGTAATGGCGATTTACTTTTCTTAGATATCATAAAAAAAGAATGTCCTGCTATAGATATATTAGGTACAAACGTGTATCGAGGTGTTTCTTTTGGAGATGCCTTCAAAAAAGTAAAAGAGGAGCTAAATAAACCTATAATGTTTACAGAGTTTGGTGCTGATGCATTTAATACTGTCAATAATAGTGAAGATCAAAAATCTCAGGCTTATTATATGTTGGGGAATTGGAAAGAAATTTACGAGAATGCGGCTGGCTTAGGAAAAGCAGGAAATTCTTTGGGCGGTTTTACGTTTCAATTTAGTGATGGATGGTGGAAATATGGCCAAACAAAAAATTTAGATATTCATGATAATAATGCTTCCTGGTCTAATGGTGGTTATCCTTTGGATTTAAATGGAAATGATAATAACATGAATGAGGAATGGTTTGGTATTTGTGCCAAAGGACCTACAAATTCTCGTGGTCTTTATGATCTTTATCCACGTGCTGCTTATTATGTACTTAAAGAGGCGCATCAAGTAGATCCTTATGCAAAAGGAGCAACCCTTGAAAACATCGATAATTCTTTTGCAAACATTCAATTAATGGATGCTGTTTTAAGAGCTAGAGGAGATAAAGCAGCTTTAGGTGGCGGTTCTAGTGAAAAGATTCGACTAAGCAATTTGAGAGCAGAATTTACAACTTTTAATACGGGTGGTAGTTTAATTACAACTCCAACTACTGCAGATCCAAATAGTATGGTCTATCCAAATGAACTAGGTTTTGATCATATGCAGTCTTATTTTATTGGAGCTGAAGGAAATCCGGCTGCCAACATGAGAGCAGAAGTTAATTTTAACGTTTTAGGAAATGTAGCTTCTAATCCTATTGATGAAATTTTTTATGAAAATAGAGGACGTGCGCAAATTGTAAATACAGATAACGGTAATCTTACCTTAACTGATGTTAATCGAGTGCAAGTGTACAATGCCGAGTATGAATGGAATGCAAAAGACTTTGATTTACGTGGTTTCTATAGAAAAGGACATTATCATTGGGGTTATGAGGGTGATTTCTTTGGATTATACCAAGAAGCGAATTATGGTCCAAATTTAGATATTTACAATGGTGAAATTCTAGGTTTTGAAATCGATGGTAAAAAAGCATTGACAGGACTAAAGGCAGCATTTGGGCCTCAGTTATGGTGGGGAGCGAATCCTGCGGTTTTATTAAAATATAGTAAAAAAGTTGGAAAATTTGATTTGACAAGTGTATATCATGAAGATATTGCCAAAATTTCTGGTGCTGTAACTTCAATAGCAATTCCTCTTCCAAAAACAAGGAGGTTGACACTTCATGCCAAAACTAAGATTGGTGGACTCGGTATTGAAGTTGGAGGTATTTGGGGAGGAGATCCATTAAATGGTAGGATTTTTCAATTTACTAAAGGAGAGACAGGAAGTTATGTTGTTTATACTGATAAAATCAATTCGAGTGATAATTGGGGTGGAAAATTTAAGTTGACCTACTCTTCAGGGCCTATCAATTGGTATGCACAAGGAGCTGCGATGGGATTAGTTGCTAATGGTGGAGCAGATAATACTCAAACATTCACCGGATGGAAGTTGAAAGACTCTGGTAGTGGTAACCAAACTAATTTTCTAACAGGTGCGACTTATACAGTTGGAAAATTCCAAATTGCACCAAACTTCTTATGGCAAAAACCTATTGTAGCCGCTATGCCAAATGATGTTCAAGCACCGGGAAGACTTAGAAATATTCAAGATGATCCTTTTGCAGTAAGGGGTAATAGAGAAACTCTTGGTTCAGAAATATTATTTACCTATGATCCTACACCAGCAACCTGGATGTATGAGTGGGACAATGATCGTAGTGAAGATGCTAAGTTTGCAATGAATTTAGGATTTGTTTTTCGTCATCAACCAACTGCTCAGGATGCGGCAATTGGATTTTTAGCAGATCGTACTTTATTCGCTTTTCCAAATTCGGCTCCAGCGCAAGATTTATGGGAAATTAATAGCAGAATTGTCTCGAAACTACATTCAAACTTTGGAATTATTGCTAATCTTTATGGTGGTAATGCTCAGGCAAATGGTAGTGACGCAAGATTGATTAATCGTATGGGAGGAGATCTAAGATTGATTTACAATAAAGTAAAAGCAGTTGGATCTGTCAAAGTCAATGATTGGGGGCCGTTTGATTATCATCGTGATTTCAATTTAACTTATCCTATGCAGTTAATGTTGGATTTATCCACTTCAGTAGGGAAACCCAATTGGTTTATTTTACCAGACACAAGAATGGGTATTCGCGGAACTTGGCGCTCAATGGATCAGTACTCCCCTAGGTATTCTCCAAATGAAGCACTTCCATTTGCAACTTCACCTATTATAAGTCCAGTAGGTTTTGGTAATGGAAATGAATGGGAAATTAGAACATACATACATATCAATATTGGAAAATAAAAGACAAAAAAAATGAAAAATATAAAATTTATTTATTTAAAAAACAGCTTCATTTTAGGATTGCTTTTTGTCGCTACCACTAGTTGCGAAAGAGAAATTTCAGATGAAGTAGCATTTTCAACTTTTCCAAACTCTCCGGAAGTTTTTATAGACGGCTTTACTGCAGGATTAGACTACTTCCCATTTGAAGGGTCGTACTTTCAAGCTTTTACTGTTGATCAAGAAACAAAATATAGGGGAGCTTCATCTATGCGATTTGACGTGCCTAACGTTGGTGATCCACTGGGCGCGTATGCTGGTGCTATTTTTCGTACTGCAACAGCGCGTGATTTATCGGGTTACGATGCATTAACGTTTTGGGCAAAGGGAACTCAAGCAGGTTTAATTAACGAAATTGGCTTTGGACAAGATTTTGCAGAGAACAAGTATCTAGTGACAACAAACTTACAGTTAACAACTAATTGGAAAAAATATATTATTCCAATTCCAGATGCTTATAAATTAACAGCCGAAAGAGGAATGTTCTGGTATGCTGAAGGACCAGAAAATGATAAAGGGTATTCTTTTTGGATCGATGATTTAAAATTTGAAAAATTAGGAACTATCGCACAGCCAAAACCATCTATTGGAAATGGCGAGGATAAAGTAGAAATCCAGTTCTTGGGAAATTCAGTTAGTATGGCTAATTATGGTTTGACACAAACATTTAATTTGGAGTCTGGACTAAATCAAACAGTTACTGCAGCACCCGCTTATTTTTCTTTTAAATCATCTAATATTGAAGTGGCTAGAGTTAGTGATTTAGGAATTATAACTTTTGTTGGTCCAGGTACATCTAAAATAACAGCTTCTTTAGGTGGTGTTAAAGCAACTGGATCTTTAACGGTTACTGTTCCAGGAAGCTTTCCTGTTGCTTCTGTTCCTACCTTAGCTCAAAATAATGTGATTTCAATATTTAGTGACAAATATTCAAATATACCCGTAAATTATTATAATGGCTATTGGGCTCCTTACCAAACAACGAGAGGTGAACAAACCACTATAGATGGCCAGAATGTGCTGAGCTATACTGATTTTAATTTTGTTGGTACTCAGCTTACAACTCCATTAAATATTTCAGAAATGACACATTTTAGTGTTGATATTTTGATGTTAGAATTACCTACTGATATAGACCTCCTTGTCACATTTAAGAATGAAAATTCTGCTGCTACTACTTTTCAACAAAATCGTATTGGTCAAAGTTATCAACTAGATCCTAGAGCTCCAGTCGTTCATAAAGATACCGATTTCGAAGCTGGAGTATGGGAAACTATAAAAATTCCGATTAGACCTACATCAGAAACTTCATTGGATAAGACAGGAGTCAATTTAATCATTATTGAAAATATAAAATCTTCTAAAGTAAAAACTATTTATGTAGATAATATGTATTTCTATAAAGAGTAAGAATAGTGGAGAAAATATTAAAACAAAAAAAAATGAAAAAAATAGATACAAATTTAATGCTAATAAAAGGACTGGTTTTTAAGGCTCTCCTTGTGGCACTGCCAATATTTGTAATTTCTAGTTGCTCAACTGATGAAAAGCAAGACGTTGCAAAGTTCACACAGGTAACTATGCAAGATGAGTTTGATACAGAGGGTGCTCCTAATAGCGCAATTTGGGGTTATGATTTAGGTACTGGTAACAGCGATACAGGTGGAGGCTGGGGTAACAATGAACTCCAATTCTACACGGATCGTACCGAAAATGTAAAAGTAGAAAACGGATATTTATTAATTACCGCTAAAAAAGAGTCTTACAATGGGTCTTCGTATACCTCGGCAAGACTTACAACTAAAGGTAAATTTGATCAGGCTTACGGCCGTTTTGAAGCGCGCATTAGAGTGCCTTACGGACAAGGTATGTGGCCAGCATTTTGGTTATTGGGTGCTAATATTGATGAAGTTGGTTGGCCACAATGTGGTGAAATTGATATTATGGAGTATCGCGGACAGGAACCGACGAAAGTTTTAGGTACTGTACATGGTCCAGGATATTCTGGGGGAGCATCAATTACAAAAAGCTATAGCTTACTAAATGATCGTTTCGACACAGACTTTCACGTGTTTGGTATTGAGTGGGGACCTGAATATATCAATTATTATATAGATGATGTATTATATAACCAAATAACACCAGCAGATGTGTCGGGTGAATGGGTTTTTGACCATCCTTTCTATATTGTAATTAACCTAGCTGTTGGCGGTAATTTTGTAGGTGCACCAAATAATGAGACCGTTTTTCCTCAGACTATGTTAGTTGACTACGTAAGAGTTTATAAAAAATAAAAGATAAAATTAATAAAATAAAAATCATGAAACAATTACTTAAAAAAGCACAGGCTATCGTTGCGATATTGATCTTAACATTATGCTTTAGTGGCTGTGAAAACAGCGATGATAATTTACCCGTAATTACTGCAGGCTTTACACATACAATCAATCCATATACTGGTACAGTAACATTTATTAATACGTCTTCAGATGTAAAGTATTATTTATGGACTTTTGGAGACGGAACAACTTCTACAGATATTAACCCCATAAAAACATACGTTAATGGCACCTACACAGTAACTTTAAAAATAACAAATGTTGCAGGAGCTACTAGTACTTACGTTGATACAATAGTTATTTTGATTACGGCTGCACCAGATACGGTTGCGCCAGTAATTACCTTAACGGGGAGTGCCACAATAAATGTTGTAATTGGTGGTGCGTTTATTGACCCAGGAGTAACGGCCTCGGATAATGTGGACGGTGACATTACAAGCAGTGTAGTAGTTGCAGGAGATGCTGTAAATGTAAATACAGCTGGAACTTATGTTATTACTTATAATGTTAGTGATGCAGGAGGTAATGCTGCGACGCAAGTTACAAGATCGGTAATAGTTGCATTAGATACTGTCCGACCTATAATTACTTTAAATGGTAGTGCCACGATTAATATTACAGTTGGTGGAACGTTTACTGACCCCGGAGCTACAGCTACGGATAATGTAGATGGAAACATTAGCAGTAGTATTGTAGTTGCGGGAGATGCTGTAAATGTAAATGCAGTAGGAACGTATATTATTACTTATAATGTAAAAGATGCAGCAGCTAATGCAGCGACTCAAGTTACAAGAACTGTTATTGTTACTGCGGCTGGCGGCGGTGGCGGTGGCGGCTCTGCTGGAAATTTAGCAGTTAATGGGGACTTTGAGACTGGTAATACTTCTGGCTGGGAAAGTTTTGTAACCGGAATACAAGGCGCGTCATTTACGGCAAGTGGTACAAATCCTAAAAGCGGTTCGTTTTCTGGACATTTAGTTTCTGATTTTGAAGCTGGTACTGGTGGTGCTGTAGATGCTGTAGTTAAGCAAGCTAACCTCGGGGTAGGTGTTGTTACTCCAAACACTGATTACTTAATTTCGTTTGATTTACGTGGATCAGCAAGTACTGGTGGAGTATTTTTTGCAGAATTTTTCTCTGAATTAGCTACCGGCGGTACATCTAAGGCTGAAATTCTAACTGGAGGACCACATCCTTTGACTGGAAATAATTGGAGTTCGTACAGTTATACCGTTCGTACTGGCTCAAATGTTACTGGCGGTATAACATTGCAAATGAAGACTTCGTGTGGTCCTGTTGCAAATTGTTTAGTAGACGTGTACTTTGACAATGTTTCTGTCAAACTAAAATAAAACAGTGAGTATAATTGTTTTGATTTTGCTAGATAGACTTATCAGTAATTATCCTGTTATATAGATTAATAGAATACTAGAACATAAAAAGGTTCGCTAATAATTATTTTATTAGTGAACCTTTTTTTTGTGATTGTAAGTTGTTCGTATACTATTGATAGAACAGTTGTTATTACTACTAATAAATTAGATAAAAGGTAAAAAAAAAGCTAGTGCCGGTGAAAAGCCATAATTAATAGCGCCAAATGAAAGTTTGATTAATTGTAGATACTTTTAACTGATGTCAAATGAAGAAGGCTGACGCAGACAATTTATTTCTTTTTTTCAGGGATAAAAGTCTGGAACAGATGTTCAAGGATTTCACGGAGGTGATTTAAAAAGGACTTGATGTTTTAGGTTAGATTAATCATTTTCCAGCTTATGTTTTTTGTTTTATTTTAAGTTTCTTCTAAGTAAATAAGGCCCGTGACTTGACGTTTGGTTTGCAGTCTGGATTTAGAGAGATATCGTTTGCGTAAAAAACGGACTTATATAAAGAACAAGACTTAAAATAATATCCTTGAACTGTCTAACTAAGATATTAAGACAGTAAAAAAACCATACATTAACACAACATAGTGATTGTTATTGTGGTAATCTTGTTTTTATGGGTGAGGGACTAACTTAGGGTTTTAAAGGTATTCCTTGGTTTTTTTATGTTATTAATAGAATATGAAGGTTTTTTTGCATTGTATGTTTTTTGTAAAGGTTGTTTCTGATTAGTTGTGCGGATATCCTTATAGTTTTATACCTCACAAAAAAACGTAAATTATGAAGTCAAACTATTTATTAATTATTTTTCTTTTTCTCTCTACTTTTGGTTTTGCCCAAAGTTTTGATTTGGGGGGAAGTGTAAAAGAGAAAGGTTCTGGTTTGCCTATACCAGGAGTAAATGTTCAAATTAAAAACACACTTAAAGGAGTAGCAACTGATTTTGATGGAAAGTTTTTATTAAAGGAGATTCCAGCTGGTTCAACTGTTGTGTTTTCTTATATTGGTTATAAAAATTACGAATACAAAGTAGTGTCCAATAATAAAGCACTAACTATATCTCTGGAAGAAGATGCCAATAGCTTAGACGAAGTAGTAGTAATTGGTTACGGTAGTCAAAAAAGGAGAGAAGTTACTGGAGCAGTTTCGGTTGTGGATAGTGAAACATTAGAAATTCTGAAACCGATTAAGATTGAACAGGCATTACAAGGAACTGTTTCCGGAGTTAATGTTACCTCGCAATCAGGTTCGCCGGGTGCGGCCTTAGATATTCGTATTAGAGGTATTGCAACTAATGGACAGAATGGTCCAACGACAATTATTGATGGATACGTAGGGGAATTAGGTTTGTTAAATCCAAATGACATAGAGTCGCTAACTGTTTTGAAAGATGCCCAAGCGGCTATCTATGGTACCATAGGTGCAAATGGAATAATTTTGATAACTACTAAATCCGGCAAGAAAAATTCTAAGGCTAAAATCGCATACAATACATATACAGGATTTCAGGAAACTACAAAAAAGTTAAACTTACTGAATGCCACTGAATACGCTTTATTGCTAAACGAAAGTTATGCAAATGGTGGACAAACGATTCCTTATCCTAACGTATCTGGTTTAGGGAAAGGAACGAATTGGCAAAACAGAGTTTTTGATTCTTCCGTGCCTATTATCAATCATGATTTGTCTATTTCTGGGGGGTCTGACAAAGTTACTTATGCTGTCAGTGGTTCTCATTTAGACCAAGAAGGTATTATTGGAGGTAATAAGTCTGGGTTTTTAAGAAATACTGCTAGAGTGTCATTAAATGCTGATGTTACGGACAAACTTAAGTTAAAGACAAATGTTATTTATACTTATTTTAATCGTAAAACATTAAGTGAAGGTGGATTAGGTTCCGTTTTATTTAATGCATTAAATACTCCATCAACGTTGAATCCTTACGATGCAACTGGAGATTTTACTGTAGTGCCGAGCACCACAGGTTTGGGAAATGAAATAATTAATCCACTGGCACAAATCGGAAACACTTATAATGATTATAACTTTAAGAAGTTAAATGGAAATTTCGGTCTAGAATATAAATTGTTTGATGGTTTTGTTTTATCAAGTTCGATGGGTTTTAATACCTCAAATAGCAAGTCAAGAATTTTTGATAAACAAATAAATTACGGCGGAAAAGTTTTTGATGTGCAAAGAAGCTCAGTAACTCAAAATGCTATAAATGATAACAATTACTCGTTTGATGTTTTTGGAACGTATACCAAAACAATTGGGGAGAGTCATAATTTTGAAGGGACTATAGGAAATACGATTTTTAAAGAATGGGGTAATGGTTTATATGCAAGAGGTTATGATGTGCCAAACAATTCATGGGATTATGCGGATATTGCATTAACGACTGGTTTTCTAGAAGCAAAAACGAATAGTTCTTATACTTACGATGAGAGAAGGCTTTCTTACTTTGGTAGATTGCAGTATGATTATAAAGGAAAATATCTTTTGTCAGCAATGTTTAGAAGGGACGCTTCAACAAAATTTGGACCTGGTAATAAAGTTGGTTATTTTCCTTCCTTTACCGCTGGTTGGATTCTATCTGATGAAGGTTTTTATGGTGAGGCAAAAACGGTAAATTTCATGAAATTGAGAGCGAGCTATGGAACTCTAGGAAATGATCAAATACCAAATAATGGATATATTTCTCAACTTTCGGGCGAGGCGACTTACGTTTTTGACGGTGCCTTAGTAAATGGTACTGCAAATGGGCAGATTCCAAATCCGAATTTAAAATGGGAAGAAGCTAAGAAATTTGATGTTGGTTTAGATTTAAAATTATTCAATAATAAAGTTTCAATCGTTACCGATTATTTTACTGACACACGAAAGGACCTGTTAATTCCAAATATACCTGTTTCTGGTATTACTGGAAATTATGCTCCTGGTGCATCTGCTCCTACAGTAAATGCAGGAACTGTAAAAAATTCTGGTGTTGAGTTTTCTGTAGATTACAAAAACAAATTTTCAGACAGCTTTTCTCTTAGTTTAGGGTATAATGTTACTTTTTTAGAAAATAAAGTCTTGGAAGTGAATAACGGTACTGGATTTATAGAAGGTGGGGCATTTGGTGTCGGACAACCTGCGCCGTCAAGAATGGAAGTAGGCATGCCTATTGGATACT
Organism: Flavobacterium sp. W22_SRS_FP1; assembly: GCF_052113685.1. NCBI lineage: Bacteria > Pseudomonadati > Bacteroidota > Flavobacteriia > Flavobacteriales > Flavobacteriaceae > Flavobacterium > Flavobacterium sp. W22_SRS_FP1. The sequence goes on from NZ_JBGQOE010000001.1 coordinate 25,877, forward strand.
TCTACGGATATAAAACGGATGGTGTTTTTCAGAACCAAGCAGAAGTTAATGCACACCCTTCGCAAATTGCTTTAGGAGCTAATGCTGCACCTGGAGATCTTCGCTATGTAGATGTTAATGGAGATGGGGTTCTTGATACCAAAGACAGAACTAATTTAGGGAATCCAATACCGAAAGCGACTATGGGATTCAATTTACAGTTAAACTATAAAAATCTAGACTTCGCAGCCTTTACTTTCGCTTCAATAGGGAACGATATGGTACGGAATTATGAAAGAACAGTATCAGATGCCAACCGGTTAAATTATGTTTTAGATAGATGGACAGGAGAAGGTACAAGTAATATTAATCCTAGAGTGACCACGGGTGCAACTGCTAATACGATTTTTTCTGACCATTATGTTGAAGATGCTTCTTATTTGAGAATCCAAAACATTCAATTAGGATACACGCTGAATTCTAAAGTTTCTGAAAAGGCGGGAATCACAAAGTTAAGACTTTATACGGGTGTTAATAATCTTTATACTTTTACCAAATATAGAGGTTTTGATCCAGGAGCTTCTAATGGTGCTCCTATTGGTGGCGGAATTGATTATGGTTTTTACCCTACGCCAAGAACCTATTTGTTAGGTTTAAACATTAATTTTTAATTTATATTTAAATGAAAAAGTATATATTTTTTACAATAGTATTTATAGCAACAATCTCAACTTTAACTATTTCTTGTAGTGATGAGTTTGTAAACAGAGATGTTGCTTATTCAATCGATTCAGAAAATTATTTTAATTCTAAATCAGATTATGATATGGCACTTGTTGCAGCTTATGATTTGCTGCAATCGTCTTACGTAAACGTTTTATTAGGGGAAATAGCCTCAGATAACACCTTAGCGGGAGGAGAAAGTCAAACTGATGTCGTGGGATTTCAGCAGATTGATGATATGATTCATACTCCTGTGAACAGTAACTTGAGAGATATCTGGAACTGGATGTTTGCTGGAGTTAACAGAGCGAATTACATTTTAGAATTCAAAGACAAAACTGAATTTGAAGGAAAAAACCAAATTATAGCAGAAGCTCGTTTTCTAAGAGCCTATTATCATTTTGAATTGGTAAAGTGGTTTGGAGGAATTCCGTTAAAGGGCGATGTTCGTTTTAACGTTGGTGACGAAAAAACGATTGGGCGTTCTTCTGTGAATGAAGTTTATGCATCAATAGAATCAGATTTGATTTACGCTTCTGAAAATTTAGCAGCAATACCTTCTCAAAAAGGAAGAGCGACAAAAGGAGCTGCGTTAGCACTTTTAGGGAAAGCATATCTGTATGAAGAAAATTTCACAAAAGCAGCTACTACTTTTCAATCTTTAATTACTGCTAATAATTACTCACTTGTGAGCGATTATGACTCGATTTTTGAAGCAGACGGAGAGAACGGCACCGAATCTGTCTTTGAAGTGCAATATACTGATATTGAAGGCGCTGGTTTTGGTTGTTTACAATGTAGCGAAGGGAATGTAGCAGTTGGTTTTAGCGGACCTAGAAATTATACTGGGCCATTATTTACACCAGGATTTAGCTTTAATGTACCAACACAAAAGGTAGTTAGTGCTTTTGAGGCTGGGGACTCTAGAAAAGCAGTGGCAATTTTAGATATGAGTTCTTGGAGTGCAGAAACTGGAGCAACTTATGGACAAGGTTATGAAAATACGGGTTACTTCAATAGAAAATACATTCCAAGAAAGAGAAGCGCAATCGCTGCAGGAGATTTGAACTTGACTAATCCAAATAACTACAGAGCCATACGTTATGCTGATGTTTTGTTGATGGCAGCAGAAGCGTATAATAGAAGCGGACTAGATGATGTTAAAGCGAGATTATATCTGAATCAAGTAAGAAGACGTGCTTTTGGGGACCTGAATCACGACATTACTGCTTCTGGAGCGGCATTAACTGATTTTATTTTGGCAGAAAGAAGAGTAGAATTAGTCGGTGAAGGGCATCGTTTCTTTGATTTAGTAAGAACTAAAAAAGCAGTTCAAGAAATTACTGGATTTACAGCGGGTAAAAATGAATTATTTCCAATTCCAATAGAAGAAATTCAATTCGCAAACGGAAATTGGTCACAAAATCCTGGATATTAAAAAAAAACTATTATGAAAAACATAAAATTTATTATAGGTCTTTTCGTTTTGTCAATCTTTTCAGGTTGTTCTAGCGAGAATAGTCTTGTCGATCTAGATGCGATAAGTGCGCCAGAAAATATTACGGCATTAGCTACGATAACGCAAGATAACACAGGAAAAGTTACTTTCTTTCCTAATGGCGAGGGAGTGACGAGGTTTGAAATTAACTATGGTGACGGAATTGCAGAGTCAGGGTATGTTAATCCTGGAGAATCGGTATCTCACGTTTATAAAGAAGGTGTTTATGAAGTTAAAATAACTGGAGTCACATTGAATGGGAAAAAAACTGAAGCTACAAAAACAGTTACAGTTTCTTTTAGAGCACCGGAAGACTTAGTCGTTAACGTTCTTAAAGGGTCTAACCTTTCAGTAACTGTCTCAGCCGTGGCTACTTTTGAAACATACTTTCAAGTTTATTTTGGAGATGTAAACAATGAAGTCCCTACAGATTTTATGGAGGGAGACGTGATCAGTCATACTTATCCAACATCAGGATCGTATATTGTCAGAATAGTGGCTTTAAGTGGAGGAAAAGCTACTGCAGAAAAATCAGAAACGGTTCAAATAACGAATTTGACAGCTGCGCCAACTCCAACATTAGCTGCTTCTAACGTAATCTCTATGTTTAGTGATGCATATACAAATGTAACTGTTAATACATGGAGAACGGATTGGTCTAGCGCAACACTAACCGATGTGGATATTTCAGGTAATCTTACTAAAAAATACAGTGCTTTGAATTTTGTTGGCATCGAAGCAACTTCAAGTCCAATAAACGCCTCTGCTATGACTCATTTTCATACTGACATTTGGTCTTCAGATTTAACCCAGTTTAAAGTGAAATTAGTTGATTTTGGAGCAAATGGTATTTTTGGAGGTGGTGATGATGTAGAGCATGAAATTACAGTACCATCTCCGGCAAAAGAAGCTTGGGTAAGTATAGACATACCACTAAGTGATTTTGCAGGTTTAACTACTCGATCTCATATTGCGCAATTAATATTTGTAGGAGCTCCTTCAGGAGCAACGACAGTGTATGTTGATAATGTTTATTTCTATAAAAAAACGGCTAGTATTATTGCTTCGCCAACGCCGACTCAACCGTCATCTAAGGTTATCTCTATGTTTAGCGATACATATACAAATGTTGCCGTTGACACGTGGAGAACCTCTTGGTCAGCTGCTACACTTGAAGATCTAGCTATAAGTGGGAACGCAGTCAAAAAATATAGCGCTTTAAATTTTGTGGGAATTGAAACTATCAAGAACCCAATTAACGCTACAGGAATGACACATTTTCATACTGATGTCTGGTCTTCAGATTTTACTGAATTTAGAGTAAAACTTGTAGATCTTGGTGCTAATGGTGTATTTGGAGGTGGCGATGACGTAGAACACGAAGTAACGATTAAGTCACCAGCTATAAATACATGGGTTAGTTTAGATATTCCATTAACTGATTTTACTAATTTAGTAACACGCGGTCATATTGGGCAACTAATTTATGTTGGTGGACCATCGGGTAATAATACGGTCTATATCGATAATGTTTATTTCCATAATTAATAAAATATAACAAAGATGAAAAAGATAATTACAAACATACTGTCCCTATTTGTCCTTCTTTTGATGGTGAATTGCCAAGAGGATAGCTTTACTTTTGGATCAATAGACACACCTTCTAGTTTGGAAGTGAATTTCGAAATAGTTGGAAAAACAGATTTAGCCCCTAACGGCGATGGTTCAGGTAAAATAAAGTTTACTAGTAAAGCCAGCAACGCGATTTCATATAAATATGTTTTTTCAGATGGAACAACTGAAAATTCACCTAGCGGTTATTTCGAAAAACGATTTTCTAAACCAGGCTTAAATAGCTATAATGTTACTGTTTTAGCGACAGGAAAAGCGGGTGTAACAACAAATACTACTCTTGAAGTCACCGTTTTTAGTAGCTTTAAAGACGATGAAGCTGTTCAGCTTTTAACTGGAGGTACTTCAAAAAAATGGTACTGGGCGCAAGACGAACTCGCTCATCTAGGAGTGGGACAAAATAGTCCAGATCAAATTGACGTTAATGGTCATTTAAATTATTATCCAACATACTATGCAACACAAGCTAACGAAAAAGCGTCTACTTGTTTGTATAATAGTGTAATGACTTTTTCACTAAATAATGAAGAAGTAAAATTTAATTTAGATAATAAAGGTCAAACGTATTACAATGGAGCTATTAAAGGCGGAGATGATAATTGTTATGATTTGAATACGAGCGGTGATAAAGTGGTTACTTTGAGCCCATCTGAGTCTTTTGTCACCACTAACCCAGATAGTGCTACGCAAACCAGAGGTACGGTAATGAATTTTAGTGATGGCGGATTTATGGGGTATTTTTTCGGAGCAAATTCGTATGAAATTCTTTCGATAACCGAAAACCGTATGGTTGTTAGGGGGGTTATGCCAAGCAACCCAGCTTTAGCTTGGTATCATACTTTTACAACTACTCCGCCATCTCAAGCAGTACCAGTAGCTGATTATACCAAATTAGTTTTTTCTGATGAATTTAATACTGATGGTACTCCTGATCCTACAAAATGGGGTTATGATTTAGGTGCTGGGGGATGGGGTAACTCAGAAGAACAAACCTATACCAATAGTGTGAATAATGTTATAGTAGCGGGGGGTAATTTAAAAATTACTGCCAAAAAAGAAGGCGCTACTTATACGTCAGCAAGGTTAAAGTCAGAAAATAAGTTTGAGTTTACTTATGGAAAAGTTGAAGTAAAAGCTAAATTAACCACTGGTGCAGGGACATGGCCTGCGATCTGGATGTTGGGCCAGGATTATGCAACAAACACATGGCCTGCTTGTGGAGAAATTGACATTATGGAATTTAAAGGAAGTGAACCTAATAAGATCCACGGAACACTTCATTATCCAGCTGTTTCGCCAGGAGCTGGCAATACTAATTCTACAACAATTGCCAATGCTTCTTCTGAATTCCATATCTATAAAACTATATGGAGCCCTACTTCAGTTCAGATTTTTGTTGATGACAAATTATATCATTCCGTAGCAAATGATAGTTCTTTACCATTTAATAAAGACTTCTTTTTGATTTTAAATGTTGCTATGGGAGGAACTTTTGGCGGTGCAATTGATCCTGCTTTTACTCAGTCTTCTATGGAGATTGATTATGTAAAGGTTTATCAATAAAAGAATGTGAAATTTAATGAGTAATAAGAGGCCTGTTTTTGACCGGCCTTTTAATTTGGTAATAAAGAAAACAAATGAAAATTTTATTTATACTTACTTCTGTGGTCCTAGCAGTATTCGCTATGGCGGCCTGTAGTAGAAAAATGATTAATACACCTGTACAGCATTCTGAGTCTGCTAGATTGGAAGCAAAAGTTGATTCTGTATTAAAACGGATGACATTAGAAGAAAAAGTAGGACAGCTTAATCAATACAGTGGATTTTGGGACATAACTGGGCCAACACCAAAAGAAGGTCAAGCAGCTAAAAAATATGCGGACCTTAAAAAAGGTTTAGTAGGGTCGATGTTGAATGTAAAAGGAGTTAAGGATATTAAAGCATTACAAAAAATTGCCGTTGAACAAACGCGATTAGGTATTCCTCTTATTTTTGGCTTTGATGTTATTCATGGCTATAAAACGATCAGTCCTATTCCATTAGCTGAATCAGCAAGTTGGGATATGGAAGCAATAAAGAAATCATCAGCAATGGCAGCCGAAGAAGCTGCAGCTGTGGGAATTAATTGGACTTTTGCACCAATGGTTGATGTTGGAAGAGACGCACGATGGGGAAGAGTGATGGAAGGAGCTGGTGAAGATGCATTTTTAGGAAGTAAAATTGCAACAGCGCGTGTCCAAGGGTTTCAAGGTGTTGATTTGGCAGCTACAAACACCATTCTTGCTTGCGCTAAACATTTTGCTGGTTATGCCTTTGCAGAAGCAGGTAAAGAATACAATACAGTTGATGTAAGTGAAACTGTTTTGCAAAACATTATTTTCCCACCATTTAAAGCTGCAGTTGATGCTGGCGTTAGCACCTTTATGAATTCTTTCAGTCAGTTGAATGGAATTCCAGCAACAGGTAATAATTATTTACAAAGACAGATATTAAAAGGAGACTGGAAATTTAATGGTTTTGTTGTTTCTGACTGGGGTTCAATTAAAGAACTAGTAAATCATGGATTCGCTAAAGATAGTAAGCAGGCTGCAGAAATAGCTATTAATGCAGGTTCAGATATGGACATGGAATCCAGTGCTTATGTAAATCACTTGGTTTCATTAGTTCAGGAAGGCAAAGTGAAAGAAAGCGTCGTAGATGATGCTGTCAAGAGAATTTTAAAGTTGAAATTTGAATTAGGTTTATTTAAGGATCCATATAAGTATTGCGATGAAAATCGTGAAAAAGAAACAGTTGGAAAGCCTGAATTTCATGCAGAGGTATTAGATATGGCAAAAAAGTCAATTGTCCTTCTGAAGAACGAAAAAGAATTGTTACCGCTCAAAAAAACCGCTCAAAAAATAGCTATTATTGGGGCATTGGCAAATGATAAAACAAGTCCATTAGGGAATTGGAGAATTGCTGCTGATGAAAACACTGCAGTTTCTGTTCTTGAAGGCATGCAAAACTATAAAGGAAATCAGATCACCTATGCAAAAGGAGCTGATGTTATTATTGGGACGACAGCATTTGTGTTAGAAACCAAAATTAATATGACTGACAAAAGCGGATTTGCAGAGGCAATTGCTGTTGCAAAACAAGCAGATGTTGTGGTTATGGTTTTAGGAGAGCATGGTTTGCAATCTGGGGAGGGTAGGAGTAGAGCCGATATTGGTTTGCCTGGAGTGCAACAAGAATTATTAGAAGAGATATTTAAAGTCAATCCTAATGTAGTTTTAGTTTTAAATAATGGCCGTCCATTAGCAATACCTTGGGCTGCAGAAAACATCCCAGCAATTGTTGAGGCTTGGCAATTGGGAACGCAAAGCGGAAATGCTATTGCACAAGTGCTATATGGGGATTATAATCCAAGTGGTAAATTACCAATGACATTTCCTAGAAGTGTAGGACAATTGCCATTGTATTATAACTACACAAGTACGGGTAGACCCGTAATGGATGAACCTGATAGTGTATTCTGGTCTCATTATATTGATGAAAAAAATACTCCTTTGTATCCCTTTGGTCATGGATTGAGCTATTCTAAATTTGAGTATTCTAATTTGGTATTGTCGACTCCTTCATTTGCCCCTGGAGGAAGATTATTGGCATCCGTGACAGTAAAGAACGTTGGAAAAGTGTCGGGTAAGGAAGTGGTTCAAATGTATATTAGGGATTTAGTAGGAAGTACAGCTAGACCTGTAAAAGAGCTCAAGGGATTTGAATTAATAGAATTGGAACCAAATGAATCTAAAAAAGTTGATTTTATAATTGATCAGAATACAATTCAATTCTTCACCGCTAATTCGAAATGGGAAGCTGAAGAAGGCGATTTTAATATTTTTGTTGGGGGGAGTTCCTTTACAACCTTAGAAACTAGTTTTCAATATGTTAATTGATTATCAACAAGCTAAGTTTTAAATTCACTAGGTGAATCAATATTCTGCGGATACGGGTCAAGAAAGTTAGATTAGGACGGGGGTTTTAGTAATTCAGGCTAATGTAAACTTTGTGGGGGTTTGTACTAAGAAACTATTAACTAATCTATGGTTAGTTAATAGTTTTGAAGGAAACAAGCAAGTATAGCGCAGTCAGTTTGAGTTCGTCTTTTGTTTTTTGGAGGCGTAACATTAATGAATTAGAATGGTCATACTCAATAATTAAAATAACTTTTTGTTTCTAAAAATTGATATAGTAGTCTTGTATACTTACAATGAGTATTTATATAAATACTTTTAAGACAGAGAATGTTGAAGACACAGACCAAGAGTGCCTCTTAAACGATATGGATTAGGAAACTATTATTAGCTTGTTTTAATAATGAGTCAATCTAATCCTGATGGATGATTTAACAGAGTTGCTGTTAATGATCCGCATCAAAAATAAAGTTGTCATATATTAATTGATTAGTGTGGAGTGTTTAAAGCGCTGTTTAGTTTTCAAAGAAAAAAATTGTTGTTAAAACAGTAATTTATTGCCTCTATTATTGTGATCCAAGGCCATTTTTAATATAGAACTATACAACACCTCAACATTGTTGTCGCTTTTTTTTATTGGTGTATTATTGATAGTTCAGTTTAGCTGACAATTTGGTAGGTTTCGGTTATTTTTTTGTGGTATTATAAAATATTTTGTGTTTTTTATGCAGTGTATGTTTTTTGTATAGTTCTTTTTTAATCAGTCAATAAGATTCCTTTTATATTAGTGATTTAAGAAAAAGCGTTGTTTAATAACTAAAATTTTAGAAAAGAATAAATTAGTAAATTACCTTTTTGATCCTGATTAGGAGTGTTTTTAGTTTTCTTATTTGAGCAGAGCTTGCCCGGAAGCAGCGAATTACAAATAATTGGAAAGGGTAAATTAATATTTTTTGAAACTATAAATAAAAACAAGTTCAAATTTGAACTTATACTTGGTAAAGAAGAAATAAAATAATAGATATTGGTATGAAGATAGTAGAATTAGAAGGTGAAAAATATTATAAAATAGAGAATCACGACACAATGCGCCCTTTTTTTATGAGCATAGTGAGTGATTCCGATCATTGGTTATTTATATCAAGTAACGGAGGTCTCACAGCAGGAAGAAAAAATGCTGATTTTGCTATTTTTCCATATTACACTGATGATAAAATTACAGAGTTTGCAGACGTAACTGGAAGTAAGTCCATTTTCCAAATTAGATTTGATGAGCAGGTAATTCTATGGGAGCCCTATTCAGAGCGCTTTAATGAAAATTATAATCTTACCAGAAACTTATATAAGAACTTTTATGGTAATAAAGTTATTTTTGAAGAAATAAATAATGATTTGCAGTTGACTTTTAGGTACCAATGGAGCTCAAGTAATCTTTTTGGGTTTATTAAAAAATCTGAAATCATAAATAGCTCAAGCATAGATTATAATGTTACTGTATTAGATGGTATTCAAAATATTATTCCACATGGTGTAAGTAGCGATTTGCAGATGAGTACAAGTAATCTTGTCGACGCTTACAAAAGAAGTGAATTACATTTTGAAAGTGGTTTAGGTATCTATGCGCTCAGTGCAATTATAGTTGATAAAGCAGAACCTAGTGAAGCACTTAAAGCTAATGTTGTATGGTCAATAGGTATGGATAACCCAACGCATTTACTGTCGTCAAAACAACTTCCTGCCTTTAGAAAGCTACAAACGATAACAGCTGAAACAGATGTAAAAGCTGAAAAAGGAGCTTATTTTATCTCAGATCATTTGTTTTTGCCTCAAAAATCCTCAAAAGATTGGAAAATAATAGCCAATGTTAATCAAAATCAATCGCAAGTTATACAACTTTGTGAGTCTATAACTCGTGATAGAACTCTTGAAAAACGAGTTTTTGATGATGTTGAATTAGGGCAGCAAAACCTTATCGCTCTGGTGGCATCTGCCGATGGGTTGCAATTTACCGCAGATAAATTAATAGATACGCGACATTTTTCTAATGTTCTTTTTAATATTATGCGTGGAGGGATTTTTGACGAGCACTACAAAATAGAAAAAAATGATTTTACTTCATATTTAAAGAAGGCAAATATTGAGGTTTTTGAAAATAATAATCTGTTCGTTAAAAATCTAAATGATACGTTTTCATATATTGAATTACTTGATTTGATAGATAGTGAGAATGACGAAGACTTAGTTAGGTTGTGTACAGAATATCTACCTTTAAAGTTTAGTCGTAGACATGGTGACCCTAGTCGACCTTGGAATAAATTTTCTATTAATACACGAAGTGAAATTGATGATTCAAAAATTTTGGATTACGAAGGTAATTGGCGTGATATTTTTCAAAACTGGGAAGCATTGGCTTATTCTTATCCGAACTTTATTGAAGGAATGATTCATAAATTCTTAAATGCATCTACTTTTGACGGTTATAATCCATACAGAGTAACTAAAGATGGTTTTGATTGGGAGGCTATTGAACAAGATAATCCTTGGTCATATATAGGATATTGGGGTGATCATCAAATTGTATATTTATTAAAATTTTTAGAGTTTATAGAAAAGTATTACCCAGGAAAATTAAACTCTTATTTTGATAAAGAATGTTTCGTATATGCAGCTGTTCCCTATACCATAAAATCGTATCAGGATATCTTAAAAAACCCAAAAGATACTATAGAATACAACTACGTTTGGGAAGAAAAAATTAATAAACAGCGTTCGAAAATTGGAGTTGACGGTGCTTTGATATGCAATAGTAGCAATGAGATTTATCATGTAAATTTTATTGAAAAGATATTGGCAACTGTTCTGGCAAAGATGTCAAACTTTATTCCTGAAGGAGGAATCTGGATGAATACACAAAGACCAGAATGGAATGACGCTAATAATGCACTAGTTGGAAATGGTGTCTCTTTAGTTACCCTATGTTATTTACGTAGATTCTTAAAATCTTTTCAGCAAATCATAGAAAGGTCCACATTAGAGAACATAAAAATTTCTAGTGAAATGGTGGGCTTTTATCATGCCGTTAGGGAGTGCCTGTTAGCGAATCAAGGCTTGCTTTCTGATAAAATAAATGATCAAGAACGAAAGAAAATATTAGATCAATTAGGGGAAGCGGCATCAGAATATAGATTACATGTCTATAAAAGTGGATTTTGGGGTCAGAAAAGAACGGTGTCTTTGCATGGCTTAAAGCAATTTACTGCAATTAGTATAGCTTTTATAGATCATTCAATTCAAGCGAATCAAAGAGCAGATAAATTGTATCAGTCCTATAATTTAATGTCTATCGAAAGTGATAAAGTTATTGTCTCAAATCTAAGCGAAATGCTGGAGGGTCAGGTAGCTGTTTTAAGTTCAGGATGTTTAAATGCAAAAGCATCATTAGAAATTATTGACGCTTTAAGAAGCAGTGCTTTGTATCGCCCTGACCAAAACAGCTACATCTTGTATCCGAATAAGGAACTACCCAAGTTTTTAGAAAAAAACAATATACCTGAGGCTAGAGTAGAAAAATCAAATTTATTGATAAAGTTACTAGCTAATAGTAACAACTCGCTGATAAGTAAAGATGTTAAAGGGGGCTACCATTTCAATGGTAATTTTCATAATGCTAATGACTTAAAGTCAGCCTTAGCAGAGCTCAGTAAAAATGAAGAATACTATACTTTAGTTGAAAAGGAATCAGATCAAATTCTGCAAATCTTTGAAGATATTTTCAATCATAAGGCGTTTACTGGCAGATCAGGGACTTTCTATGGGTATGAAGGTTTAGGTTCAATCTATTGGCATATGGTATCTAAACTTCATTTAGCGGTACAAGAGGTTGTTGAAAAAGCGTATCTAGATAAAGAAGATATTAGTGTTATAAATGCCTTGTCAAAGCATTATGATGAAATAGGTGATGGTATTGGCGTTCATAAAACTCCCGAAGTCTATGGTGCGTTTCCTACGGATCCTTACTCACACACTCCTTTACACAAGGGCGCTCAACAACCTGGAATGACTGGGCAAGTAAAAGAAGATATTCTCACAAGAAAAGGAGAATTAGGAATAAGAGTTAAAGACGGGAAACTTTCGTTTAACCCGACTCTACTGCATAAAGATCAGTTTTTAAATAAAGATCAAATAGTAAGTTTTGTAGATTTTGAGGATACCCCGTATTCCGTAACATTAGAGAAAGAAAGTTTGGCCTTTACGGTTTGTCAAGTGCCAGTTATTTATAAATTGGGGGGTAAAAATCAAATAGAGGTAGAATACAAAAATAGCAAGGTTGAGACTTTTTCAAGTTTGACATTAAATGATGATGTGAGTCAAAGTATCTTTAAAAGAACTGGAGAAATTAGTCAAGTAATAGTAAAACTTTCATTTAAATAAATGTATAAGAAAGCAATCTTATTTTTCTTAGTAGTAGTAACGACGACATTGTTTTCGTGTAGCCAAAAATTTATGAATTCTAAAAAAACAGTTGAAAAAACAGCTAAACAAATATTAGGGAATTCAAATTATCAAGCTATCTGCTATGGTGGATATAGATTTAAAACAAGGGATGTTCAACCGACTGTTGCACAAATCACCGATGATTTGAGAATATTATCGGCGATAGACATAAAAATTCTCAGAACTTACAATGTACATTATGGTGAAGTCTCGAATTTATTAAAAGCCATAAGAGTTTTAAAGAAAGAAGATCCAAATTTCGAAATGTATGTGATGCTGGGTGCATGGATAGATTGTAAAAACGCTTGGACAGAACTCGCTCCTATTCATAACGAAGAAAGTGAAAGAAATGCTATTGAAATAGATGAAGCAGTAAGATTAGCAAACCAATACCCAGACATTATAAAGGTTATTGCTGTAGGTAATGAGGCTATGGTAAAATGGGCTGCGAGTTATTATGTGCAACCACGTACAATTTTAAAATGGGTAAATCATTTGCAAAATCTAAAAAAGCAGGGCAAACTACCTGAAAATTTATGGATAACGAGTTCCGATAACTTTGCCTCTTGGGGAGGAGGAAGTGATGAGTATCATGTAGAAGATTTAAATCAACTGATCAAGGCAGTAGATTATATTTCTTTGCACAGCTATCCGATGCATGACACGCATTACAATCCAGAATTTTGGGGTGTTATGGAGAGTGAAAAACATTTGTCGGAACGAGAAAAAATTGATGCTGCCATGGCTCGAGCGAGAGACTATGCTATCGGGCAATACAAAAGTGTTGCAAATTACATGAAGTCATTGGGCATAGAAAAGCCTATCCACATAGGGGAAACGGGCTGGGCAACTGTTTCGAATGAAATGTATGGCAATTCAGGTTCAAAGGCGACTGATGAGTACAAGTCAGCTCAATATTATAAACTCATGAGAGAATGGACAAATAAGAATGGGATATCTCTTTTTTACTTTGAAGCTTTTGATGAGCAATGGAAAGATAATGCAAACCCATTGGGCTCTGAAAATCATTTTGGATTAATCAATTTACAAGCTCAAGCTAAGTTTAGTCTCTGGGATATGGTTGATCAACATGTTTTTAAAGGTTTATCCCGCGATGGAAAACCCATAACAAAAACATATAACGGGAGTGAAGAAAGTTTATGGCTGGATGTAGAAGTCCCTACATTATTGATTAATAAATAATTTGGATGAAAAAATTTAATATTTTAATACTAATATTTATTTTGTCATTCCTGTTGCAAAGTTGCAGTGTCAAAAAAGAGCTGGAAGTTGACGTTTATGAAACTTCAGCCGAAGGCAATTTATTGAAAAAAACAGAAAGCTTTTCAGTAAAGGAAAGTTCAATTATAATTACGTTAAATGCTGCCCAAAAATTTCAAACCATAACTGGATTTGGTGGTGCTTTTACCGAATCATCAGCAAATTTACTTTATAACTTGAGTCTATCAAATCGTAAAAAGATATTAGATGCTTATTTTAGTGAAGAGGGAGCAAATTATTCATTGACCAGAACACATATTAATTCTTGTGACTTTTCGTTGAAGCAGTATGCTTACGCAATGGTCGATGGTGATAAAAATTTAGAGCACTTTTCCATATTAGAAGATAAAAAAAACAATCTTATTCCGATGATACTGGAGGCTAAGTCTATTTCTAAAGATGGTTTCAATATCATAGCATCTCCCTGGACTGCGCCGCCATGGATGAAAGATAATAAAAAATGGGTTGGAGGGAAATTATTAGCTGAGTATAATGATACATGGGCGTTATATTTTTCAAAATATATTGATGCTTATAAAGAGGAAGGAATTGATATTTGGGGACTTACGGTGGAGAATGAACCACTTGGGAATGGCAATAATTGGGAAAGCATGCTTTTTTCGCCTAAAGAAATGACCAGTTTTGTTCAAAATCATCTTGGACCAAAATTAGAAGCGGATGGAAAAGGGGATATTAAAATATTAGGTTACGATCAAAATAGAGCAGATTTAAAGGATTGGGTTGACGAAATGTACAAAGATAAAGAAGCGTCAAAGTACTTTTCTGGAACAGCAGTTCATTGGTACGAAAGTACGTATGAAATTTTTGCCGAAGAGTTGCAGTACGCCCACGATAAAGCACCAAATAAACATTTAATTCAGACCGAAGCTTGTGTAGATTCTGAAATTCCACATTGGAAGGACGATGCTTGGTATTGGAGTAAAGAAGCCACGGACTGGGGTTGGGATTGGGCTAGCGAAAAAGACAAGTATTTACATCCAAAATATGCTCCAGTTAATCGTTATGCTTCAGATATCATAGGATGTTTGAACAATTGGGTAGACGGTTGGATAGATTGGAATATGGTTTTAGATAAACAAGGTGGGCCTAATTGGTTTAAAAATTGGTGTATAGCTCCAATCATTGTAGATGTAGAAAAAGATGAAGTCTATTTTACTCCCTTGTATTATACTATCGCACATTTCAGCAAATTTATGCGACCTGGTGCTGTAAAAATAGGATGCGAAATCAACAATAAAGACCTCTTGGCAACTGCGGTTAAAAACCCCGATGGGACAATAGCTTTGGCCATTTTTAATCCTACGGAAATAAAACAAGCAATAGAAATAAATAATCACAATAAAATAAAATATATTTCCATCAATGCAAAAGCTTTGCAAACTGTGGTAATTAAACCTTGATAATTAATTGTATAACCTAAACCGTTTTAACTATGTCAAATAATACTTCAAACCCAAAAGGAATGGTTCCTATGGGGCAAAAAATAGCCTTTGGATTAGGGATGTTAGCTAACCAAATGTTTCCCGCAGCCTTAGGTATTTTTATGGTCGTATTGGTTCAAAACTTAGGTTTCCCTGCGTGGATGTGGGGTATTTTGTTTTTTTTGCCCAGAGTATTTGATGCTTTCTCGGATCCAATTATGGGTTTTATTTCAGACAACACCCGATCTGTTTGGGGAAGACGAAGGCATTATGTTTTTATCGGAGCTCTGATTATGGGGATATCCTTCATTATAATGTGGCAATTGTATGCAGTAAATGGAGTTAATTATAATTTTGTATACTTCCTTCTTTGGTCTTTTGTGTTTTATTTAGGATTGACCATTTTTAGTGTCCCTTATGTGGCTATGGGATATGAAATGAGTGATGATTTTCATGAAAGAACCAGTATAATGGCTATTGCACAATGGATTGGGCAATGGGCATGGGTAATTGCACCCTGGTTTTGGGTTATTATGTATGATCCCGATTGGTTCCCAGATGGAGCTATAGCAACAAGAACTTTGGCTGTATGGGTAGGTATTCCATGTATGATCTTGGCGATGATTCCTGCTATATTTATTAAAAGTAAGTCAACAAAAAATGAAGAAAGTTTCGATCCATTAACTTTAAAAAATATAGGAAGCAGTTTCAATAAAATTATTGGTGGTTTCAAAGAAGCCTACTATTATGAGCCATTTAGAAAGCTTTGTATTGCTACTTTTTTTGTTTTTAATGCCTTTAATACCATTGCTGCTTTTTCATTTTTTATTGTGGTTTATTATTTATTCAATGGAGATCAAGGTGCTGCAGGAATTTGGCCTACACTTTTTGGCAGCGTAGGAGCATTGGCAACTACTTTTGTAGTAATTCCTATTGTCGCTAAGATGTCTAAAATAATGGGTAAAAAAGATGCTTTTTTAGTATCTCAAGGAATATCGATTCTCGGGTATATTTTGCTATGGTTTCTCTTTATTCCAGGGAAGCCCTATATGTTTTTATTTGCTTTACCTTTCTTCGCCTTCGGTATCGGAAGCTTATTTACGTTAATGATGTCCATGACTGCTGATATTTGCGATTTGGATGAGTTGACCTCCGGTAAGCGAAGAGAAGGAATTTTTGGAGCTATTTACTGGTGGATGGTAAAGTTTGGTTTTGCAATTGCGGGTTTATTAAGTGGTGCCATTATGGAACTAGTTGACTTTGTTCCCGGTGCAGCTACAAATTCTGATAGCGCAATTACTGGGATGAGACTTTTCTACTCAGGAGTGCCAATTTTTGGGACATTGATAGCTATGTGGGTTATGAGGAACTATAATTTGACGGAAGAAAAAGCTAGAGAAATTACAGAAGAGTTGGACACGAGAAAGAGAGACTTAAGAAAGCAATCTTCTTACTATCTTACTGGGAAATTACTTTCTTTAGAGAAAAACGAAAGTTCCATACGTAAGATAAGCGGTCCAGATTTAAGTTCAAAAAGTGAAAGCGAAATTAGGATACAGTTTTCAGAGATTTTGAATAATGGTATACACGGTTTATGTTTTAGTCCTTATGTAGAAGGACAGAAAGCGGGTGATATTTTAACTGAAAATCAAATTCGCAGGAGATTAGATATTATTATACCGCACGCAAAATGGATTAGATCCTTCTCTTGTACAGAAGGAAATGAATTGATACCTGAAATCGCTCGCCAAAAAGGATTGAAAACTATAGTCGGAGCATGGATAAGTGATGATAAGGAAAGGAATGAGAAAGAAATTGAGTCACTTATCACTATGGCTAATGCTGGGTTGGCAGACATTGCTGCAGTAGGAAATGAAGTGTTGCATCGTGAAGAAATTTCGGAGCAAGAACTACTGCAATATATTAAGAGGGTGAGAGAAGCTTTGCCCGAAACAATTCCTGTAGGGTATGTAGATGCCTATTATCAGTTTCTTGATAGACCTGCTTTGATAGATTCCTGCGATGTGATTTTAGCAAATTGTTATCCTTTCTGGGAGGGAGCAGATAGTCCTTATGCGTTATCCTGTATCGATAAGATGGTTGAATTGACGCAAAAAGTTGCCAAAGGGAAAAAAGTAATTGTTACTGAAACTGGTTGGCCAAGTGCAGGGGAAAATGTGGAAGCATCTGAGCCATCCAGCTCAAACGCTATGAAATACTTTATTTCTGTACAGGAATGGGCTAAAAGAAAGAATATTGAAGTATTTTATTTTTCATCATTTGATGAATCCTGGAAAGTAAAACAAGAAGGTCAAGTGGGAGCTGCCTGGGGTGTTTGGGATACGAATGAAAAATTAAAATATAATGAACAGCTTTAAAGAATTAGATCTATCACCTGGAAGAGCTTTATGCTATTCTAGTTTTCGTGAAGGTAAACAACCGGGTGGTATAAACCCAACTTATGAAGAAGTAAAAGAAGATTTACTGATCTTGAAGGAGCACTGGAAGTATTTGCGACTTTATGATTGTGACGAACACTCCGAGACAGTTTTAAAAGTAATACAACAAGAAAAATTGCCGTATAAAATCATGCTCTGTGCCTATATTATGGCTGAAATGAACAATTTGGGATGTCCTTGGGGTGGTGCTTCATATACAGAAGAGCAATTAGTTGAAAACAAATTTAAAAATCTCCATCAAATACAAAAACTTATTGATCTAGGGAATCAATACCCTGATATTATTTGTAATTTATCCGCCGGCAACGAGGCTTGTGTAGATTGGACTGATCATTATGTGTCTGTTTCCAGCGTCATGGCATATGTAATGCTTATTAAAAAGAACGCTAAACAGTCCGTTACTTTTTGTGAGAACTATCTTCCTTGGCTTGATAAGCTAAAACCTGTGGCTGAAGTTGTAGATTTTATATCGATTCATACTTATCCTGTGTGGGAATATAAAAACATACACGAAGCCTTAGATTATACAAAAGAAAATTATTTGGCGGTAGCTAATATGTATCCAGATATACCGGTTGTAATAACAGAGGCTGGTTGGGCGACCAATTCAAACGGAAAAGGTATTGACGCACATAATGTAAGTGAAGAAAATCAAGAAATTTACTATAAAAATTTGGTTAATTGGACTGATAATGATGCAATTCTTTGTGTCGTATTCGAAGCTTTTGATGAATCTTGGAAAGGTTCTAATGAACCTTTGGAGCCAGAAAAACATTAGGGACTTTTTAAGGTCGATAGAACACCAAAATTAGTAATGGAAGGTAAAACTAATTCAATTACGTTAATGTAGCACCAAGTTGCTAGCTTAAAATTATTCTCAAACACAAAACAAAGTCATGAAATTTAAAATGTTTATAATGCAAAAAAATACGCTGTTAAAAATTCTATTCTCTTTTTTATTTTTTAGTCAAATGGGTTATTCGCAAGTCGATGTTGTTTATAATGATTTGGTCTGGTCTGATGAGTTTGGCACTGATGGAGCTGTTAATCCTAACAATTGGTTTCATCAAACGCAAATACCAGAAGGAGGTAGCTGGTATAACAATGAGATACAACATTACACTAACTTGTTGACTAATTCTTTTGTGGATGCAGGTTCATTAAACATAGTTGCAAAGAAAGAAAGTTTTACTGATCAAGGTGTAACTAAACAGTATACTTCTGCAAGGCTAAACTCAAAATTTGCCTTTAAATACGGACGCGTAGATATTAGAGCTAAAGCACCAAATGGTTCAGGAACTTGGCCAGCGTTATGGTTGTTAGGTAAAAACATAAATGAAGATGGAGGCTATTTTGACGCAACTTATGGAAATAAAAACTGGCCTGCTTGTGGTGAACTTGATATTATGGAGCACGGAATTTTTACAGATAAGCCGAAAAATTATATTGGGTCCGCTATACATACCACTTCTTCTAGCGGAAACACTGTAAACAAAGGGGGAATTCAAGCTTCCGACATAGAACAGAATTATCATGTTTATTCTATGAATTGGTCGCCAAACCAAATTTCATTTCTTCTAGATGACGTCCTTTATTATACCTATAATCCATCCGTAAAAAATGCAAGTACATGGCCTTTCGATCAAGAACAGTACCTTTTATTGAATATTGCCATGGGAGGTTTCGCAGGTACAATACCTTCAAATTTTACTGAAACTTCGATGGTGATTGATTATGTAAGGGTGTATCAAAATACCACTGTAGATACTGAGGCACCTACTAGCTTCACAGCTACTGTTGGCAAAGTTTCTGGATCTGCTGTCGAATTATTATTGAATGCTCTAGATAATTCAGGGAATATTACCTACACTGCTACTTATGGATCTGGAACGAGTGTTACCTTTAGTCCTTCAGGGGCTTCAAAATCATTCCTAATTTCTGGACTGTCTCCAAATACTAACTATACTTTTTCCGTTTCGGCAACTGATGCAACAGGAAATTCGGCTGTCAATAATCCAATTGTTCTCAACGCCAAAACAACGGAAATTTTCGAATGTTCTGGTACTGATTCGGAGGCTTCAGAGGGTTTGTTTTCTCAGGGTTATAAATACGCTTTCGAAACCATAGGAACCGATGTTAAAATTACTTTCGAACTGTTAGATACTGATAAAATTGGCGTAGTGGCTTATTTGCGGAAACAAACCCCTTTTTCTGAAACGCAAATGACGAATGTTTCAGGGAAAATTTTTACTCAAACTATTACTGGCCAAACTACAGGTTCAACTATTAATTATGCTGTTAAATTTGCTTTTGAGGGTGGGTTGTCGGTTACTAAATACTTTTCTTATTTGGTGGGAAATAGTTGTTCATTAGGTGTGGAAACTTCATCTGAATTGAAGCAATTTTACTTTCCTAATCCAGTAGAGGACAAATTGTATTTGGAGCTGTTAGACGAAGAAAACCATATCGTTTTGACGGATATATTGGGTCAAAAATTATTTGAAGATGAAGTGAAGTCTTTCCATACGATAGATATGAGTGCTTTTAAAACTGGTCTTTATTTTTTAAGAGTGAAGAACTCTCTTGGAACTCAAAATTTTAAGATTTCAAAGAAATAATAGCTAATTTAAAGTGAGAGTTTCTTGAGATAAAAACGCGAAAATTGATTGGAGTGTAAATGTTAAAAGCAAAAGTGTTATAAAGGGAAAAGAACTATTGCAACTGTAGATGAAAGATTTTTTAGCTATTACAACAAGACCAGTTAAGCAAAGAATTTCATCTAATCGAAATACAAGCTAATGAGACAAAAAGAGTAAAATTTATTGTCGATCAAAAAACAATAGGATTTTTTACTACTAATTTAAAATGGCAGCTGAACTAGGAGATTTTAACGTTTTTTCAGGTGGAAGCTTTGCTGTAACACTAGAAAGTAATTCTCATATACTAATTAATTTTATCTCTGGTAAAAAAATAATTAATTCATAATGAATCGTTTTAAATCAATATTCTTTTTATTACTATTAGTACACTTTGTCAATTATGCGCAATTGGGTTTCTGTTCCGGAAGTAAGGGGATTCCGGTTTTTGTAGAGAATTTTGGAACAGGAACTAATTATGGCCCTCAATTACCTTCAGGTGTGACCAATTATAACTATATCGCAGGTAGTCCTAACGATGGTTTTTATACATTGTTTAACAGAACAAATCTCTATAGTACCTGGCACAATTCTTTAGATCACACTCCAAATGACACCGACGGAAAAGCACTACTTGTTAATGGAAATGCACTGACAACTGGAGAGTTTTACAAAAGGAAAGTTATAGGCTTGTGTATTAATACAACTTTCGTTTTTTCGTCTTGGCTTTTAAATGTTTATAATCCTAATTCCAATTTTTGTGGTGCCAATGAAATTCCTATTAATGTTCGATTTGAAATTTGGGATGAAGCAGAATCTACACTTTTAGGATTTGGAGATACTGGCAGTATTATTGGGACTTCAAGTCCTAATTGGCAACAATTTAGTTTGATATTCACTACTGGGAATCAGACATCGGTAGTGTTAAAAATGAAAAACAACAGTACTGGAGGATGTGGAAATGACTTAGCACTTGATGATATTGAATTTAGTTCTTGCGGGGATTTTACAGAAATTACAAGTCCGTCTGTTACAGGAAATGTATATAAAACTTGTGCGAATCAACTGCCTGTCTCACTCAATCTTGAGGCTAAAACTCTTGGTTCTGCATCTTATTTTTTTCAGTGGCAATCAAGTAATGATGGTATGATCTGGACTGATATAATAGGAGCAAATACGGCCAATTACACAGCATCTAATGTTTCTTCGTCTACTTATTATAGAACAAAAGTGGCTCAAGATATTGCTAATTTAAGTAATGATTTTTGTTCAGCTGTTTCGGATATTTTTACAATATCATTTTCAATTGTAACACCTAATGCTGTCAATAATGGAGATAAGACCATTTGTAGTAACACAGTAATACCTCCTTTAACGGTATCGGTAAATACTACCTCTTCTGTCAATTGGTATGATTCACTCACAGGTGGTAATTTAATAGTAGCAAATAATGTGTCGTACACACCCACTAGCGCCGGGACCTATTACGCGGAGGCTTATGATTTAAATACGACTTGCCCAAGTAATTCTAGAACACCAGTAAATCTAACCGTTTTATCGACACCATCTGTTTCAATTTCTAGTGTCAATACGGTTTACTGTGGGGATGCAGCAACAATTAACTTTGATGGTACACCCAACGCCATTGTGCAATACAAAGCAGATGGAGGACCAAGTCAAACGATCAATTTGGATGCTAGTGGAGTTGCAACGGTAACCACTGCGCCACTGAAAAAGACTATTGTTTATCAACTTGTAAGTGTTTCTTTAGCAGGTTCAGTAAGCTGTATTCAGTTTGTTTCAGATTTAGTTTCAATAGGTGTCACTCGAATTCCAGTGGCAAGTCATACAGGTAGTGTAGCTTATTGTTCAAACGAACAAAGCGCTATTAATTTAACTTCAGATATCGTAGGAACCACTTTTTATTGGACAGTAAGTTCAAATGGAATAGCAGGAGTTTCGGCAGGAAGTGGAAATTTAATAAGTCAGACAGCTATTTCAAATAGTGATTCGGATACGGTAATCACTTATTTTGTAACGCCAGTCTATAATAGCTGTGAGGGAGAAACGATTAAAATACAAGTTACGATTTATGGTTTGCCTATTCCTAAAATTACTGATGGCACAATCTGTCTTAATTCGTCAATGCCTTCTTCTCAGTTTTTTACTTTGGATACGCAATTGAATCCTACTAATTTCAGCTTTTCTTGGTATTATGAAGGTACACTGATACCCAATGCGATTAATAGTACTTATAATGCAGATAAAATTGGTATTTACGGAGTAGAAGCAACCAACACTACAACAGCATGTACTTCTTTACGTGTAAATGCTGTCATCAATGAATTTCTTCAAGGTCAAAGTTTAGTTATTGAACAAGAAGCTGCTTTCAATGAAAATCAAATAGTAACAGTAACTGTAGTGGGTGGAAATGGTCCTTTTTACTATAAACTGGATTCGTTTGATTTCCAGGATTCAAATGTTTTCAATTATGTATCATCTGGGACGCATCTGATAAAGGTTATCGATGATGGGCTGTGTACTAATTTGGAAATAGATGTTACCGTAATTAATTATCCTAAATATTTCACTCCAAATAATGATGGTTTTAATGATACTTGGAATATTAAAGACCTAGATTTAAATACTACTATTTGGATTTTTGACCGCTATGGAAAGTTACTAAAGCAACTAAATTCTTCAGGATCGGGTTGGGATGGAACGAGCAACGGAAAACAATTAGTAACGGATGATTATTGGTTTGTGACTAATTATGTTGAAAAAGGAATTGCCAAAACATTTAGGTCTCATTTTACATTGAAGCGATAAGATTTGAATAACAAATAGATATGTCTAAAATAATTTGTATCAGTCAGGGTTGTTGGTTAAATTTAATTATTAAAGCTTGATTGTATCTACTGAACTAAAATTAATTAAAAATGAATAAATATTTTATCATTATCCTTATAACAAGTCTCTCTTTCGCACAAACCAAAAGAAAGCTGGTTTGGGAAGAAAACTTTTCAGGTGAATCATTAAATAAAAAAGTCTGGAATATCGAGTTAGGAGATGGTTGTCCTAATTGCGGTTGGGGTAATAATGAAAGACAATTATACACAACTGTGAATCATGAAGTAGCTGCAGGAAATCTTGTAATTACTGCAAAAAAAGAAGGTGATAAATATACTTCTACCAGAATAACAACAAAGGATAAACAGGAGTTTAAGTATGGTTATTTTGTTGCCAGAGCTAAATTACCTGTTGGGCAAGGAATATGGCCAGCTTTTTGGATGCTAGGATCAAGTATTAGTGAGGTGGGATGGCCAAAATCAGGGGAAATAGATATTTTAGAATATGTTGGTAAAGAGCCCCAGATGGTATTTACCTCATTGCATACCCAAGATAGTCATGGCAACACCATAAATACCAAGAAAACCAAAATTGAAGGAATAGAAGATGGCTTTCATCTTTACGCTATAGATTGGACAAAGGATAAAATTGATTTCTTTGTTGATGATGCATTGCTTTATAGCTTTCAACCCGCTATTAAAAACGAAAATACATGGCCATTTAGCCAGCCATTTTATTTCATAGTAAATATGGCTATTGGCGGTAATTTTGGCGGGCCCGCAGTTGATGATGCTATTCTGCCTCAGAAATTTGTCCTTGATTATATCAGGGTATTTCAGTAGAAATTAATTCGTAGTTTAATTTTTAAAAGAGAGAAACTGTTGTTTAAACAATAGCTTCTCTTTCTTTTTTTGACTCATTAAGCAATAGTGCTATAGATTAATTTTCAAGCTAGATAGCGGCTTATGTAAATTTCAATTTTTTATATGAAATCTATTTTGATTCGATATAAAATGGTTTTTTTAAGTTCTATTTAAATATCCAAATCTAGTTTTAGCAAAGTGTAGCCAGTGGCTTTTGAATAAAAGAAATATAGGGTATGATTTTCTGTTGTTAGCTGAATTAATTATTAATCATTTGTTTATTAATGAATTGCGTGAAATTATGAGCTTAAGTTGTATTTTAAAACCAGAGAAATTTAATATCTTCATTTATCAAATAAAATTTGTAATAGACAAGCGGATGACTTCAAAAAACAAGTAAACAGCTAAATTCGCAAACGTTTTTTTGTTTCAAAAAGAAATTAGAAATTAAAATTAATATAACACAATTCAGCTCAAATCTATAAACGGAGAAGTCATAAAGAACATTGTTACATTAATACGAACTGTGATCTCTTGTAAATACACTTTTTATAGGAATTAAAATCCATGTCGGGATTCATCAAGTGAATGTAAGACCATAAGGTTACGTAAATTGCTTTTTTACTTTTTAAAATGTAAATGCCTTTTTTATTTAAAGTATAAAATTAAAAAATGAATTTATGAAAATACCTCAAACGCCATATAATGAAGTAGGCAGAATTAAAGCTCTAGAAGAGTATAATATACTTGATACTATGGAAGAAAAGGACTATGATTATATTACAAAATTAGCCTCTCAAATCCTAAATACTCCTATTTCTTTAATTAGTTTGATTTTTGAAGACAGACAATGGTTTAAATCGCACCATGGTTTGAATGTGAATGAAACGCCGAGGGGATTAGCTTTTTGTGCGCATGCGATAAATTATCCAAATGAGGTTTTTGTAGTAAATGATGCTCGAACTGATCCCCATTTTAGCGATAATCCATTGGTAGTAGATAAGCCAAATGTTATTTTTTATGCTGGAGTCTCATTAGTAAATAATGGAGGATTTGCGTTGGGTACTTTATGCGCCATAGATAATAAACCTAGAGAGTTAGATAGTAAGCAAATTGAAGCACTAAAAATTCTTGGTAAGCAAGTAATGAATTTACTGGAATTAAGGAAAACGTCAAAGGACGTTAATTCTTTAGTTAATGAATTAGAAAAATACACTTACTTATTTAACCAAAGTCAAAAGCTAACTAAATTTGGTGCCTGGGAACTGGATATCTCTGCAGATAAAGCCATATGGACCGATGCGGTTTACGCTATTTATGAAGTAGACAAATCCTTTGAAATCAATAGTGAAAAAATAATTTCCTTTTACCATCCGGCTGACCGGCCCATAATAGAAAAAGCATTAAATAATGCCGCACAAAATGGAGTTTCGTTTGATGTTGTTTGTCGCTTTATTTCTGCAAATAAAAATTTAAAATGGGTACGAGTAACTGCTGAAAAAGTTAATTATCAATTAGTTAGATCTATACAAGATGTCACTTCACAAAAATTTAAGGAAATTTAGTTATCGTACAAAGAAAATTTACTGGATACTCTCATTAAATTCTCACCAATAGGAATTACGCTAGCCGATTTTGAAACAGGAAAATTCATCAATGTAAATAGAAACTTGTTAGAAATAACTTCTTATTCAAAGGAAGAGTTTTTAAAGCTCACTTACTGGGGTATTACTGCTCAAAAAGATTATGAAAAAGAAATAAAAGCAAAAGAAGAATTAGCAAAATATGGAGTGAACAATTCATTTGAATAGGATATTTTAAGAAAAGACGGCAGTAGTTTTCCCGCAGTAGTAAGGGTATTTACCGTTAAGGATCTAGATGGAAGTAAGAAGATTTGGTCTTATATTGAAGATGTAACTCTTAAAAAGGAAGCGGAGCATGAAAAAGCACATTCTGCTAAAATTAAAACATTGTTAGAATATACGGAGGAGGGAAACGCACGACTTAGAAACTTCGCATATATAGTTTCTCATAATTTGCGTTCTCATTCAGGAAGTATTTCTTCGTTAATTACATTGCTAGAAGAAGAAAACAAAGAGTTGTCTCATAATGAATTATTTCAATACCTAGATAAAGCAGCAGAAAATTTAGCAGAAACGATTCTGCACCTTAACGAAGTAGTCGAAATTTCGTTGTCAAGAACTCAAAAATGGGAAAGAATAAATTTAAAAAGATGTATTAGTAAAACAGTTGAAAGTATTGCTATTTTATCTAAAAAAGCTACTGTTACTATCCTTAACGAAGTAAAAGAAAATTTTAATTTCAAGACAATACCCGCATATCTACAAAGTATTATTTTGAATTTCTTGACAAATGGGATTAAATATAAATCAGAAAATAGAACTAGCTTTATAAAAGTATCGTCGTATTCTAGCGGTAAATACATTGTGCTTCAATTTCAGGATAATGGATTTGGAATCGATCTAGAGAAATATAGAAAAGATTTGTTTGGGATGTATAAGACATTTCATAATAACCCAGAATCTAAGGGAAGTGGACTATTTATTGCTAAAAACCAGATTGACGTTTTAGGAGGAAAAATTGAAGTCGAAAGTGAAGTCGATGTAGGGACAACTTTTAAAATTTATTTGCCAAATGAAAAAAAATAAGATTGCTTTTATAATAGATGATGATCCTATCCATGTTTTCTTAACAAAACGATATATGGAAAAAACAAGTGAGCTTGGCTCTATTATGGTTTTTAAAAATGGAAAAGAAGCTTACGATTATTTACATGCTATCAGCAGTGATGAGGATAAAGTACCTGAAATAATACTTCTAGATATCAACATGCCCATTTGGGACGGCTGGCATTTTTTAGATGAATTTAAGAAGTTAAAATTTAAACAAAAAATAAAAGTTTATTTATTGACTAGTTCTATTTCTAAGGAAGATTATAAAAAAGCGGCACAATATGGCTTAGATGATAAATACATCCTGAAGCCACTTACCTCAGATAAAGTGAAAGAAATAATGAATGTAATTCATTAGTAGGGCATAGAAATAGAACACGGAAGTGTTTAGCTTAAAATCATTTGTTAATAATACAAGATCGTGTAACAAAATCGATTTAATAAACGGGCATATATTTTTTACAGATAAACTAGGAATACCCATTTTGAAAGTGTCATTACATGAAAATCCATGTCGTTTTTTTTTAGTAATTTTTTATTTTGGCATAACCGCATTATAGAGCATAATAAAACTGCTTATCAATGTTTTGTGATCGGTAGCCAAAGAGGGACTTCATAATTAAAGTGCGTAGGATAAATAATTAAAATAGTGTTTTCGCGATTTTAGTCAATAGTTAAAAAAATAGGGGTTGGAAACAGCTGTTTCTCTGATATCTAATCCTAATTAATTACTATGTTTTGTTGTTTTAGTAGACTTTTAGATTAATCAATTACTAAATTTAGACCTTGATTTTAACATATGTGATCTGTGTATCTTATTTTTTTTTGGTTTTATTTGTGATTTGAAGTAAATAATTATTAAATTTGAGAATTAAATTAACCCAAAACTATAATTAGCCTATAACATAAAACTACTTTTTTAGAAAATTTTATACAAATTTTAACCCAATCTAAAAGGTAAGACTATGGCTGATATAGAACTCCCAGATGCTTTATTGGTACAAAACTATGTAGCAGGAAATGAAAATGCTCTAGCTGCATTAATCAAAAGGCACGAATCCCGAATTTACGGTTTTATATACTCTAAAATTTCAGATAGAGATATATCAAATGATATTTTTCAAGACACTTTCATAAAAGTAATCAAAACTTTAAAGTCAAATTCTTATAATGAAGAAGGTAAATTTCTTCCTTGGGTAATGAGAATATCTCATAACCTAATAATTGACCATTTTAGAAAAAATAAAAAAATGCCTATGTTTAGAGAAACAGAGGAATTTTCTATCTTTTCAATAATGTGCGACAATTCTCCCACAATAGAAAATCAATTAATTTCTGATCAAGTTCAAAAGGACATAAAGAAATTAATTGGGGAATTACCGGCTGATCAAAAAGAAGTATTGATTATGCGTATGTATCAAGATATGAGTTTTAAAGAAATTTCAGAAATTACAGGGGTTAGTATCAATACATCCTTGGGTAGAATGCGTTATGCTTTAATGAATTTAAGAAAAGTTATTGACAAGCATCAAATTGTTTTAACAAATTGACAATATATCAATATTTTGTACGTTGTAGTAGAATAGCTAAATTCATACAACATGGCAAAAATTTACTCTAAACAATCATTGGTCACTAAGACAATTAAACCGAGAAAGGAAATCGTTTCCTTTTTATTAAATTATTCAAAAGCATTGACTGTAATAAAAACAGATAACAGAAGTTTCGAAATAATATCGAATTAAATTTCTTTGCGCTAAAATAATTTAAGGTTCGGTTAAGAGGTCTTGTATTGATAAATGTCACTAATTTAAATTTAAATTAATGACATTTATTTTTTATAGTAATCATTCAGTACTGATTTTCTTCCTATAGTATTTGTGATAATATCTTTTTCTAAATCCCAAGCTCGTGCAGGCGAATACTCTCTCCCGTACCAAATAATTTGTAAATGCAAATCATTCCAGATTGCTTCTGGAAAAATACGTTTGGCATCTTTTTCAGTTTGCACAACATTTTTTCCATTGGTCAGATTCCATCGATACATCAGTCGGTGAATATGGGTGTCCACGGGAAAAGCGGGTACCCCAAAAGCTTGTGACATTACCACACTGGCTGTTTTATGGCCAACAGCAGGCAGTTCTTCCAAGTATTGAAAACTTTGTGGGACTTCGCCTCCATGTTTATCTATCAAGATATGGGAGAGCCCGTGTATTCCTTTTGATTTCATTGGCGATAAACCACAAGGCCGGATAATTTCTTTTATCTCCTCCACAGACATTTTTATCATATCGTATGGGTTGTCTGCTTTCGCAAAAAGTAAAGGCGTGATTTTGTTGACCCTAACGTCCGTACATTGCGCCGAAAGTAAAACAGCAATCAATAAAGTATAGGGATCTTTATGGTTTAAAGGAATTGGAATCGTAGGATATAGTTCTTTTAACGTATTTATAACAAATGTTACCCGTTCTTGCTTGGTCATTTTAGTAATTTTATATCTTGTAAAAATAGAATAAATTTCAGGATGTGCCTAATCCAGCTTTCCGTTACAACTCCTCATTCAGTTAGCACAATTTTTAAGTGTTAGCAAGAGCTTCCTCTGGTCGCTTTGCAAACATATAAAATTTAAACTAACTTTATTCCGGGGTTTTCACGACAATCTGGGGCATATTCCAACTAATACATAAACCTAAAATCATGACAACATTAAAAAAAGGTGATAAAGCACCAAGTTTTTCAGGCCTAGATCAAGAAGGTAAAGAGCATAAATTAGAGGATTATAAAGGAAAAAAACTCGTGGTTTTCTTTTATCCAAAAGCAAGTACACCCGGAT
Organism: Flavobacterium sp. W22_SRS_FP1; assembly: GCF_052113685.1. Lineage (NCBI taxonomy): Bacteria > Pseudomonadati > Bacteroidota > Flavobacteriia > Flavobacteriales > Flavobacteriaceae > Flavobacterium > Flavobacterium sp. W22_SRS_FP1. Next base: position 55,216 of record NZ_JBGQOE010000001.1, read on the forward strand.
GCACTGCCGAAGCCTGTGATCTAAGAGATAATTTTGAGCGCTTTCAAGCAAACAATTATGAATTGCTAGGTGTGAGTGCCGATGCAGCTGCAAAGCAGGCTAAATTTAAAGAAAAATATGATTTTCAATTTCCGTTACTAGCTGACGAAGACAAATCAGTAATTGAAGCTTTTGGTGTTTGGGGACCTAAAAAATTCATGGGAAAAGAATACGATGGTATTCATAGAACCACTTTTATAATTGATGAAAACGGAATTATAGATGAGGTGATAGAAAAAGTAAAGACTAAAGAACATGCTGATCAGATACTGAAATAGGTGATCAGTAATTCAGTTTCTAGTATTCAGTAGCTATGCTCTATGATTTAGCTTAGAAATATACCAAGTTGATAAAAAAAAGTCCATAGTTAAGGTTGTTTAAGAGCTTAATTATGGACTTCATATTCTATATTATTTTGCCAATTTCAAATTTCTATTAGCTATAGTCGCAGCAAATGAAGATTCAACGCTTTTACTTAACACTTCCTTGCAAGCGGTTATTTGGCTCATATCCAAAAAGATGATACTCTTTTATGATTTCAGCAATACCAGAAGGAAGCATAGGCTCCCAGCCAGGTATTCCATCACTAATCATTTTCAGTACTTCACGGGAGAAAACTTCAAGAATTTCTGGATCGTAATCACCTATATCAACAACTTTTCCGTTGAACTTAAAGAATTTGTATAACTCTTTCATTCTAGGATGAACTTTTAAATTTTCGGAAGTAGTAATGTCTCCATTTTCGTCTAGCATTGGGTATAAAAACACTTTCATATCGCGGAAAAATAGTTTTCCAAATGCTTCAAGTATTCCTCCACTAAGATGGCGGTAGTATTTTTCATCAAAAATATCAACTAGGTTGTTCACACCCATAGCCAGTCCCATTCTTGCTTTGGTATAATTGGCAAAATATTCAACTACCTTATAATACTCTTGAAAATTCGAAATCATTACTGTTTGTCCCAAAGAACAAAGCAATTCTGCTCGGTCCATGAAATCACGTTCGTCAATTTCTCCATCTGAACGTAAATTGGATAAGGTGATTTCAAAAATGACCAAGGTATTGTCTTTTTCGACTTTGTTTTCTTGAAGGAACATTTTCAATGATTTCTCATACATGTCCATGTTAACTTTTGTAACAGGTCTAAAGCTTCCTCTTAAGGCTAAGATGTTCTTTTTGTACAAAATGGCTGCCGGTAAAATGTTCATCCCATTAGGATCAAACATTACAGCATCAGTCATTCCGTTTTTTACTAATTGTAAACTCATCAATCGATTGTCTACATCTGCAAAACGTGGACCTGAAAAATTAATAGTATCTATTTCCAGTTGATCTTTGTCTAAATGATCGTATAAATAACGCAACAATCGTTTTGGGTCATTGTATTTATAATAAGCACCATAAATTAAGTTTACACCCAGGATTCCTAGAGTTTCCTGTTGCAATCTGGCATCAGTCTCTTTAAAACGAATATGAAGAATGATATCATTATAATCTTCGTCGGGTTCAATTTGATATCGAATTCCAACCCAACCGTGTCCTTTAAATTGTTTAGCAAAATCAATGGTAGCGACAGTGTTAGCATAACTAAAAAACATTTTATTAGGATGTTTTTCCCTGCTCAAACGCTCTTCAATCAAATGACCTTCCAAATTCAACATTTTTTTAAGGCGGCCTTCTGTTACGTAACGTCCATCTGCTTCAATACCGTATATAGCATCACTAAAATCTTTGTCATAAGCTGACATAGCTTTTGCAATAGTTCCTGAAGAACCTCCAGACCTAAAAAAATGTCGTACTGTTTCCTGTCCAGCTCCAATTTCAGCGAAAGTACCGTATATATTTTCATTCAAATTGATACGAAGTGCCTTGTCTTTGATTGAAGGTATTTGCGCGATGACCTTGTCACCTTTTAGTTTTATTTCAGTATCCATTTTTGTTTTAAATAAGGCTAATATGATACAAAGTTAATTAAATAGGGTTCTAATGAAAGAGATTTAATCCTATTTTTGTAAAAAAAACAAACGCAATTGAAGGTATATTTTTTAGGCACGGGTACATCACAAGGAATTCCAGTCATAGGTAGCGATCATCCGGTATGTAAGAGCACTGATAACAGGGATAAAAGACTAAGAGTTTCCGTCTGGATATCATGGGGAGAATTTTCGTACGTAATCGATTGCGGGCCTGATTTTAGGCAGCAGATGCTTACTTCAAACTGCCAACATGTGGATGCAATACTTTTTACTCATGAACATGCGGATCATACAGCAGGGATTGATGATATTCGTCCCTTTAATTTTAAACAAGGGAAAATTCCTTTTTATGCACATCAAAGGGTAATAGACAATTTAAAAAGTCGGTTTGAGTATGTTTTTACGACCGTAAATAAGTATCCAGGGGCTCCTTCTGTGCAAACGGTAGAAGTGACCAACAATCAATCTTTCCAGCTTGGAGATAAAAAGGTAATTCCTGTCAATGTTATGCATGGGAACTTACAGGTTTTTGGTTATAGAATTGATGAGTTCGCTTATGTGACCGATGCAAAAACAATAACTGAAAATGAAATTTCTAAACTAAAAAATCTGAAAGTATTAGTTATAAATGCTCTGCGTGAAGAACAGCACGCCACCCATTTCAACCTAGAGGAGGCATTGGAATTTATAGCCTTGGTCCAGCCAGAAAAAGCCTATCTTACTCATGTTAGTCATATGTTGGGTTTTCATGAAGAAGTCCAAAAGAGCCTACCTGAAAATGTTTTTCTTGCCTATGATAATTTAGAAATCAACTTATAATTATACTTAAAATGAAAAAATCGTTATTCCTTTATGTTTTTATTATTCTCGTACTTATGAACATATTTACTTATATGTTTTATAGTAAGCAAGTCGCATTCGAACAGGATAGATATGAAAAAGTTACCAATAAATTAAAAGAGGATGTGAGTTCGCTAACAACTAAGCTCAGTGATGCCAACTATTTTTCTTTGGAGAAAAACGAAAATGCCCAAAATTATTTTGACGCTGGAAGTTCGGAAAAAGCCATTCAATATGAAAAATTGATTCCCTATGTTACGGAGAAATTACTAGACTTTAATTCAAATGCCAAGGGAAACCCTTATGTGGGACAAGATAAACTTGGTGAAAATAAATTTATAATCAACAAAGTAAAAATTCTAAATCATCGTTGGATTATTGCTGACTTTAGTGATGGAGATATTTGGGGAGAAGTATTACTTAAATATTTTGTCAACGAGGATGAAAGTATTTCCTTCGAAGTCAATCAATCATTACTTTATCCAAAACAATAATAAAAGAAGGTTCCTAGTTCGGAACCTTTTTTTATGCTTTTAGCCAATTTTTAAAATCATTAAAAATTTGAGGGGAAATCCCGTGACCTATTGGGTATTCTTTATAATCGGATGCGATTCCTAATTTATCTAAAAAAGGCTTTGTTTTACGAGCCCAGTCAACTGGAATCACTTGGTCAGCGGTTCCGTGTGAAGCGAATATTTTAAGGTTTGACAAATGGTTTTTGAGATAGTCTTCTTTAAAAATAGCATCGCTTACATAGCCGCTGAGTGCAATTACTTTTTGAATTTTTTCGGGATAGGAAAGCGCAACGGCATAACTTAGTATTGCACCCTGACTGAAGCCAAGTAATGTAATTTTGTCAGAGTCAATTGGATAATTAGTTGTCAATTCATCTAGGAATCCAGCGATTAAATCTCTTGATGACTTTGCCTGTTCATTGTCTGAAAATTTGTTTTCATCGGCATCAAAATTAATGGCGTACCACGCATAACTGCCATATTGCAAGTCATAAGGAGCGCGTGCAGAAATGATGTAATATTCGTCCGGGAGCTCCGTTGCAAATGAAAATAAATCCTCTTCATTACTGCCATATCCGTGAAGTAAAAGGATAAGGGGGTTTTGATCCAATTTTATTTTTGGTTCTCTAATGAGATAGTCTAGTGATAGTTTCATTTGTTAAGATATTTTTATAAGCCATTTTTGAAAAAAATTGCCTAATAACGGAACCGGTTTTGTTTCTCCTTTTATGGCGCTGAAAATGCCATAAGACCATAGAACGGAAACAAAAACCCACATCGGTGCTGAAATCATTAAGCTATCAAAATTGCTTATAATTAATCCCAATGAAATGAAAGTAAGTGTTAATCCTAAGCCTTGACGGATGTGAAATGAGGCAAAAGCATTCTTGTCATCTGCATTCATCGACATGGCAATAAATACTCCAATGCCCAAAATATAGCTTGTAATTGCTGCTGCTTTGCCTTTTTCAATAGTGTTATTCATGTTTTTATGCTAAAATTAATTTTCCTTGATTTAAAATTCCGTAAACCTGACCTTTTATTTCCATTCCAAGAAATGCAGAGTTTTTCGATTTTGACCTTATCGATGATTTAGTAAAAATATTTTTTCCTTGAGGATTGAATAAAGTGATGTTCGCTATTCCACCTTCCCTAATAGCTAGGTTTTCAATTCCGAAAACAGTTTTGCCAGACGTTAGTTTTTCGATTACTTTTTCCAAAGGCAATACGGTCATCAAAGCGGTATAAGCACTTTCAAGTCCGATAGTTCCATTTTTAGCCATATCAAACTCCATTTTTTTGTGTTCAATGTCGATTGGATTATGATCTGACGTAATCATGTCTATAGTGTTGTCCATTATTCCATCCAATAACGCTTTTCGATCCATTTCAGTTCTAAGTGGAGGTGAAACTTTAAATCGGGTATCAAATCCTTCTAGTTTGTCATCCGTCATCACCAGATGATGCACTGCAACGCTGCAGCTCACATTTAAGCCTTTTGCTTTAGCTTCTTTAATCAATTGAACTGATCTCGAAGTTGAAACTGTAGGAATGTGTAGTTTACCTCCAGTGTACTCTAATAGAAACAAGTTTCTGGAGATTTGTAGCTCTTCGGCAAGGTTTGGGATCCCTTTCAGACCTAATCGTGTTGAAACGACTCCTTCGTTGACAACTCCGTTTCCTTTTATTTTTTCATCTTGGGGGAATGCAATCACTAATCCATCAAAATCGTGTACGTATTGTAATGCTATTTTTAGTAAATTGGCATTGGACTGACTTTTGCTATAATCTCCAAAGCCAATAGCTCCTGCTTTTTTCATATCAAATAATTCCGCCATATCATTCCCTTCACTAGCTTTTGTTAAGGCTCCTATAGGGAAAAGCTCCGTGGCACTGCCGTTGGCTTTGTTTTGCACAAAATTAATCTGGGATTGGTTGTCGATAATAGGAAAAGAGTTAGGTTGAAGGGCAATTGCTGTAAAACCACTTTTTGCCGCTACTTCTAAGCCATTTAATATGGTTTCTCGTTCTTCAAAACCAGGTTCTCCCAGCGAGACGCTGCTGTCAAACCAACCTTGGGACAGATGAAGGTTTTTTAAAATTACTTCCTCTGTATTTTCCGTATTAGGAAGAGAGGCTCCAATTTTTTTTATTAAACCATCTACAATTAAAATATCTACTGTCTTGTTGTGAAAGGGACTTGTAGAATCGATAATTTTTGCTTCTCGGATGATTAGTTTCATATGCGGATATTATTTTTTTTAATTCTGAATTCCAGAAACGAATTCGTTTATTTCATGAATCGTATGATTGCTGTTTCTATCGACAGAAAGAGCAGTGCAAAGATAACAAACCATTTCCAAATTTGATTGTCCATTCTGTTCGTTTGCAAAGTATCAAAAAAAGAGGCTATAGAGTCAATCGTTTTATAGCCCACAAGCATTTTTTCAGATGTTTCGGCCAGATCACTTTCGGTTCTACTGTAATTAAAACTGATGTTTTCTAATTTTTCATTTTGATTAAATATTTCAAAGTTCCCAGCTTGCTCGGGATAATTATTAAAAACTAATTTGACTTTATTGTTCAAAATCTGTTGTATAGGAATAAATTGTTCCGTTGCGTTTTTCACACTTAGCACAGCATCTTTCGACAATAACACATCCACAAGAAAAGGGTTTGAATTTCCTATTGTTAAGTTGTTTATTCCATTTTTACGATTGTTCAGAGCCATTTTATAAAAAACAGGAACGATTAGTGGTGACTGTTGAAAATTTGAGTTTTCAGTATTGATTGGCGCGGCGAAAACATAGACACTAGAAATAGAATTTGATATGGAGGTCAGGAAAGCACTTTGGTCATCGTTAGACAAAGCTGCCGGACCAGAACTGGATAGTGCAAATGAGGCATTTGTTTTTGGGTATTGGAAATTTTTGATTCGATTTTCGAATACGGAAGTAAATAAAGGATGGTTGAAATTGATTTTAGTAATTAGTTTTTCGGCTTTATTAAAGCTCTTAAATTGAACCTTTCCAAAATTCATCAGAAAGGTATTCATATTTGTAAGCACATTTTTCGCTGACGGGATTATTATTAGGTTGCCTCCCTTTTGCACAAAGGACTTTAAAGTACTTTGTAGTGCTTGCGGAATTTCATCGAGTTCATTCAATACGACCGCGTCTTGTTTTTCAATAGCATTGTAATCTAACGAGCTTATTGTTGAATTGATGAAATTAAATTCGTCATTAGTATAAATTCTACTTAGAAAGTTGCTCTTTTCGGTTTCGCCGATGCTGATTACATTTGCTTTTTTTATTTCTGAAATACTAAAATATAAAACATTATCATAGGGTAGCCCATTGTCTGTTATGGAAACATATCCGTGAAAGGCTTTTTTGGGGATTGTAAAATTGATGCTCTTTTTTTTTGTGTCAAAGTCAACGATTGTTTTTCCCACAAGATTGCTTTGATTATATATCGCTATTGGCACTGGTTTAATACTAGACCCATAAGCGGACAAGTCAACAGTGATTTCATAAAAATTATCTAGTGTTTCGTGAATAAAGACGCTATCGATGGCCACATTATTTTTTTGCTCTGCTCTTGGTATTATGAAATTTATAAGATCCTTTTTATCACTTTTTTTGATTTTTTTACTGTCAATACCAATGGCATCGGTTATAATTACGATGTCTTTATTGAATGCCGATTTGTGCGATTTTATTTTAGCAATCGCGTAATCTAGCTGAAATGGACTAGCGCTGTATTTTATGTTTTGTAGGGTATTGCGAATCGATTTTATATCTGTGTTCCAATAATTTTCGGAATTAGTAAGTAGAGAAAAACTTCTGTTTTCCGGAGTATCTTCTAATAATTCTTGAACAGCTCTTTTTAGTAATTCTCCTTTTTTTCCTTTCACCTGCATACTGAACGAGTTGTCTAAAACAATATACAATTCATTAGCTGTATTTTTATCATCTTTAGCTCTGAAGTAAGGCTGTGCAAAAGCAAAAATAATACAGGCAAGCAATAGCATGCGGGCGCTAAGAAGCAGCCATTTTTTTATTTTCGAACTTTTTCGGGTCTGTACGGAAAGTGCTTTTAGAAATCGAACATTGGTAAAATATTCTTTTTTAAAACGACGAAATTGAAATAAATGAACCAAAATTGGAACGATCAGTAAAAAGAGAAAGTATAGAATTTCGGGATGTCTAAATTGCATTTTAATATTTAGTTTATCAAAAATACAATTTTGTTTACAGTTGTAAGTCGGTATTGTTTGATTTCTTTGTTGGAGCCGATCACTTTTTTTCCTTTTTGTAACAAATTAATTTTGAATTCACTTTATATTTTTTGAGGAAGAGGAATAGGCTTCTGTATATTTTGTAATTTAGCTTTTCACAAAATTTTAAAAATGAAAAAACAATATACTACCCTTTTTTTACTTTTAACTTTCAGCATAGGGCAAGCGCAAAAGGATAAGTTTAATTTGCTAATTGGTACCTATACCAAAGGATGTGAGAGTAAAGGAATTTATGTATACGAATTTGATTCAAAAACGGGCGATTTTAGTTTTAAAAATGCCTCTGAAAAAACTGTAAACCCAAGTTATTTAACTGTTTCAGATGATAATAAATTCGTGTATTCTGTAAATGAGAATGGTGCTCAAAGTAAAGTGAGTTCTTTCGGTTTTGAAGCGAGCAGTGGGAAGTTAGATTTATTAAATTCTCAAGATTCAGAGGGAGCGGATCCTTGTTATATTATCAACGACGAAAAAAACGTTATTGTTGCTAATTATTCAGGGGGTAATATCTCTGTTTTTGGAAAAAATAACGATGGTAGTATTTCTGAAGCCAAACAAGTGATTCAGCATTACGGAAAAGGAAGTGACGCCAAAAGGCAAGGAGGGCCACATGTTCATATGGTTCATTTCTCTCCAGACAATAAATTTGTTCTATCGAATGATCTAGGGAATGAGAAGGTGTATTCGTATAAATATAACTCAAGTTCAGCTAGCATGCCTTTAAAGTTAAAAGATAGTATATCATTAAGGCCAGGTAGTGGTCCTAGACATTTAACTTTTAGTAAAGACGGAAAATACGTTTATGTTTTGCAAGAATTGAATGGGGCTTTAACTACTTTTTGTTACTCAAAAGGGAAATTAAAAAAAGTAGATGAAACCACGATTTTAGCAAAAGATTTCAAGGGAACGTTCACTTCTGCCGATATTCATATTTCGCCAGATGGAAAATTTATATACGCCTCAAATAGAGGAGAGGCAAATGATATTTCCATCTTTAAAATATTAAAAAATGGAAGATTAGAATCTAAAGGTCAAACGAGTACTTTGGGAAAAGGACCTCGTAATTTTGCAATTGACCCAACGGGAAATTTTCTATTGGTGGCGCATAAATACACGAACGATATTGTGATTTTTAAAAGAAACCAAGAAACAGGTGCAATTACCGACACAGGAAAAAGAATCGAGTTGTGTTCTCCTGTATGTTTAGTGTTTACTGAAAATTAGAAAACAGTAAGGTTAATTTATCGGAAATAAAAAAGGCTAAAAAATGAAGTTCATTTTTTAGCCTTTTTTAATATTATTTATTTTTGTCTTTTCGCTTTTTGTCTCTTGTTTTTAACATATTACGGTTGACAGATCCATGAGTTTTTTTCTTAGTTACTCCAGGTCCACCCAAATTGACTTTCTTATTCTTTTTACTTTTCTCTTGGAAAGCGCCATCTCCTTCAAGCTTCTTCTTTTTCGTTAAGAACTTGACTACTTGTCGTTCTTTCTCCGGTTCAATCAGTTTTGAGGAAACTTCAACTTCAGTGGGGAATGGCTCGATTTCCAATTCCATATTCATCAAGACTTCGATCTCTACTTTATACTCTTCTTCACGAGGAGCAATAAAACTAATCGCAGTACCTGTTTTATCGGCACGACCCGTTCTACCAATTCTATGCATATATAGTTCTGGCATGTCTGGCATTTCGAAATTGATTACATGTGTAATATTCGAAATATCTAACCCCCTAGCCATAATATCTGTTGTAATAAGACCACGAAGATTTCCTTCTTGAAAAGATGCCATGGTACTCAAACGGTAATTTTGAGATTTATTGGAGTGTATTACGCCAAATTGTCCCTCAAAATCTTCTTCGATACGCTCATGGAGCATATCTGAAATTTTCTTGTTGTTAACAAATACCAAAACACGACTCATGTCTTCATTGTTCTGTAAAAAATGCTTTAACAGGTTTACTTTCGTATTAAAGTTAGGAACATCATACGAAATCTGCTTGATATTCTCTAATGGAGTTCCAGACGCAGAAAGCGTAACTTCTTCAGGATAATCAAAATAGTCATTCAAAATAGCATCCACTTCATCAGTCATCGTTGCTGAAAACAGAATGTTTTGACGTTTTCTGGGCATCATAGCTAAAATAGCTGTCAATTGAGTACGAAAACCCAAATTCAGCATTTCATCAAACTCATCAATAACGAGTTTTTGCATGTCTTCAAAACGGATCACATTGTCTAATGTTAAATCCATTATTCTTCCTGGTGTTCCTACCAGAATATCACAACCTTTATATACGGTTGTTTTTTGGGTATTGATATTAACACCACCAAAAATTGCTACAGTACGAACTGACATGTATTTGGTCAATTTCTCCACTTCTTCTGCAACCTGAACTACAAGTTCACGAGTGGGCACTAAGATTACTATTTTGGGAGTATGGCCTTCTGTAAATTTGTATAATTTTAGTAGTGGCAATAAATAGGCAAATGTCTTACCTGTTCCTGTTTGAGCAATCCCCATCATATCGCGACCAGACATGATTACGGAGAAAGTTTTTTCCTGAATAGGAGTAGGTTTTGTAAATCCTAAATCGTCAACTGCTTTTTGTACGGATTTAGGAAGTTTGAATTGATCAAAAGTGGTCATTTGCTTAATTTTTTTGCAAAGGTAGTCTTTTTGAAAGTAAAGATGAAATTTGAATTTATAGCACTATCTATAATTACTTTTGTGAGTCTAATACAATAAAAATAAAGGAATTAAAACCCTTCAAATACTCCCAAACCAAATAAAGCAAAATCATATTTTACGGGGTCATTTGGGTCCAATTCTCTAAGTTTTAAATCTAATGCAGCCACTGCCTTACCGTCATTCTGCTTTCTTGTCAACAAACCTAGCTTGCGTGCTACATTTCCGCTATGAACATCAAGTGGGCACGATAACGAAGCTGGAGAAATACTTTTCCAGATTCCCAAATCGACTCCTTTATTGTCTTGACGTACCATCCATCTCAGAAACATGTTGATGCGTTTGGCAGCTGAATTGTTCATGGGGTCCGATACATGCTTTTGGGTTCGGTACTGATGCGGAATTTCAAAGAATATTTTCTTGAAGTCTGAAATGCTTTTTTGCATAGTTTCTAATTGCTGGTTTTTAGAATATACGCTTTCCAAGCCATTATGGTTTTGATAAATATTTTTTAAGCTTTTAATAAAGAAAGTAAAATCATGACTGTTAAAGGTGCGGTGCACAAAATGTTCTAATTTTGCCAAGTCCTCTTCTTTATGGGACATTACAAAATCATAAGGTGCATTTCCTATTAAATCCATCATTTTATGCGAGTTTCTGATGATCATTGTGCGGTTTCCCCAAGCTATTGTTGCACTCAAGAATCCAGCAATTTCTATATCTTCTTTTTGAGTAAATAAATGCGGAATTTGCACGGGATCACTTTCTATAAAATCAAGGGTGTTGTATTGAATTACTTTTTCGTCTAAGAAGGATTTGAGCTCAGAATGATTCATTTTTTTGTTTAAAAGGGAATGCTATAATTGATCTTAGTTTCAAATGAGTTTAAAGCCTGTTTAATTGCTTATTAAGCCGTCTATCATTACTAATTTTCTGTCGGCCATATTGGCTAATTCTTCATTATGGGTAACAATGACAAATGTTTGTCCTAATTCGTCACGTAATTTAAAAAACAATTGGTGTAAGTTTTCGGCAGAGGATGTGTCCAAGTTTCCCGAAGGCTCATCGGCAAAAATGATGGCTGGCTTGTTTATTAAAGCTCTAGCAACGGCGACGCGTTGTTGTTCACCGCCAGAAAGTTCATTGGGTTTGTGATTTATTCGGTGAGAAAGTCCTAAATAATTCAATAATTTTTTCGCTTCAGTTTCGGTTTCCAGTTTTGATTTATTAGCGATAAATGCAGGGATACAGACATTTTCTAGGGCTGTGAATTCAGGTAATAGTTGATGGAATTGGAAGATAAAACCTAAATTTAAGTTTCTAAATTTAGACAAGTTTTTATCGTTCATAGTCAAAATATCCTCATCATTAATGCGTAGCATGATATCATTACTTGGGCTTGGTTTGTCCAAAGTTCCAAGAATTTGTAAAAGTGTAGTTTTACCTGCGCCAGAAGCTCCTACTATAGATACGATTTCTCCTTTTTGAATATGCAAATCAACACCTTTTAAAACATGGAGTTGGTCATAATATTTATTTAAATTTTTTGCATGTATCATTTGAACCGTTTTCCACAAAGAAACAAAGTTTTTTAGTATTATATTATGGTCAGATAATAAATTTTAGTTAATAGGACTGTCCGAGCGTCTTTAATAGCCTAAATTTGAAATAACTTAAATTAAAGATAAAAATGGGATTACAAGAAGGAATGGAAGTAGCGACATTTGCTGGCGGATGCTTCTGGTGTACAGAAGCGGTATTTTTAGAGTTAAAAGGAGTAAAAAGTGTGGTTCCAGGATATATAGGCGGAAAAACAGTTAATCCAACATATAAAGAAATTTGCGGTGGAGAAACAGGGCATGCAGAAGCGATCGAAATCACTTTTGATCCTAATGAAATGGCATTTGGTGAATTGTTGGAGATCTTTTTTGCAACACATGATCCTACAACGTTAAACCGTCAAGGAAATGATGTGGGTACCCAATACAGAAGCGAAATATTTTATCATAACGAAAAGCAGAAAAAGATTTCTGAAGACTATATCGACTTAATGACAAAAGAAAATACTTTTGGAAAAACAGTAGTCACTAAAGTTTCTGCGGCATCTAAGTTTTATGTAGCGGAGGATTACCACAAGAATTATTACAACGACAATAAATCGCAGGGTTATTGTTCCTATATCATTACTCCTAAGATAGATAAATTGAAAAAGTTATATGGAGATAAACTCAAAAGTAAATAGAAAAGGGATAGCCTCGAAACGGAAAAATCATATTTAGAGAATGACGACAGAGGAGTTCAAAGTACTAAATAGAAAGCTTAAAAGAAGAAATCTATTTCTTGGGCTTTTGTTTGACGCCATTGGAATGCTTTCCTTCACAGTACCCATGGTCGGCGAGTTTTCCGATGTGATTTGGGCTCCAATAACAGCCTATTTAATGACAAGGATGTATCAAGGTACTGTTGGAAAAGTTGGAGCCGTTGTTGCGTTTCTGGAGGAGGTTATTCCATTTACGGACATTATTCCTTCCTTTACGTTAACTTGGATTTATAATTATTGGATTAAAAAACAGGATTAATTATTAAGAAGATTAATCTTTAAAGAGGAAGCCTAAGCCCAGGCGTTTAAGCATTTTTTTCTCGAAGGCCCAAAAGAATTTGAATTGGCCAAAAACAAAACCAATTAATACTAATAGAACTTGGTAGAGTGGGAAAATTATAATCAATCGTGCTGGTGTATGCCAAAAGCCAAAGTCTTCTTTTATAATTCCCAACCAAAAGCAAACCGGTTTCGATAGCCATGCTGATGTGGAACCCGTAATTGCAAAAACGATAAATATAATGCTGAGTTGCAGATTGGATTCAATGCCCCAACGTTTTTTTAATGCCTTCATTTTCATTTATAACAGTTGCAAAGATAGTTACATTATCTCGGAGGGACGTAGCCAAAAAGTTTTTGTTTGTAGGTATTTTGAAAATATACTAGATAGTTGTAAATTAAATAATTCACTTCATAGCCGTAATTAATATTGGGATCATAGCTGATTGACATTTCATATAAATTGGAATTATAGCGAAAAGGTTGTAAAACCCGATTGTTCCATTCACTTATCCAAATTGTATTTTTACTCACTAAATAACTCTCGGAGTGGTAACTTCTTGGGAAGGCCCTTGAAGCGAGCCAGGTACTAAAACCTGGGTCAATAATGATTACTTCGTATTCTAATTGATCATTCGCAATTCTGACTGTATCGCTTTGTGAAGAAAGAGGCTGATCTGATTGTGAGACAACTGATTTCGAACTGTTACAGCTTGTAATAATAGCTAATATAATCCCCGCTATGTAAATGTGATTTTTCATGGCTGTATTAAATTAGCACTAAATTTACGAAATTAATTATATATTCGTTGTTGTTTCAGGGATAAATAAAAATCCTTTAAGAAGTTTAGAATGGTAATGGCGTTAATGGTATTATATGTAAAAAGGGATTCATTAAACGGTGTTTAACGAATCCCTTTTTATTATTTAAGTCAAAAAATACTAACCTAATATGCTGATAATTTGCGAAGCTAATTCAGTACCAATTCTATCTTGAGCTTCTGCTGTAGCAGCCCCAATATGAGGAGTTAATGAAATTTTTGGATTCATTAAAATAGTCATTTCTGGTGTTGGTTCATTTTCAAAAACGTCCAATCCAGCAAATAAAACTTTTCCACTATCTAATGCTTTTACTAACGCTACTTCATCAATAACACCACCACGAGCACAGTTTACGATACCTACGCCATCTTTCATGATAGCCAATTCTTTTTCACCGATGATATAACCATCTTGAGCAGGAACGTGTAAAGTAATAAAATCAGCTTCTTTGAATACAGATTCTAATGATTGAGAAACAATTGATGTAGTGATTGATTGTCCATCAAAAAAGACCACTTTAACGTCAACTTGTGGAATAAAACTATCTGCAGCGATTACTTTCATCCCTAAACCAAGAGCCATTTTTGCAGTAGCTTGACCGATACGTCCAATTCCTACAATCCCTAATGTTTTTCCTCTTAATTCAACACCGTTTGCATATGCTTTTTTCAAACCATCAAAGTTTGAGTCTCCTTCAAGAGGCATGTTTCTATTTGAATCATGTAAAAAACGAACTCCAGAAAATAAGTGAGCAAAAACTAATTCGGCCACAGATTCTGATGAAGACGCAGGCGTGTTGATTACGTGAATACCTTTACTTTTGGCATAGTCTACGTCAATATTGTCCATTCCTACACCACCACGACCAATGATTTTTAATCCAGGGCAAGCATCAATAATATCTTTACGAACCTTAGTTGCGCTTCTAACTAATACTACGTTTACGTTATTCTCATTTACAAAATTAGCAACTTGTTCCTGCGCTACTTTTGTTGTTATTACTTCATATCCACCTTTTTCTAAAGCTACAATTCCACTTTTTGAAATTCCGTCGTTTGCTAATACTTTCATTTTTTTTATATTTTAAGATCAAAAATTTAAAGATTCAATCTGTTTTTTTGTGTAGTGTATGATTATAAATTGACTTTTAAAACCTAATAATCATTCAATAGTTTAATTTTTAAATTGCTTTCTCCAAAGCCTGCATAACATCTACTAAAACCTGCACACTTTCTATAGGAAGTGCATTATACATAGAAGCTCTGTAGCCACCTACTGAGCGGTGTCCTGGTATACCAGAAATCCCCGCTGCTTTCCACATTGCATCAAAAGTTTCTGTATGTGCTGAATCATTCAATAAGAAAGTCGCATTCATAGTAGAACGGTCCTCAACAGCTGCAGCTCCCTTGAATAAAGGGTTTCTGTCTATTTCAGTATAAAGTAACTCCGCTTTTGCGTTATTCAATTTTTCAACTGCTGCAACTCCACCTAGTTTTTTTAACCATTGTAAAGTCAACAATGAAGCGTAAACTGGAAAAACGGCAGGAGTGTTATACATACTCTCTGCTTTAATATGCTTTTCGTAATCTAATATGCCTGGAATAGTTCTACCTGATTTGCCAAGAACTTCTTCTTTGACAATTACTAGAGTAGTACCTGCAGGCCCCATATTTTTTTGTGCTCCAGCATAGATTATATCAAATTTTGAAAAATCCAATACCCTTGAAAATATGTCAGAACTCATATCGCAAACTATTGGCATGTCTAGCGATGGGAATTCCTTCATTTGTGTACCAAAAATTGTATTGTTACTAGTGCAGTGAAAATAATCAGCATCAGCAGGGACAGTATAGCCCTTTGGTATATGATTGTAATTTTGTTCTTTTGAAGAAGCCACAACAACTGTCTCTCCAAAGAATTTAGCCTCTTTTATTGCCCCACTTGCCCATGTTCCCGTATCAAGATAAGCAGCTTTACCTCCTTCTTTCATCATGTTATAAGGCGCCATTAAAAATTCTAGACTTGCCCCACCTGCCAGGAAAAGAGCTTTGTAGCCTTTGCCTTCCAGTCCTAATAATTCAATAGAAAGTGATCTTGCTTCGTCCATCACCGCAACAAAATCTTTGCTTCTGTGTGAAATTTCTAAAATAGATAAGCCAGAGTCATTAAAATTTAAAATAGCTTGTGCTGATTTTTCAAAAACTTCTTGTGGTAAAATGCATGGTCCTGCGCTGTAGTTGTGTTTTTTCATGGTGTAGTTTATGTCCAAAAAATTAAAAAGCAAATTTCGGGAATAGGAGTTTAAAAAGTGTTAAATAATTCGCAATAATTGCGCTAATTTGGCCTATGTTGTTAACAAAAACGATATAGTGTCTACGTTATCTGCATAATCCCATAAATTTGGATACTGTGTTTGTCCAAAAGCAATTGAGTTTTCTATCAGTTTATTGCTTACGATACACTGTAATTGCTCGTTTTCTGAGCTTAAGCGAGTCTGTAGATCTTCGATGTTATCATAGAATTCGTAAAATACACTAGAAATAGGGGAGGCGTGGCTTTTATCTTCTTTTAGAGTTAAAAAACCGTTGTCCAGCAGCTTGAAATTACTCATTAAAAATACGGCCTTATTGTAGTCATAATTGTTGGCGTATTTTTCATAATGAATGACCTCTTGGTATGCAAAAATTGCTTCAAAAAAAGCTTCAAATGTATAGCCTTTTGGCACAAAAAGTTTCGACACATTGCGACATCCCAAGCCGAAATATCGGAATATATCTTCCCCTAAAGCAATCAAGTGCTCCTTATTTTCAGTGCCATTTAATACAGCAACTGAGTTCCTGCTTTTTCTGATTATAGAAGGTTTATCTTTAAAATAATATTCAAAATAACGGGCAGTATTATTACTTCCAGTAGCGATAACAGCGTCAAAATGTTCTAGTTTTCCCTCCACAAAGGTGATTTTATCAAGAAACTCAGGTTCAATTGATGTGATATATTTGGCTATAAAAGGGAGTAAATGTTGATCGTTTGAAGATGTTTTTACTAGAACTGAGTTGCCTGTAATCAAAACAGATAAAAAATCATGAAAACCTACTAATGGGATATTTCCAGCTAAGATTAGAGCGATTTTTTTTTGTTTTGTAGAGTCAATTTCATAGGCAGAAAGCCATTTTTCCAAATTTACTTCAGTCAGTGCTTTGGCCCATGAATTAATGGAGAAGTATACCTGTTCTGGCGTATACCATCCATTATGGGACTGGGACAGCTTTATTAATTTTATAAAATCGTCAAAAAATAGATCGTTATGCAGTACAGTTGCTTTTCTGGAGCTAGTGTCTTCAGAAAATTGACTTAAAAATTTTCCTAATTCAACAAAAACGCTTTTTTTTGTTTCTAATGTCATAATGTTTGCTTATGAATAGTTTTGATTGTAATTTTGCACAAAAGTAGGCTTTAATAATTCGAAAGTCAAAAGTCTTAAAGTCAAAAGCCATTTAAGATGTTTTTTTTGGCTCGAATAACAAATAATATAGCAAATGGCAATTATAATAACTGATGAATGTATCAATTGTGGCGCATGCGAACCAGAGTGCCCCAATACAGCGATATACGAAGGAGCAGACGACTGGAGATATAAAGATGGGACTAAACTAACAGGTAAGGTAATTTTACCCGACGGTACCGAGGTTGACGCCGATGCGGCCCAAACGCCAATTTCAGATGAAGTATATTACATTGTACCTGGAAAGTGTACAGAATGTAAAGGTTTTCACGACGAACCGCAATGTGCTGCTGTTTGTCCTGTAGACTGCTGCGTGCCGGATGATGAGCATGTCGAGACAGAAGAGACCTTACTTAACAGACAAGCATATCTTCATAACGAATAGAGCTTTAAAGAAGAGCGTAATAAAAACCTGAGTCACTGACTCAGGTTTTTTTTTACTTAAAACTATTTTGCGGATACTGTGTAGAGTTTATACAATTGAGTCTATTTTTTCGTCATATATCTGATGAATTATTGCCAGAAGAACTATATTACTCAAAATGATGTTTGGTTTTTTTCTAAACAGAATATTTGATGACTTCGTTATTCTTGACAACAAAAAACTAATTGATATTGCTAAGTTGCAGAAGTTCTTTTTTTTGCTACAATGACGTAGGTGTCATAAGCGTATGTTTTTCGGTCTATCGTTTTTACGATTTCAAAATTATTTAAATATAGGAACAGTTGTATTTCATTTAGTGTAAATACGCGAAGAGTAGAAAAATCATCTGCTATTAGATCTTTTTTAGCATTTATAACTGTGTAGTATTTTGCAGTCCATTCCACCATAAAATTATCTGCACTAGTTGTTTCCCAGTGGCTTTCCCTCATGTAATTTATTCTTTCGTAATCAGCTTGATGTGTGATTTTTTGATTTTCCTTCATAAATGGTATGAAGCGGTTTGCATCTATAAAATCAAATACGATTATGCCTTTTTTGGTTAGGTTGTTGAACAATGAAGCGAAGGTTTCATTCACATCTTCATTAGTAGTTAGATAACTCGTGGAGCGCCCAGTTATAATAATGGCGTCGACTTGTTTCTCAAGATTAAAATCCCGCATGTCCCCGTGAATGAAAGTACAATCCTCATTTCTTTCCCGGGCGATAGCAATCATACTTTGGCTATAATCCAGTCCTATATATCGCTGCCCATGTTCCATAAACCGTTTGGCCAAGTTACCTGTACCGCTTCCTATTTCTAGTATTGTTTTGCAGTTGTTTTCCTGAATAAAGGAATTGTAGAAGTCATACTCTTCATTATAATCAACGAAGCTCTGATACATAGCATCATAGATTGCCGCCATTTTTCCGTCATAAAGATTTGCCATATTTTCTGATTTGAAATTTACATTAGTTCTAATCGTAGTGTAATTATAGTATAGGCAGTTAAATAGGACACTAGGAATTGATTGATCTGTAAACTTATGTAAAAATAGTATATAAAAAAAGGGCTACCCAATTGGATAGCCCTTTTTAGAGTTAATTCGATAATCGAATTAGAATTTATAGTTTAACGATAAGTTAAACATTGTTCCTAATTGGCTAAAGTGGAAACCATCATACGTCATTTGAGAATAACGTTGGTTAAAAGTAATCAAGTTAGATTGATTTTTTACTTGAGCTGCATCAGCTAATAATGCTGTACCAGCAGCATTCTCTGCTTTAAATTTCCATTCAGGTAACACATTCAATAAGTTGTTTGCGTTAAATGATAAAGTTAATTTGTCAGTTGCTGAGAAAGAGATTCCTAAATCTGTAACAATTTTTGGAGTAAATTCAGTTCTTAAGTTTGAATCCATACCAGCTTGTTTAAAGGTGGTTTTACCGAAATAAGTATTATTAAGTGAGAAGCCAAATTTTCCGATTTCATAATTTGCTCCTAAAATCCATTTTGTATCTGGTCTTGAAGTAAACATTAAAGCGTCTAAAGTCCCGCTAAAATTATTGCTTGCTACAGGAGAGATTCTTTCGTTTTGGATAGTAACATTTCCTGATAGATTAAAGTCTAATTTACCTGTTCCTATTTGGATGTTTGTGTAATTAGCTACAACATCCAATCCAGAAGTTCTTGAATCAAATGAGTTTTCAAACCAAGCAACGTCTCCAAAAGATGTTGATACAATATCTCCTAAAACGATTCTATCAGCTACTTTAATATTATAATAATCTACTGTAAAATTGAAGTTTCTAGAAGGTTTAGCTCCTATACCAACAGTTATGTTTGTTGATTTTTCAGCATTTAATTTAGGAATACCTAATATACGTGCTTGTGGTGAAGAGTTGTTGATTAAACCACTCACTTGAATTCCTTCTCCTGCAACAAACGAGTATTGTGATTTTTGAGTATAAATTTGGTGTAAAGTAGGCGCTCTGAAACCAGTAGAAACAGATCCTCTTAATGTTACTTTGTCATCTGCAAATTTATATCTTGAGCTTAATTTCCATACTGTAGCACCACCAAAATCGCTATAATCTTCATAACGAACAGTTCCGTTGATTAAGAAATCTTTAGTAACATCGTAAGCAACATCAAAATAACCACCTAAGTTATAACGATTCCATTTTCCTGAATTTTCTGGTCTGTTTCCTGCAAATGAATCAGCTCCAATTCCTTCCCATGATGCTTGTTCACCTTCAATAACTTCAAAAGTTTCAGTTCTAATCTCAGATCCAAAACCAATACTAATTTTGTCAGATAATATTTTGGATATGTCTAAATTCCCAACGATGTGGTTGAATGATGTTCCTCCTGGTTTAAAAGCGATAGGACTGTTTTCTAAGTAAACATTAGCTCCATTAGCGTCTTGAATGTCAGATCTGTTATGAGAATTTTCTACTGAATATGTTTGTGTGTTTCCACCAACTGTTACACTGGCGTCAGTGTTCCATCCGTCTTTTACAGATTTATAACCTAATGTAGCATTATAGTCATTCAAATCTCCTGTAAATGTTGGAACATAACCTTGGTAAGAAGCATCTGTACCGTTACCAAAGAAATCTTTTAAGTAAGGGTAGTCAGCTAAAGTTCTCCAATATGGAGTTCTGTAGTTAGCAAAAGAGTTTACTTTTTTGTACACATATGCTGCGTTATAATAAAGTTGTGTTTCTTCAGATAAATCAAATCCACCATTTACTAAAAATTTAGCTGCAGCCGTTTCAGGAGAACCATTGATGTTTCCTGCGTCTGGTTGTTTTGCTAAGAAAGATTGCACATCAGATAGCGATGCACCAAAATCAGCAGCTTCACCCGCAGCATCAACTGTACCGGGTCTGTTTGCTTGAGAAACTTTAGAGAAATCTACAGTATAGTTTACAAAACCTTTACCGTCGCCTACCTCAGAACCATTGTTAAGACTTACTCCTAACATTTCTCCGTCACCTTCAGAAGTCATTCCACTTCTTACGGTTACTGATCCAGCTTTAGTATCTTTCTTTAAGATGATATTCATTACTCCTGCAATTGCATCAGAACCGTATTGAGCTGAAGCACCATCACGAAGTATCTCTACTCTTTCAATTGCATCAGTAGGTATAGAAGATATATCCGCACCTGTTTCACCACGTCCTGGAGAAGTTTGAACATAAAGCAATGAGCTTAAGTTTTTACGTTTACCGTTGATAAGGATTAAAGTTCTACTTGGTCCCATGTTTCTTATTTCATAAGGATCTAGTAAAGAAGTCGCGTCATTTACCGGTGTTTGTACCGTGTTAAAAGATGGGATCTTGTACTGTAAAGCTTTGTCAAAAGTAGCCTGTCCTGTAGAAGCTAAATCTTTTGAAGATATTACATCAATTGGTAAAGCAGAGGTAGTGTTACTTCTAGGAGCAGTTCTACTTCCTGTAACAACAATTTCCTGTAATTCTTGACCGCCTTGTTCAGACAAAACAACATTTACTGTAGTTCCTGTTGCTGCTTTTTCAACGTTAGAAAATCCAATGTAGCTGAAAACTAGTGTAGCGCCTTCGCTAACTTTAATCTTGTATGCTCCATCAATGTTTGTAGAGACTCCGTTAGTAGTTCCTTTTTCGACAATGTTAACACCTGGAAGCGCCGCTCCGGTATTGTCTTTTACAACCCCAGAGATTTCTTTTTGTGCAAAAAGGAAACTGACGTTTAATAGTAAAAATAATAAAGAAATTTTTTTCATAATTAAATTTGGTTTTTGTTTAGTTTAATTCGTCGGCTAAGATATATTTTTCTTAACAAAACATTGGCTAAAAAAGGGTGTTTTTTAAAAAAATGTTGCAAATAAGTGTACTCATGTAAGCTATTTATGATGATTAATTGTTTTATTAACGTATAGTCTTATTAAAATGAAATCCTTTTGTTTATTGTCTGAAATTAATTATGATAAAACATAAAATTCGTAATAAGCGTCGTCTAGGTGTTTAACGATAAGTTTGAAATGATAAAAGCGTCGATAATATACCGTGCGTTTTATTGGTGTTTTATAATCGTAAGTTAGAAGTTAAATTATGTTTTGCGATGTACTAATAAGCAATGAATGTAATTTAATTAGAATCTAAGGTGCCACCTGCTTTAGTATCTCTAGTTTCGGCTTGTTTGTCGCAAAAGATACTACTGTCGCTTAATTTGCTTAGTTTGTATTGATTTTGTTTTTTGCAGATTTATAAACTCGTGAATGAAGAAAAAGTAAATGTTGAAAGTGTTTTAAAAGCGGTAATTTGTCTATCAAAGAAATTGTTTTTTTTAAACGTGGGGTCTGTGTTGAAAAGGGACTCTGAAAAATTGCTGATTATTTGCATTATATCTTATATTTGCAAACTTTTAAAGTACATACTAAAACGGATAGCGGTCAAGCGCTGTTTGTAAACATAAATATCATGAAAGCAGGAATTGTAGGATTACCAAATGTTGGAAAATCAACATTATTTAATTGTTTGTCAAATGCAAAAGCGCAAAGTGCCAACTTTCCTTTTTGTACTATCGAACCTAATATAGGTGTTGTAAATGTACCAGATCCTAGAATGGAAAAATTAGAGGAATTGGTTAAACCACAACGCGTTCAAATGGCGACTGTTGATATCGTAGATATTGCTGGTTTAGTTAAAGGAGCAAGTAAAGGAGAAGGTTTAGGAAATCAGTTTCTAGGAAATATTAGAGAATGTAACGCGATCATTCATGTATTGCGTTGTTTTGACAATGATAATATTGTGCATGTTGACGGAAATGTAAATCCTATTCGTGATAAAGAAACAATTGATATCGAGTTGCAGTTAAAAGATTTAGAGAACGTTGAAAAACGTTTGGAAAAAGTAAATCGTGCAGCTAAAACTGGAAATAAAGAAGCGCAAACTGAAAAAGCGCTCTTAGATAGAATTAGAGAAGCTTTGCTTCAAGCAAAATCAGCAAGAATTATTGTCCCTCAAGGACCTGATGAGGAAGTTTTGATGGAGGGCTTTCAATTGATTACTGCAAAACCAGTTTTGTATGTATGTAATGTTGATGAGAATTCAGCTGTTACCGGAAATAAATATGTAGATCAAGTTCGCGAACTAGTTAAAGATGAAGATGCCGAAGTGATCATACTTTCTGTTGGTGCTGAAGCGGATATTACCGAATTAGAAAGCTATGAAGAGCGTCAGGTTTTTCTAGAAGACATGGGTTTAACGGAGGCCGGTGCTTCAGTGTTGATTCGTGCAGCATACAAATTATTGAAACAACAAACTTACTTTACTGCAGGTGTAAAAGAAGTTCGCGCATGGACAATTGACGTTGGATCAACAGCACCGCAAGCTGCTGGAGTAATTCACACTGATTTTGAAAAAGGATTCATTCGCGCTGAGGTAATCGCATACGAAGATTTCGTTCATTACGGTTCGGAGGCTAAATGTAAAGAGGCTGGAAAATTCAAAGTAGAAGGAAAAGAATATATAGTTAAGGATGGAGATGTAATGCACTTTAGATTTAACGTGTAGTTTTTGTCTCGAGAAGATAGAATAAAGAGAATGGAATATAGAAAGAAACCTGCAAGAGTCATTTGTGCAGGTTTTTTTTATGGACCTAATTCCAGCTTTCCACTGCAGCATTTTTCCGTCTTGCCTTTTTTTCTAAGTCAATAAAGGAGCTTCCGCTGGTCGCTCTTTTTTGCCATGAAAAAAATAGGCAATCCTGCTAAAATGCTTTTCGTTTCAATCTGGGGTAAAGAGGCGAGAGGGTTGAAAATAGAGTAGAGAGAATAGAATAAAGAGAATAGAATAAAGAGAATAGAATAAAGAGAATAGAAAAGGGAGAATAGAAAAGAGAGAATAGAAAATGGAAATTTTTTTAAAAATCAGCGAATTAACGGTGTTTTAAAAAAGTCGGTATAAATCTGTGTTCTACTTTCTTTTCAATAGGTTTAAACTGTGGTCTAATTTCACTATTTTTATAAAAAACTAGAACTATGAAAATTATAGCCTTTGGCGCAAGCCCCAGTAAAAATTCCATCAATAAAAAATTAGCAACGTACGCCGCTCATTTATTTAATAATGCCGAAGTAGAAGTATTGGATTTAAATGATTTTCAAATGCCAATTTTTAGCGTCGATATTGAAAAAGGAATAGGGCAGCATCCATTGGCGCAAGCCTTTTTGGACAAAATCTCTAGTGCCGATATTTTAGTAGTTTCATTAGCAGAAAACAACGGGAATTATTCAGTGGCTTTCAAAAACATTTTTGATTGGTGCAGCAGAATAGATGCCAAGGTTTTTCAAAATAAACCCATGCTGCTTATGGCAACTTCGCCGGGTGCAAGAGGAGGTGCAATTGTATTAGGAGTAGCTAAAAATGCTTTTCCATTTTATGGAGGAAATATTAAAGCAACGTTTTCATTGCCTAGTTTTGAGGCTAATTTTGATCTTGAAAACGGTAAAATTTCTAATTCCGAATTGGATAATCAGTTGAAAGAAATTGTTAAAGCGTTTTAAGTTTTTTTAATCTTTTAATTTTTCAATCTTTAAATAGAAAATGTAAATATCATTCTTGATAACTTTGATGGTATCCTCTTTTAATTTTTATCAATTTACACTACATTAGCAGCAAATCGTTAATATTCAAAATGTCAGATCAAAATCAATATACCGAAGATAATATTCGTTCACTTGACTGGAAAGAGCACATCCGTATGCGTCCTGGTATGTATATTGGAAAATTAGGGGATGGTTCTTCGTCTGATGATGGTATTTATATTCTTCTAAAAGAGGTATTAGACAACTGCATCGATGAATTCGTCATGGGAGCTGGTAAAACGATTGAGGTTACGATTAAAGAGAAAACGGTCACCGTTAGAGATTACGGTCGCGGAATTCCGCTTGGGAAAGTGATTGACGTAGTTTCTAAAATGAATACTGGGGGTAAATATGATTCTTTGGCTTTTAAGAAGTCAGTTGGTTTGAACGGAGTTGGAACAAAAGCAGTAAATGCACTATCTAACTATTTCCGCGTCGAATCTGTTCGGGATGAAAAGCAAAAGGCTGCCGAGTTTTCTGCGGGGAATTTGGTTCTCGAAGAAGAGATTATTGATACCACGAAACGAAAAGGAACCAAAGTAATTTTTATTCCGGATGAAGCGATTTTTAAAAATTACAAATTCCGCTACGAGTATGTAATTAAAATGTTGAAGAACTATTGTTACCTAAATAATGGGTTGACCATATTGTTCAATGGCGAAAAGTATTATTCTGAAAATGGATTGAAAGATTTATTGGAAGAAACCATTAGTACTGAAGATTTAGAATACCCAATCATCCACTTGAAGGGGGAAGATATAGAAATTGCCTTAACACATAGTAAAACACAATATAGCGAAGAATACCATTCATTTGTAAATGGACAAAACACTACCCAAGGAGGAACGCATTTAGCGGCTTATCGCGAAGCTATTGTGAAAACTATAAGGGAATTTTATAACAAAAGTTTTGAAGCTTCTGATATTCGAAAATCTATCGTTACAGCGATAAGCATCAAAGTGATGGAGCCTGTTTTTGAATCACAAACGAAAACTAAATTAGGTTCAGCCGATATGGGATCTGAGCCAGGAATGCCTTCAGTACGAACTTTTGTAAATGATTTTGTAAAAACGAATTTAGACAACTTTTTACACAAAAATGCTCCAATAGCGGAAGCATTATTGCGAAAAATTCTTCAGGCCGAAAGAGAGCGTAAGGAATTATCGGGTATTAGAAAATTAGCAACCGATCGCGCTAAAAAAGCGAATTTGCATAATAAGAAATTAAGAGATTGTCGTGCCCATCTTCCGGATACTAAAAATCCAAGAAACCTAGAGAGCACTCTTTTTATTACCGAGGGAGATTCGGCTTCGGGTTCTATTACTAAATCAAGGGATGTAAATACACAAGCCGTTTTTAGTTTGCGTGGAAAACCATTAAATTCCTACGGAATGAGCAAGAAAATTGTTTATGAAAATGAGGAGTTTAATTTATTGCAATCCGCATTAGATATTGAGGATGGACTAGAAAAATTACGTTACAATAATATCGTAATTGCAACGGATGCCGATGTCGATGGAATGCACATTCGATTATTGCTGATCACATTTTTCTTGCAGTTTTTTCCTGAATTAATTAAAGAAGGACATTTATACATACTGCAAACACCTCTTTTTAGAGTAAGAAACAAGAAAGAAACTATTTATTGTTATACTGATGATGAAAGAAAAGCGGCGATTGAAAAATTAAAACCAAAGCCAGAAATTACCCGATTTAAAGGTTTAGGCGAGATATCTCCTGATGAGTTTCAGTTTTTTATTGGGGAAGACATTCGATTAGATCCTATTATGATGGATAAAAACACTTCTGTAGAGCAACTGTTGTCTTTCTATATGGGGAAAAATACACCAGACCGTCAAGAGTTCATTATAAAGAACCTGAAGGTGGAACTGGATGTAGCCGAAGCAGTATAATAAATAGTGTAAAGTTGATAAAGGGAATGCTCATACAATCCAAAAAAGATACATGGACGAAGAAGAAAATATAAATCCAGAAGGGCGACAAGAAGAAAAAAAACCGGAAGGACATTTTTATGATACTCAAGAAGGCGAGCACGATACCATTACCAAAGTTACTGGAATGTACAAAGACTGGTTTTTGGATTATGCTTCTTATGTTATTTTAGAACGTGCAGTTCCCGCAATTGAAGATGGTTTTAAACCGGTGCAACGCAGGATCATGCACTCCTTAAAAGAGTTAGATGACGGTCGTTATAATAAAGTAGCGAATGTGGTAGGACACACTATGCAGTATCACCCTCACGGGGATGCTAGTATTGGGGATGCCATGGTACAAATAGGCCAAAAAGAATTGCTGATTGATTGTCAAGGAAACTGGGGTAATATCCTCACTGGTGATAGCGCAGCAGCATCTCGTTATATCGAAGCACGTCTGTCTAAATTTGCCTTAGAAGTTTTATACAGTCCAAAAATTACGGATTGGGGAATGTCTTATGACGGTAGGAGAGCAGAACCGAATAACTTGCCTGTAAAATTCCCGTTATTACTTGCTTCTGGCGCAGAGGGAATTGCAGTGGGGCTTTCTACGAAGGTCTTACCTCACAATTTTAACGAACTCATCGATGCGTCTATAAAAATCCTGAAAGGAAAACCCTTTACGATTTATCCAGATTTTATGACACAAGGTATTGCTGATGTGTCTAATTATCATGATGGTCTGCGCGGTGGTCGTGTCCGAGTACGTGCCAAAATAGGGCAGATGGATAAAAACACCTTAGTGATTACCCAGATTCCGTTTTCGACTAATACGACGACCTTGATTGATAGTATCTTGAAAGCCAATGAAAAAGGAAAAATCAAGATCAAAAAAATTGAGGATAATACTGCCGCTAATGTTGAGATTTTAATTCATCTTTTTCCTGGTGTTTCTCCAGATAAAACTATCGATGCTTTATTTGCTTTTACTGCTTGTGAAACTTCAGTGGCTCCATTAGGCTGTGTGATTGAAGATAATAAACCTTTGTTTATTGGAGTTTCGGATATGTTGAAAATTTCAACTAATAGAACCGTTCAGTTGCTTAAAAGCGAACTCGAAATTCAATTGAGTGAATTGGAAGAACAATGGCATTTTTTGTCTTTGGAACGCATTTTCATCGAAAACAAAATTTACCGTGATATTGAAGATCAAACTACCCGAGAAGGTGTTTTGAAATCAGTTGATGATGGTTTAAAACCACATGTCAAGCATTTAAAACGTGCCGTTACTGAGGAAGATATTCTACGTTTATTGGATATCAGAATCATGCGTATCTCTAAATTCGACAGTAACAAAGCGCAGGACAAAATTGAAGCTCTTGAAGGGAATATTGAGCAAGTAAAACACGACTTAGAAAATCTGATTGATTTTGCAATTGCTTATTTTGCCAAACTAAAAGAGAAATACGGAAAAGGAAGAGAACGACAGACAGAGCTTCGTGTTTTTGACGATATTGAAGCTACAAAAGTAGTTTTGAGAAATACTAAATTGTATGTCAATAAAGCAGAAGGATTTCTAGGAACTAGCTTGAAAAAAGACGAATACGTTACGGATTGTTCTGATATTGATGATGTAATTGTTTTTCTACGAGATGGTAATATGATGGTGACTAAAGTGGATGCCAAAACCTTTGTAGGTAAAGACATTATTCACCTTGCTATTTTTGATAAAAGCGACAAGCGTACCATTTATAATGTGATTTATCGTGACGGTAAATCAGGCCCTTCCTATATTAAGCGATTTAATGTTACAGGTGTGACAAGGGATAAATTATACGATTTGACCAATGGTACCAAAGGATCGCAGATTCTTTACTTCACCTGTAATCCAAACGGCGAAGCGGAAGTAATTACGGTGCTGTTGCGTCAGGTAGGAACTATAAAAAAATTGAAATTTGACATCGATTTTGCTAACTTAGCGATCAAAGGTCGTACCTCGAAAGGGAATTTAGCTTCTAAATATCCAATCAAGAAAATCGAAATTAAGGAAAAAGGAATTTCGACTCTGCTGCCAAGAAAAGTTTGGTATGACGATACCGTACAACGATTGAATGTTGATGGAAGAGGAGAATTATTGGGCGAATTTAGACCAAGTGATAAAATTTTGATCATCCAGCAATCAGGGAAACTGAAAGTAGTGACGCCTGAATTATCTACACATTTTGACGAGGATATGATAGTGTTAGAAAAATGGGTTCCTAAAAAACCAATCTCTGCTATTTATTATGATGGAGAGAAAGCCCGCTATTATGTGAAGCGCTTCTTGGTGGAAACCGAAAATAAAGAGGAGAGCTTTATCACAGAACATCCAAAGTCACAATTAGAAATTGTATCAACGGATTATCGTCCTGTAGCCGAATTAGTTTTTCCAAAAATTAAGGGAGTGCAAAAAGAAAGCATCACTATCGATATCGAAGATTTTATTGCTGTAAAGGGATTTAAAGCAATTGGGAATCAATTAACAACTGATAAGCTAAAGCAAGTGAATCTTAAGGAATCCCTTCCTTATGAGGTTCCTGTGGAAGTCAAAGAAGTCCGTGCTAAAGGAGAATCAAATAGTGATGATTCCGATGTGCAACGCGATGAAGACGGTCAAATCATCTTGTTTTAAAAAAAAAGCTTCCTAATGCGGAAGCTTTTTTCTTAGTACTAGTGTTCTATTATTTTTTCTTTTTAGAAACCTTCATGTTCAATACTTCAACAAATAAGGAGAATGAAATGGCAAAATACAGATAGCCTTTTGGAACTGGCGTTACATGACTGCCAAGAATTAGCGCATTAGATAAATGAGCACTTTCAGTAAGCAGCATCATCCCAATTAAAATTAAGAACGAAAGTCCTAAGATCTGAATAGATGGATGTCTATTTACAAAACTACCCACGGGAACGGCAAACTGCATCATTATTAAAACGGAAATCACAACAGCCGTAATCATAATGTATAAAGCCCCTTCAACTCCATTAGTCATCCCTACGGCAGTAAGAATACTGTCAAAAGAGAAAACCAAGTCAATCATAATTATTTGCAATAATACATTCTGAAATGACTTTGTCGCTGCCTTACCAAGTTCCTTTTCTTCATGGCCTTTTTCGTCTACTTTTTCGCGAATTTCAATGGTACTTTTATAAATAAGGAATAGCCCCCCCAAGAATAGAATGATACTTTGTCCCGTTATTCCGGCAGAGAACCAACTTAGGTTTATGCTGAACCAAGGTGCCTTCATTTGTATTAATAAGTTAATTCCAAACAAAAGCGCAATTCTCATGAACATGGCTAAAAACATCCCTATTTTAGTTGCCTTTTTGCGGCTTTCTATTGGCAGTTTACCCGTTGCAATCGAAATGAAAATAATATTGTCAATCCCCAGAACAATTTCTAGAAAGGTTAGTGTTAGTAAGGCAATCCAAGCATCAGGATTTAAAAATACTTCCATTTTTGTAAGCTGTTAATTTATTAAAAGTGCGAATCTAACATATACAAGGAGATTTTAATCTCCGATTTTTGTAACGACTCCTTTTTGCTTTTGGTCACTGCCTACCATTCCAAATTCAAAGGTATAGGTATTTCCAGATGTTGATAAAATCTTCATATCTATTGCTTTTTCTTCCGCCATGTTTTTGGGGTGTAATTTTCTCAAAATGTACTCGCAATCATTTACCCATCGTATCGACGCAGTGTCTGTCTTACCCTCAAAAGTTTCGATTTCGATGCTGTCATTTCGTTCAAACAGGGTTATTTTTTTTTCGCCATCGACCTCATATTCAAAACTGAATTTACCTGTTTTAAAATTTTTACAGTTGTGTTCCACATTGTAGCAAGAAACAACTAATAGTAGTAGTGGTAATAATAGTACGCTTTTTATATTCATATTTTTTTTATTGAATTTTAATATCATATTTATCCAAAAGTCCCGGTATGCCTTGAGTGGAAAAACGGGCTTTTTTCATTGGGTTAAACTCGGGATCGATTTTATAATTGTAAGCAGTCACAAAGTTGACTTCCTTTAGTTGGGTATCGTTAAAAATGGCGTTATCTAAATTACAGTTGTCAAAAACGGATTGTGTAAGGTTGGTTCCTATAAAACTAACCTCTTTCATAGAACAGTTGTTGAATTTTGTTTTGGGCATTTTCTTATTTGCGAAGGAAGAGTAGTCCAGAACGCAATCCTGAAAATTAACTCCAAACAAGAAGTCTGTGCAGCCCTGAAATTCAATCCCCAATAATTTACAATTACTAAAGTTGACAGTTTTTAAACTTGTACCGCGCAGTTGTGTCATCGAAAGATTGCAGTCGATGAATTCGCAATCCATAAAAGTATTACTTGAGAAGTCACTGTTAGAGAAGTCACAATTTTTGAAGGTACAGTCCTCAAATTCCCTGTTGTTAACTTTCTTGTTGATGAAAACAACTTTTTCAAAAGTCTTTTGAATATGAATAAGATCGTCCATTAGTTGTCAAATAAGCTTTTGATAATTGTTTTCAATCCCATATACATAAGAAACATAGCGCCTAGGCATGCGATGATTCCGATTGCCAAAACAAGATAATGCCATAGGTTTTGTTTATTCATAAACGCATTATAAATCAATGATGGACCAATAAAGAACAGGGGTAAAGTGCCCGCTAAATATTTTATTCCTTTGGATAAGACTGCTTTATTTGTTCCCATTAATTTTTATTTAAAGTTGCATTTTATTTTATTTACTAAAAAAAGCCTAATACTTACTGTTATAAGAGTCAACTGCTTTTCTGACACTTCCGTGTATATTTAATAATTCAGCTGCTTCTTCATAGCTGACGGGAATTTCTCCTATGATCATTATTATGCCGCGGTCAACCAGTTTTCTATTGCTCAATTGCATATCGACCATTTTGTTTCCTTTTACTTTTCCCAATTGAATCATCGTTGCCGTCGATATCATGTTGAGCACTAATTTTTGGGCCGTTCCTGCTTTCATTCTTGAACTTCCAGTAACAAATTCTGGGCCTACGACCACGTCGATTGGGAATTTTGCAGTTTCGGAAAGGGGACTTCCTGCGTTGCAAGAAATGCTTCCCGTTACAATGTTATTTTCATTACAAGCCTGCAGTCCACCAATGACATAGGGCGTTGTTCCCGAGGCCGCAATTCCTATTACAACGTCATTCTCGTTTATATTGTACTCCGTTAAATCTCTCCAAGCTTGTGTGGCGTTGTCTTCTGCATTTTCCACCGCTCTGCGAATGGCCGCATCACCGCCGGCAATAATACCTACAACCAGGTCAAAAGGGACACCAAAGGTAGGTGGGCACTCTGATGCATCCACAACTCCCAAACGTCCTGAAGTTCCCGCACCTATGTAAAAAAGTCTGCCTCCCAGTTTCATTTTTGCGACAATTTGAGTCACTAAACTTTCTATTTGCGGCAATGCTTTTTCGATGGCAAAAGGAACGGTTTTGTCTTCCTGATTGATGTTGGACAACAATGCAGTAACAGACATCTTTTCTAGATGTTCGTATTTTGAGGACTGTTCCGTGGTCTTAGTGAATGTCATTTTTATAGTGATTCAGAGTTGCAAAGATTCAAAGTTACAAAGTTTTAGATGAAGTAACAATTAATGGGTTATTCCAAATTGTTTGCGTGAGGGATAGCAGCGGAAATCCTTTTATTTTTTCTTTAAAAATAAAAGATTGAAGCGTATAGCCCGACCCGATTTTTTTTAATGAGGGGCACGCCCAAGTTATAGAATTATATAAAATAAGCCAGTAGAATTCCTAAAACAATCATGGAAACTTTGGCAATATTAAATTTGTGTCCTTCGCTGCTTTCGAAAATTATTGTTGACGAGATATGGAATAAAATCCCAATGACGACTGCGGTAATTTCAGTATGATAGTTATTTAAAATAGGCATATAATCAGCTGCAAATGTTCCGAATGGTGTCATTAAGGCAAATGTAATCATAAAAGCAAAAATCGCTTTTTTATTCAGATTAGAATTGATGAAAAAAGTGGTCAGGATAATAGCAATAGGCAGGTGATGTATTGCGATTCCTGCGGCTAAATCATGATGGTCACTAAGTGGGAAACCTTCTAAAAAGGCATGAATGCACAAGCTGACAAACAACAACCATGGGATGTGAGACATATTGACGTGTCCATGTACATGACCGTGTTCTGCTCCTTGAGAGAAAAACTCCAGTATGATTTGGAACAAAATTCCCATCATAATAAAAACTCCAATTTGACTATTTTCGCTTTCATATACCTCTGGTAGTAAATGCATTACAGTCAAAGAGAGTAAAAAAGAACCGCTGAAGGCTAATAACAGCTTCAAGTTGGTTTTGTTTTGTGGTTTTAAAACCAATGCTACGATATATCCTAATAGTACCGAAAGTAGCGGTAAGAGGTAATTCATTTCTATTATTGAATCGGTTAAAAAGGTCTTCGATTGACAATTGGTTTGCGATTAAACAAAACATCAAATTCCCCTATGGACTATTTAAAAATCATAATTAATCTTTCACTTTCCGTTTTGTGGAACTTTTTCAACTTGTAATCTCCAAAAATATCTAACAGGTAAATTCCTGCTTCTTCCATTAAGATTTCAAAATCGTTCAGAGTTAAGGCTTTTACTCTTTCAGTAAAGTGAAAACTTTGACCTTTATCTTCAAAGTCAATTTCTTTAAAGATATATCCGTCTTTCAAATATCGTTTGATGTGAAAATCGATGTCGTCGACCGTTTTTGTCTCTTCTGGAACCAATGTGTTCAAGACTTGGGCCACGTTCATAAAATCAATCACGGCGAACCCATATTCAGACAAGCTTTCTTTGATTGCTTTCAACGTGGTAAGGTTGTCTTCGTCATTTTCGAAATAACCAAAACTGGTAAATAAATTAAAAATGGCATCGTATTTTTCTTCGAAAGGCTCACGCATGTCGTGCACTTTAAAACGCAAAGTTTCATTCGCGTTTTTATTGGCTATGGCAATACTGTTTTCTGATAGATCGGCACCCAATACGTCGAATCCCAATTGATTAAGGTAGATCGAGTGACGTCCTTTTCCGCAGGCCAAATCAAGCACTTTTGCTTTCTCAGGAAGGTTGAGGTAATGCGTAATGTTATCCATAAATACTTGGGCTTCCCTGTAATTACGGCCTTTATAAAGGATGTGGTAGTAAGGTGTATCGAACCATGAACTGAACCAAGTTTGAGTTGGTTCATCCTGGTTTCTTATCGTTGGTTTTTGTTCTTCAGACATTTATTCTTTTTCAATTTATTCTATCCGGCAAATTTAGTGTATTTTTGCTGAAATATAAAGAATACGAGTATATACAAGGACATTCTCGTGACAAATACTAAAATTTTTATTACAGGTAGGGTTTTATTTAGAAGAATACTTGTTCTAATTGACAGAAAAAAATGGAAAATAATTTTAAGATGGTTGCCAAAACCTTTTTTGGTTTTGAAGAAATATTAGCAAAGGAATTACTGATGTTGGGCGCACAAGACGTTGAACAAGGTGTAAGAATGGTTAGTTTTAAAGGAGATAAAGGATTTATGTACAAAGCAAATTTGGCTTTGCGTACGGCTTTAAAAATATTGAAACCCATTTACTTTTTTAAGGCAAATAACGAGCAAGCGTTATACAAAGGAATATTAGGTGTAAACTGGTCAAGATACATTAATGCCAATCAGACTTTTGTAATTGACGCTACCGTTCACTCTGATAATTTTAATCACTCTGAATTCGTTTCACAGAAATGTAAGGATGCGATTGTGGATCAATTTAGAGAAAGAACAGGACAACGTCCAAGTATTGATAAGGCACATCCTGATTTGCGAATCAATATTCATATTGACAGAGACCAAGTTTCTGTTGCATTAGATACCTCAGGGAATTCATTGCATCAGCGTGGATATAGAACCGCTACTAACATTGCACCAATAAACGAAGTGTTGGCGGCGGGAGTTTTGTTGCTTTCAGGTTGGGACGGACAAGGCGATTTTCTAGACCCTATGTGTGGCTCGGGTACATTTCTTGCCGAAGCTGCTATGATTGCCTGCAACATTCCGGCGAACATTAACCGTAAAGAGTTTGCTTTCGAAAAATGGCATGATTGGGATAATGAGTTGTTTGATAATATTACAGACAGTTTGTTGAAAAAAGTACGTGAATTTCATTACACGATAAAAGGTTTTGATAAAGCGCCATCTGCTGTTAGCAAGGCCAAAGACAATATCAAGAATGCTAATCTTGAAGAATACATCAGCATCGAAGAAAGGAATTTCTTTGATACCGAAAAAACTACAGAAGGGAAATTGCACATGGTTTTCAATCCTCCTTATGATGAGCGATTGGATATTCACATGGAAGAATTTTACAAAAACATTGGCGACACCCTTAAGAAAAACTATCCTGGAACAAATGCTTGGTTTATCACAGGTAATCTAGAAGCCTTAAAATTTGTTGGATTGAAACCTTCAAGAAAAATCAAACTTTTTAATGCGAGTATTGAAGCCCGTTTGGTGAAATACGAAATGTATGAAGGAAGTAAAAGAACCAAGTTTCAGGTAACTGCGGATGATAACGTTGAGTAAGTAGTTTTCAGGGAGCACTAATAAGTGTTCAGTGACAATTGCTTTAAGTACAGTTGCTCGAACGTTAAACTTTTTAAAATTTAAATAAATAAAACAAAACAAAATGACAAAATTACAGATAAGAGCTTTTCTATATCAATTAGGATGTTTTGCTATATTATTCATCTCAGCACGCTATTTAGTGGAACATTATACTGAATTAACCGGATATTGGATTCCTGTGACTGCATTTTTTGTAGGGACAATAGTATCGCCAAAATTCCAAGCAATAAAAACGAAAGATGGTGAAAAGCTGTTTATGAAATGGGTTTTTATGAAAGGCGTGAAGGAAATAGGTTGATTTTGTAATGATAAAAAAAGGAGCTAATTATAAATCATTTATAGTTAGCTCCTTTTTTCATGTCTAGAAATCGTACATCTATTTTGTTACGGTTTGTTGGGAAGGACTACGGCCGGTACCTTCTTTTTATATAGCGGGATGAAATACGAAATCGTATAATTAAATCCTACTCCAAAATCACCATCATAGGTTCTGTTGAAACCAGGTATGTACAAATTATCAAAATTCCCTGGTTTTTTATTAGAGATCAAGCGGTTCAGACGCAAACTGAAGCCCACAAATACGTTGTTGAATACTTTAGCTTTAATACCTGCTACCACTTCAATCCAGCTCGCTGTTAGTCCATTGAATTTTTCTCCAGATGCAATTGCTGGTACTTCTCCAAAATACGGGTTGGCATTGTATATTTTGTAACTGTTGAGTTCCTGATTAAAACTGCTGAAACCATATCGTAAACCAATGGAGATAATATTTTCCATATCTAGCCAATTTTCATAGGCATTGTAATCAAAACCTGCTTTCAGGTAGGAGCCTTTCGTGGTAAAGTTCAGTCGACTGTCATCAGTAGTTTTGCTTTCATTACCTAGCTCGGCAGCTAAGAAATATTTTTTGGTCAACCTGTAGTCTCCTATAAACTCGATTCCCTTATAATCTTTGTCATACAAAGCGCGAGTCAGTTTATATAAATCAACCCCTACTCGCAATCCGTAGCGATTTGTTTTTGGGTTAGAAATAGTGTCATTTATTATTTGTTTAGGCAGTTCTTCGCTATTTTGAAACGAGTTTTCAGGAATAACGCCGGCCTCCGTTTTATTACTCTCGAAAGTGCTTTTTTCAGGAGTCGTTTCTTGTGCTTCAACTAAAAACAAAGAAAAAATGAGGCAGATACTAAAAAAATATTTCAAGGTGTGTTTCATTTTCGTTATCAATAGTACTGTTTTTAACCGCCATATACTGAATCCACTTTTCATCAGCTATTGCTGCATCAGTATGGACATAAGGAATTGAGGGATCTAAAGTATATTCTGTTTTAAAACCACAGGCTCTAGAAACAAAAACAGTAGCTCTAGTGTAATTAAATTGTAAATGGTCTTCATTAACTAAGGCTGTATTTGAATTACCAAAGTTTAAAATAAAACTAAAGCTAGTCACATCAGCGTCAGTTTTTAAGGGAATAGAGACAGTACTTCCGTTGATTACAGTACTTCCATTAAAAGGAACCCCATCTGTCATTCCTTCTCCTATGATTTTTAAATTAGTGACGTTTTTCAAAACCGATGAATTGTTTATGTCATAAAACGAAATGACTAATCGCGACGTAGTAACCGTATTCGCATCGCAAATGTCATCTTTCTCACAGCCTGTGAAGGACAGTGAGAAAAGGAACAATAGTAATAGAATTATTTTTTTCATAAATCTTAAATGTCTAAACGGCGGTACGCTTGGCAATGGTAAAATGTAAATAATTTAGCAGCTGAAACTGATCACTAATTACTGAACACCACAATTAACTATCTTCTTTCCAAAAGAACCACATTCTCCACGTGATGTGTCTGAGGAAACATATCCACAGGTCGCACGCGAGTCACTTTGTATTTCTCGTCCATTAATGCTAAATCACGTGCTTGTGTAGCCGAGTTGCAACTTACGTACACCACTTTTTCAGGAGCAATTTTCATGATTTGTGCGATTACATCTTTATGCATTCCGTCTCTAGGTGGGTCAGTGATAATCACGTCAGGCTGTCCGTGTTCCGCGATGAAACTGTCGTTAAAAACCACTTTCATGTCTCCCACATAAAACTCACAATTAGTGATTTCATTGCGTTCCGCATTCAGTTTTGCATCTTTTATGGCTTCAGGAACGCTTTCTACACCTATTACTTTTTTTGCTTTTTTCGAAACAAATTGCGCAATGGTACCAGTTCCGGTATATAAGTCATATACGATTTCATTTCCGGTCAGTCCGGCGAAATCACGTGTTATTTTGTATAGTTCGTACGCTTGGTCTGAATTGGTTTGGTAAAAAGACTTCGCATTAATGCTGAACTTCAAACCTTCCATTTCTTCTAGAATATAATCACGTCCTTTATATAGTTTAATATCCGTATCATATAAAGTATCGTTCGCCTTACTATTCACTACATATTGTAATGAAGTAATATTAGGGAATTTCTCATATAAATGGTCTAAGATTAATTCTCTGTTGGCTTTATCATTTTCAAAAAACTGAATCAAAACCATGATTTCGCCTGTAGATGCTGTACGTAACATTAAAGTTCTCAATAAACCAGAATGTTCTCTGGGGTTGAAAAAAGTGAGTCCGTTTGCATTAGCAAAATCTTTCACTTCGTTTCTGATCGCATTTGATGGATCTTCTTGTAGGTGACATTTATTGATGTCTAGAATCTTATCCCACATTTTTGGGATATGAAAACCAAGTGCATTTCTATTTCCTAAATCTTCGGTGCTTCCTATTTCCGCTTCGGTCAACCATCGGCTGTTCGAAAACGAAAATTCCATTTTGTTTCTGTAAAAAAACTGTTTTTCAGAACCTAAAATTGGTTCAAATTCAGGAAGTTCTACCTTTCCGATGCGCTGTAAATGATTGAAAACTTCATTTTGCTTGTAATACAACTGCTGACTGTATTTCATGTTTTGCCATTTGCAACCTCCACAAACACCAAAGTGCTCACAAATAGGTTCTGTACGGTGTTCTGAATATTCGTGAAAAAGAACTGCTTTCCCTTCATAATAGGATTTTCGTTTTTTAAACGTTTGTACGTCAACTACATCGCCGGGAACCACGTTAGGGATAAACACTACTTTACCATCGGGTGCTTTCGCAACCGATACGCCTTTTGCACCCGCATCAAGGACTTTTATCTGATGAAAGACAACTTTGTCTGTATTTTTCTTAGCCATGCCGCAAAAATAAGCGTTTGTAAACTTTTATAAATTCAATTTGGCAACTATTTTCGAAAAGAAGTGTTTTTTATTTTGGTAGGATTCGGCTTTCCGTTGCGAATCCTCGATTATATGACCTAAATTTGGGCGTAAAGGAAGCTTTCTGCAGTGACTCTTTTATTACACGGCTTTGCCGGCTGCGATATTTGCGGATTTTTCGTTATAAGCATCTGCAAAAAGGGTGGGGTACTACTTCCTTAAATTGGTTATTAAATGAATTGGTTGTATCACCTAGGGTATTAGTTGTAAATCAATTTAGCTTTTCCTTCAACACATTCTACTCGAGATGGAGGCATAACCATGTCACAGGTGGAAATGATATTCCATTTTTTATTATATGCCTTTTGCGCTTTGGTGTAATTTTCAACTTTAATTAAAAATTCAGGCACATTAATTTTTAAAGAATAGGCAATATAGCCTGCTGGTCCTCCACAAGCTTTCGAACCTATAGCTATAAAACCCCATTCTTGCGCATCGGTACAGGTTGTACTCTTTACTTGCGAGAGTAAAAGTTCATTGTAGCTATTGGTTAATGCATCAGCATCATGTTCTTGCGCGTTTTCATCCGCAGTGCAGCTAATGAAGAATATACTTGTTATAAGTAGTATAAGTCTAAAATTCATCTTTGTTTTTTTAAATTACCTTGTAAATTTAGTAAATAAATGTACTGTTTTAAGTCTTTCAAACTCCTACTTTTTTCTGTCAATTTCGGCTAGAATCTTTTTTTAAAACTAATATGCAATTAACTACTCTTTGTAATTAAAAGATGTTGAAATCAGTACCAAAGAGGTGAGTTGAGATGCTAGTCAGTTTTATTCTACAAATGATTTTTGCGCTTCATCCATTCGTAGTTCACAATAGATAGAAAGTAAAAGAGGAAATCAGCGCAGAGCTTTCCTGCCATGATTCCCGCTACTGCATTTCCGGTTATAATAGGCAACCAGTACATACAAAAAGGACGCGCCAATAAAATGTCTAAAAGGGCAGGGTAGCCAAACTCCAACACTAAGTTTTTGACAATTCGAAATAAATTATTAAAAGAAGTTTGATTTTCTAGGTGCCCATTCTTTTTGGCGAGTTGGATGTATGCCATGGCGATAATAACTCCATAAAAGGCAAAATACTCCATAAACGTAATCAAGTAGGCCGTTGTCAAACCTTCAAAATCCCTGCTAAATTGCGAGCCCAACAAAGCCGCACTTGTAGCAGCTAACTCCGCATATTTATAACGATCAAACCATTCTTTAAACTGTACTTTGGAAAGCATAATAGGATGTTGCTGTTTTTAGGAAAAGCAAAATTAGACTAAATTGGGGATAGGGAGATGAAAAACCGAATTGTTTAGAGGAAAGGTATAGGATATAGGATGTTGAGCTATTTCTTTTTATTAAATTTAATTTTCATGAAGAACATATAACCTTTTATTTTTCAAATTATTAAAGGTTATTTTACAATTTTTATTTCAGATAGATTGATCCATTTAACTTCTAAAGTTCAAGGAAAACATACTGAAATAGTGTAGAAAAACATTTCGTCGTATTTTTATAGCTATGATGTTATCGTTTTTGTTGCTTATAAACGTGGCAATTAGTTTTTATAGTCTTAAGTCAACCGCTGTTTTTCTAAATTAATTAACAGCCTTGAATTGTTTCATTTCTTGCAACGGTTCTATGGCATTGTAATCCTTCCATATCTTAGGATCATAGGATTTGATATTTATATATTTAAAATCTTCTTCCTTAACTTTTGCAATTGCTGCTACTGTTGTTTCAGAGCGGGAGATATTTAAAAACTCTGTTTTATTGAGAGTATTTGCTTCAATTTTAAAATCAAGATCCAGTACATCTTTTTCACCACTAGTTAATTCGATAAGTTTCAATGGGCGATTGAGATAAAAGTAATTTCCACTTTCTGTTGTGGCATATTGCATATAATAGTTGTCGTCTCCAGCTCTTTTTTTATAAATGATGGTTCCTTTACTCACATTCTCGGATACTTTAATTCCCAAAAGTAACTTCATATTAAAATTACTCAGCTTTTCGCCGTCGTCAAGGACATAATCTGCTCTGAGGACAGCATAATCAGTTTCAGAAATATATAGCTTACCCACATACATCGCTTTTCTTTTTCGAGGTTTAAAAGTAAGGACATAAGCAAATTCATTTTGACTGGTGTAAGTCGTTCCTTCATAAGCATAGTCGTATAGCTCCGGTTTTTGTATAAAATCGAATCGCTTATTGTTTAAAAAATTATTTTCATACATGAAGCTGTTCAAATTAATTTTTGCAGCTGTTAATTGATTTTTTACTTCTTTATTTTTCCCTGATTTTTCATTAAAGTCTTTACGTAATGATATTGTATCGCGTGATCCTACAAGTCCGCTCTTAAAGCGGTAATATTTAGTAGTGTCTAAATGTTGCAACATTAAATTTTTAGCTGTTTTTTCTAGATCGTCTAAGGATGTCGATTCTCCTTCATTTTTTAAGATAGTAGCTTTTAAAACAGCTAGTTTTGAAGTAAACACAAATTTATCGGCTTTTTTTGTTTTAACCGAATAGTAATTACAAAGAACATCAGTAAATGACACTGGCGGCTTCGAAATTAACTTATTAGAAAAAGACTGCAAATCGTTGTTGACTTTTAATAATGCTTGCTTGCTAAAACCAGTTGATTTGTTAATCTCCACGTCTATTATAGAAGGATTGAAATAATTTGATTTTCTAAAAAAGAACATTTCCTTTGATCCTTTTTCGCCCGTAGTATAATTACGGATTAAGTTGGCTTTTACATTTGCCATAATCTCATACGGATTTGGTTTTAGGTTAGACACCGCTACATCATCAAGCTCATAAATTCCGGCCAAGAGTTTAATTGTAAAGTCGAGCTTTTTCAATTCGGCCACGGTCAACAGCTGATTAACAAAACCCAAATAAGAAACATTCAATAGTGTTTCGTCCTGACTGTTGCTTTCAGATAAAGTAAAATAGCCTTCTCCGTTAGAGACCAAGTTTTCCGATTCATTTACCCTAATGTTTGCATAGGGAATACTTTCCCCTGTTTTCGAATCGATAATTTTCCCCCTAATGTTTTGGGCAATTCCTGCTTGGAATAAAAACAGGATAAAAAAAGTATATAGTAATAAGCTAGGTTTCATATTTATTAGGTGCTTAGATTTAATAAGACGAAACTGTGTCCGTTTTGTTACAGCTTTTCGGGATGCTTACTATTAAATGATTAATCCTTTCATAAAGTTCTTTGTGCAATGCATTATCCTTGCAAATAAACGTGATATAAAATACAACAACAAGACCCACTTTTAGTGATATTGCGAATATTCTTTCAAACTAAATATTGAAAATAGAATTAAACTAAATATATTTACAGTTCTATAATCAGCTATTATTCATATGAAAAAAATATTACTTACTGCGCTTTTAGTGATAACTACATGCGTATTTGCACAAAAGGACAGTCCGAGCACTGTTGGTGAAAATTACACTAAGAAAGAGGTACATATTAAAATGCGTGATGGCGCTACTTTATTTACTGCCATTTATACGCCAAAAGACCTCTCTAAAAAATATCCCATCATTATGCAACGTACACCTTACAGTTGTGCGCCTTATGGGGAAACCGAGTTTAAAAAAAGTATCGGTCCCAGCGAAACAATGATGAAAGAAGGCTATATTATTGTGTACCAAGACGTGCGTGGGCGCTGGATGAGTGATGGTTTGTATGACAACATGCGTGCTTTTATCCCCAATAAAAAGGGAAAAACTCAGGTTGACGAAGCATCAGACACTTATGACACCATTGACTGGCTAGTAAAAAATGCAGCAAACAATAATGGTAACGTAGGTGTTTGGGGAATTTCCTACCCAGGTTTTTATTCCACTTATTCTTTGTTAAGCAACCATCCTGCATTGAAAGCGGTTTCGCCTCAGGCTTGTATCAGCGATTTCTTTTTTGACGATTTTCATCACAACGGCGCTTATTTGCTGAGCTATTGGAAAGCGACACCTTTATTTGGTATTCAAAAAACAGAAAAAACAAGCAAATCTTGGTACCAGTTTCCTGATTTAGGGACTAAGGATGACTACCAGTTTTTTCTGGATGCAGGCCCTTTGTCTAATCTGGATAAATTCTACGGTAAAGACAATGAATTTTGGCAACAGCTCAAGGACCACAGCAGCTATGATGAATTTTGGCAAAAAAGAGGAATCTTACAACATTTAAAAGATATCAAACCTGCAGTAATGACTGTAGGAGGTTGGTTTGACGCAGAGGATTTATATGGTCCTTTGAATACTTACCAAGCGATTGAAAAAAGCAGTAAAAACTACAATACGATTGTTATGGGACCCTGGAGCCACGGCGATTGGGCTAGAAACAGTGCGAGTGCGGTTATTGGGAACATAAAGTTTGGGGATAGTATATCTGCTTTCTTCCAAAAAAATATCGAAGCCAACTTTTTCCGTCATTTTTTGAAAGACAGCGGAAAAGACGACAACAAATTGCCGGAAGCCTATGTTTTTGACACGGGCGTTAAAGACTGGAAAACCTATGATGCTTGGCCGCCAAAAAACGTGGTGAAGGAGAGCTTTTATTTGGCGCAAGATAAATTAACTACTGCAGTGCAAAATGATGGCGGATTTCAGGAATTCATCAGCGATCCTAAAAAGCCAGTTCCTTTTACCGAAGATATTAATCAAAGAGGGATTACGCCAAGAAAATACATGACTGACGACCAGCGTTTTGCTGCGAGACGCCCTGACGTTTTGGTTTTTGAAACGGAACGATTGACAGATGACACCACTTTAGCGGGAGAAATCTTGGCACAGCTGCAGGTTTCTACCTCTGGAACGGATGCGGACTGGATTGTGAAAGTGATTGACGTGTTTCCTGATGACGAACCAGAAACTCCAGAGATCGCAGCATATTTAAAGATGAGCAATTATCACATGATGGTGCGAAGCGAAGTGATGAGAGGTCGTTTCAGAAACAGTTTTGTTAATCCGGAACCTTTTGTGGCTAATGAGAAAACGGCTGTGAATATCAAACTACAGGATGTAATGCATACATTCAAGAAAGGCCACAAAATCCAAATCCAAATTCAGAGTACCTGGTTTCCTTTGATTGATTTGAATCCGCAAACTTTTGTAGAGAATATATTTTATGCAAAACCAGAAGATTTTAAAAAGCAAACCCATCGCGTGTATGCCGATTCTAAAATAATCTTATCTGTTTTAAAATAACAGAAAGTATTTTTTGAACAAAAACCCAATCCTAGGAATAGTGATTGGGTTTTTTTGTACTTATTATTTTGTCAATGTAACTGCAATGACATTCTCAACAAGCGGGGCCATTATTTCATAACCTACTTTGTTAGGATGCACGCCATCGGCTGAAAAGGTTTTACGCAATCCGTTTTGGTCATTTGTCATTGCGGAGTGATAATCGACAAATGGAATTGCATTTTCAATAGCGTACTCTTTTAAAAGGATATTTAACGCAATGATTTTATCTGCCGGTTTCTGATTGGGTCTCCAAGGGAAATCAAATGCGGGCAAAACCGAACAAAGGATTACTTTGATATTATGGACTTTCGCCAAATCAATCATGGAGAAAATATTGTTTGTGATCATATCTAAAGTTGCAGGACCAGTATTGCCAGCAATATCATTGATACCTGCTAGAATAACTACTACAGATGGTTTTAACGCAATTACATCAGCCCTAAAACGAACAAGCATTTGCGGGGTCGTTTGGCCGCTAATACCGCGATTAATGTAGTTATGGGTTTGAAAATACTCTGGCGCTTCCCGACTCCAGAATTCAGTTATAGAATCGCCCATGAATACAACCCTATTCGGAAAAGGCTGCGCGTTTTGTAATGAGACATTATCTTTTTGAAATTTGTTTAAATTAGACCAGTCTTGGGCCTGTAGCTTTTGTCCCATAAATGAATATATAAAAAGAATACCGAAAAACAATCTGTTAGTCTTCATAAGTAATCAAATTAGCTAGTTGAAAATAGTGCGGTTTTTAATTTAAACAAACTTAATAATTTCGAAT
Organism: Flavobacterium sp. W22_SRS_FP1; assembly: GCF_052113685.1. Lineage (NCBI taxonomy): Bacteria > Pseudomonadati > Bacteroidota > Flavobacteriia > Flavobacteriales > Flavobacteriaceae > Flavobacterium > Flavobacterium sp. W22_SRS_FP1. The sequence goes on from NZ_JBGQOE010000001.1 coordinate 99,510, forward strand.
CAAAAAACAGGATTTTATTTCATAGAATAGGTGTCTAAACCTCTCCTGGAAAAAAAACATCTAGGTTTTCGAATTGAGTTCTGCCACTAGAAATAAACTAAAATTTAGTTAAAAGAATGCTAGACTGAAAAGCTTCCATTTTAAAAAGGGTAGCTTTGAGAGAATTAAAAAATTACAAATTATGAAAAGAAATGCAACCGCAGTATGGAACGGCTCCGTGAAAGAAGGAACAGGAAAGCTTACAACACAAAGTAATACATTAGCAAGCACACAATATTCATTTAAATCGCGTTTTGAGGATGGAGTGGGTACTAACCCGGAAGAACTGATTGCGGCAGCGCACGCAGGGTGTTTTGCAATGCAACTTTCAGCATTTATTGGTGAAGAAGGATTTACTCCTGAAAGTATAGAAACTAAATGTGAAATTAACTTAGTAGATGGAGCAATAGTGGGATCTCACATAATAGTGAAAGCAAAAATAGAAGGCATTTCAGAGTCTAAATTTCAAGAACTAGTGACTAAGGCTGAAAAGAACTGTCCTGTTTCTAAAGTATTAAATGCAGACATTACATCTACCGCTACTTTATCTTAAAATAGCAACACATTAATTATATAAAAAAGAGGCTCCATTAACATAATGGAGCCTCTTTTTATTTTAAAATTGATTTGCTAAAACAAACACTGTCTTCTATCCCTTCGTATTGTCCATAATTTGCGGTTATAGCGAAACCATTTTTCTTATACAGAGCAATGGCTTCGGGGTATTTTTTACCGGTTTCTAAAATGCAGCTTTTAAAGTTTGCTTCTCTCGCCCAGGATTCCAGTTCGTTCAGTATTTTTGAGGCTATGCCTTTTCCACGATCTTCCGGATTGACAAACATTCTTTTTATTTCGGCAACTTGGTCTTTGTACACTTTAAAAGAGCCGCAACCAATCGCTTTTTGGTTTTCATAAACTACTATCGCATGCTTTATGCTATCTGTTTTGTTAAACTGCGCATAGAAGCTGTGTTCTGCTCCATCGCGCACTTCAATATCTTCGTCGAGTTTCTCTATCAAGGCAAGAAAATCAGGGTTTTCAGCAGATGTCCTTATAACTTGTGTCATCTTAATCAAATAAATCAGATGATAAATAGCGATCGCCTCTATCGCAAATGATAGCAACGATTACTCCCGATTCCATTTCTTCTGCAATTTTCAATGCTGTAGCCACCGATCCGCCGCTGCTCATTCCCGCAAAAACGCCTTCCTCGAGCGCTAGATGTTTAGTCATGGCACGAGCTTCTTGTTCACTCACTTCAACAATGCGATCCACTTTTGCAGGATTGAAAATTTTGGGCAAATATTCCTGAGGCCATTTCCTGATTCCAGGGATTTGAGATCCGTCACTTGGTTGCGCCCCGATGATTTGGATGTCTGGGTTTTTCTCTTTCAGATAAGTAGAAGTCCCCATTATGGTTCCTGTGGTTCCCATTGCCGAAACGAAATGGGTCACAGTTCCCTTCGTATCATTCCATATTTCCGGTCCGGTTGTTTTGTAATGTGCTTTCCAGTTGTCGTCATTGGCAAATTGGTTTAGCATCACGTATCCGCCTTCGGCCACTTTCTTGTCGGCATAGTCTCTCGATCCTAAAATTCCTTCCTTTGCGGGTGTCAGTATGACAGTGGCCCCGTAGGCACGCATGGTTTGCGTGCGTTCCTTAGTAGAATCTTCTGGAAGTATTAATTCAATTTCGATACCTAGCAGCTGGGCAATCATGGCTAGCGCTATTCCTGTATTTCCACTTGTAGCCTCAATTAGTTTGTCTCCTTTTTTAATATCTCCTCTTTCAAGTGCTGATACCATCATGTTGCGGGCTGCACGGTCTTTAAGGCTTCCTCCTGGATTGTTGCCTTCAAGCTTCAATAAAAGTTTTACGTTTTTGTTTTTGATTAAATTTACACTTTCCATCAAAGGTGTATTCCCAATCAGGTCTAATAATTTTTGTGGCTCCATGTTATCTTAACTCTTTTATTTTTACTTCTGTCGTTGTGGTGTTGGTAACTAGTGATCTTGGTGGTATGGACTTGGTAATCCATGCATTTCCTCCAATTATACTATCCCTACCAATTATTGTTTCTCCTCCTAAAATCGTTGCATTAGCATAAATACATACGTTTTTCTCAACGGTAGGGTGTCTTTTATCATTTTTCATGTCTTTGCTGACACTCAGTGCTCCCAAAGTTACCCCTTGATAAACTTTAACGTTTTTTTCGATCACTGTAGTCTCCCCAATTACAATACCAGTTGCGTGGTCTATGAAAATTGGCGAATCTATACAGGCGCCTGCATGGATGTCCGTTCCGGTGATGCGATGGGCGTATTCACTCATCAGTCTAGAGAATAAAAGCAGGTCTAAAAGGTATAATTCATGACTGAGGCGATAGATGGCAATCGCGTAAAATCCTGGATAGGCTAGATATACTTCCTCGATGCTATTTGACGCTGGGTCATTTTCTACGAAGAAATTGGCATCTTGATTTATCTTTTCTAGTACGGAAGGCAATTTTTCAAGAAAACTATCCCAAATGGAATCGCATATCCCCTTTGGTTTTTTGCAGGCGATTACGGATATCTCTTTGAAAAGAAACTTCAGTTCGTCAATGCTTTCGCTTAAAGGGGCATTCGAATCAAACAAAGTGTAGAAAAGCTTTTCGGTAAAAGCTTCCGTTTTTGTTTTTATTCCATAATTGATGTTCGAGTGTCTCTTTAGAGAGCTGATATGATTAATAATCAGATCTTTTGTCATGATTATGAGTTTGAATTGTTAATAGAAAGGGCTTAAAAGGGTGTGTTTTTAGGAAGTACAACAATAATTCCATCAAGAAATTGAAAAATCAAAGTTGAAAAAGAATTAATTATTGCTCATCGCTGTGCTTTTTTAGTTCAAATATAAAACGAAGCAAAGATATTGAACTATTTCCAATAAAACTGCAAGAACTTATAGAGTCTATTAATAGCGTTATAAGTTTCAATTGGAGCTAAAAGAGGATGTAGTATTATCGAAATATTGAATAATTTTAAATGCGTAAATTAGCAAGGTAAAAATAGAGTAAACGAAACTGAACCAAGGTTTGCAATTGAGCTTGAAAGGAAGGAAATTCACTTAACTGAGAAGGTTTATGGGAAAGTAGTTCGCTAGTCAATATTGCCATTGTGGAAGAGGTTTTCACGAATTAGCAGCGATAAGTTTTTGTACATCACTTATATGAAATTGTTTAGGGAGATAATAGTGACAAGTGCCTATACTCCAAACTAGCTAAAAAAAGGAAAGGAATTCAAAAGGAACAAATAGAAATGAAGTATTTACTAGAATAAATAAATAATTCCGCTTTGTAATGTTAGGATAGATCAGTAGTGTTTGTAAATATATCCGGCAATCATAAAAATGACGTTTATTAGTGCCATTGTAAGAATCAATTTTTGAGAAAAAAGACGTCTGTTTATAAAATGAAAACCAATAAACCCCAAAAATAATAGGCTTGTAAATAGAGCGGGATACATCTGGAATGAGGCTGTAAAATCCCCTCTTAAAAGCAGGACCAATGACCTTTGAAAACCGCAGCCTAAACACTCCACTCCAAAGAGCGTTTTACTAAAGCAGGGAAACATGTATTTTTCTAAATCCAATGGTTTTATTTTTTATAATTTACAAAATAGTAGCAAAGGGTATTAATAAAAAAGCAAGGCTATTTTAAATTTATTACTTTTGGAAACTTATATGTAAAGAAATGAAAAAAATTATAATTCCAATTATGATTGTTGCGATACTAGTTGCTTTTTTTGAGCAGGTTAGTGAAGATAAAAATGTGTATATTACGGTAATTGCAATCGCTATTTTTATGTTTGGCATGATGCGATTAAGTGCCAAAACGCCTAGTAAAAATCAAGAAAAAGACGATAAAGATGTTTAATAAAGGAGATAAGGTTACCGTGCTTGACGAAGCTATAAACGGAGTGGTTTTGTCAACCAAAGATAAAGAGGTGACGGTAGAAACAGAAGACGGATTCGTGATGACATTTCTTGTCAAAGAATTACTTAAAGTAAACGATTCCAGTAACTTAATGGATTCTATTAGAAGAATTGATGTAGATAAAATTTCAAAGGAAAAAGAGATTCCAAAACCAAGAAGTTTCGTAAAAGAACGCAAAGACAAGAATGAAAGAGCCGCTCCTGAATTTGATTTACACATTGAAAAACTGGTTAAGAACAAACATGGTATGTCCAATTACGACATCCTTACTTTGCAATCGGAAACTGCCAAGCGACACATCGAATTTGCCATTCTAAACCGAATCCCGAAAATTGTCTTCATTCACGGTGTTGGCGAAGGAGTGCTGAAGTCGGAGCTTGATTTCTTATTGGGAAGATATGACAATATCGCTTTCCAAGAAGGAAATTATCAAAAATACGGACAAGGCGCGACGGAGGTTTTTATTAAGCAAAATAGCAAATAATAGCGTTTGATTTTAAATGAAAAAGCTCCCATTTGCAATGACAAATGGGAGCTTTTTTTGTGTTGTTTTTTGGTAAAAAATTTAGCTTAATTAGTCGTTAACAAGTCACCGTAAGCAAAATTGTCTCCTAGTAGGAAGTCGTTGTTTCCTTTCTTTAAAGTTACTTTCTTAAGCACAATAGTGTGTTTAAAACTGCTAGGTCCGTTAGTTGTTGTAGTTACCTCAACGATGCCACTAACGTCTGCTACACCTGATGCAGCACTCCATTCTTGACTTATCGCCGGAGTAGATGGCGTTATTGTATTGCAAAAATAATCAGACGTTAGCAGGCCCGTAAACAAGCGATACTTAAGAACATTTGTGCTCGTACCTACTATTCCTGTCCTAGGACTGTTTAAAGGAGTTACCTCATTTGCAATCAGGTTAGGATCTATCGTCAGTGTCAATGACTCGCTGCTTGTGTAGTTGTAAATTAAATTGGAGCTACTGCATTTTTCAACTGTTTTGTCGAAAAGGAAGGGTAGAGTAGAGGCCGATGTCACATAATCGCCAAAAGGAAGAGTTTCATATACCTGTGTTCCGCTGCTTTTTGCAAAAGAGATGTTTTTGAAAGTGATATTATGGTTGTATCCTGAAATTCGGGTACTGTTATCCGTTGCGTTGACTGTTTTAACAGCTGTTGTGAATATTTGTATTTTTCCTGCCGAGGCATTCCACTGGTCAATTACGGTGGGTGTGGCAGGAGGTATGGTTTCGCAAATATTGTTTGCTGATACGGTACCGTTATAAAAACGGTAAACAACGCGATTGTTGGAATTGATGTCTAGAATAGTTGATGTTCCAGTAGAAGAAGGCTCGTTTGTAAAAGAACTTTGAGGGATTTTGACGAGCAAGGCTTCCTTCTCTTTTAATTTATATATAACGTCATTCGTACCGCAGTTTTGAGTAGTGATATCTTCAAAATTGATATCTTCCTGAGTTAAATTTCCGTCATCGCAACCGCTTATTATCAATACAAAAATCATTAGGCTTAAAACTCTATTTATCATAAAATATATTTTTACAAAAATAGCGAAAAAATTGACAATTGATATTAGAGAATACACAATTGATATTTCATAACTTTGCAGTAATGAAAAAAGTATATCTCGATAACGCATCAACGACAGCCATTCGTGTTGAAGTCATTCAAGAAATGACAAAAGTAATGGCCGAAGATTTTGGAAATCCTTCTTCAACACACAGTTTTGGTAGGAATGCTAAAAGTGTTTTGGAACTTTCCCGCAAATCAATCGCTAAGCAATTGAATGCGTCTGCGCAAGAAATAATTTTCACCTCTTGCGGAACCGAAGCCAACAATTGGATTCTTCGTTCGGCTGTTGTGGATTTAAAAGTAAAACGCATTATAACAAGTAAGACTGAGCATCATGCCGTTTTATATACTGTTCAAGCACTGCAAAAAGAATTTGGTATTCAGGTAGATTATGTAGCTATCAAGCCAAATGGGGATATAGATATCACTGACTTGGTACAATTGCTTTCACAAGAGGATAAAACTTTGGTTAGTTTAATGCATGTGAATAATGAAACAGGAGCTGTTTTAGACATAAAGAGGATAGCTATGATTTGTGCTGAGCATAATGTCTTGTTTCATTCTGATACGGTACAGTCCATTGGAAAGACAGAATTGGACGTGCAAGCGTTCCCGGTTGATTTTCTGGTTGCCAGCGCCCACAAATTTCACGGTCCAAAGGGAGTGGGTTTTGCATACATAAGAAAAAACTCAGGTTTGCAGCCTCTTTTTTACGGTGGAGAACAGGAAAAAGGATTACGAGCAGGAACTGAAGCGGTACATCAAATTGCAGGAATGGCAAAAGCTCTTGAGCTTTCTTATGCCAATTTAGAGATAGTGAGAACGCAAATATCCGAATTGAAAAACTATTTGATCGAGCGACTTGAAATTGAATTCCCGAGCTTTTCCATAAACGGAGGCCAAAACGGGTTTTATAATATGCTGAATGTTTTGTTGCCATTCTCAGAAGATAAAACAGCCATGATTTTATTTCATTTGGATATGAAAGGAATTGCTGTTTCCAGAGGAAGTGCCTGCCAGAGCGGCAGTATTAAAGCTTCACATGTTTTAGCAGAAATGCTATCTTATGCTGATTTAAAAAAGCCAAGTCTGCGAATCTCCTTTAGTCATTACAACAGCAAGGAAGACGTAGATTTGCTTATTGAAGCTTTAAAAACTATCTAAAAAATAGAAAAACCGTTTTAAGGCAATTTTTCTGTTTTTTAGATCGTAGAAACAAGCTTTTATTCTTGAATACTTTCCTCTTTGGCTTTTTGTTGTTTTATAATTGACTCCTTTTTTTTGGCAGTGATCATCAATCCTAGCATCATGATGAAAGCAGTTAATAAGATAACCTGAATAATCACGGATTTATCAATCAATAATATCCTGTGCTCTGGTGCAATCGAAAGGAATAACAAGATGGTAATAAGTCCTCTTGGTGCTACGAATAGTAGAGGAAAAAGTGGTATTTTAGAAATTTTTAATTGAATTGTTCTTAAAATAAAAATACCTAATACTATGCCAACAGACCATACTAAGGTGTCTAAGTTCAGTATTTCAGAGGTCTGTATCAAATATCCAAATAAAAGAAAGAATAGCGCCCTAACAAGAAAAGTAGCTTCGATTATAAGTTCTTTGAATTTCAATACTTCTTTGTTTAATAATAATAAATCAAGTCGGAAATTTTGAATCCATTTGAAATGTTTAAGTTCATCTAAATTACCAATTGATAATCCAAATACCAAGATAAAAATAAGCGCAGGTAGATGGAATATCTTTGAAATTTCATAAATTAGGATAATAAGTAAAACGATTGGCACAAATTTGATGTGATGGTCAATTTTCTTTAGAAGAAAAGAAAGTAAAATGGTCGCTACAAATGAAATAGCGATAATAATTAAAATCTCCAAGCAGAAATATCCAAAGGTTTCTAAACCAAAACTGGTGTTGTAGATAATAAAGTTGAAAAATATTACCCCAAAAATATCAGATAAACTACTTTCATAGATAATAAATTCTTTTTGACTTGAGGATAGATTTCTTACACTTGGTATAGCAATGGCACTGCTTATTACACAGAAAGGGATGGCATTTGTAAGGCTGTCTTTAAAGGAATATCCTCCATAATAATGTAATAAATAAGCTAGGGAGAAGGCTAAAATAAGTAAGGGCAGAAATGCTCCTAATGAAGATTTTTTTATGAGCCCAATTTTAGACCTATTAAGTTCTAATTCTAAAGAACCTTCTAGTACGATAAGAATAAGACCTATGGTTCCAAGCACAGGTAAGGTAGAGGATAGATCAGGAACGTTGATGCCAAACAAGAACGTAACCTCTCTTACTATAAAGCCCAAAAGCAGTAATAATATTACAGATGGTATTTTAGTCTTTGCTGCAGTAAGGTCAAATACATAGGCAACCAAAAGGAGTAGACAAAGTGAAATTATGATTGTCATAGAAAATTTTATTTTTTTTAAATTTTATTGGGTTTTCAGTAATAGTTACATTCGTTCGGAAATATAGTACATTTGTCCGTTAAAACATAAAAATCAGTGTAAATATCAGAAAATAGTTGGCGTTTGTTAATTCCTTTTCCTGCACTTGGCTGTACCTCAACGCTATTTTGTATAACACCTCAGTTTTGTAGTCTAATTTAAATACTTTTCCATTATCAATCGGGCCTTAAAAAAACATAATGTAGATTCAGCCCCTTGATTTATATTAATACATTTGTCCTCTAATCCATCATAAGAGGCACCGTTTTCAGGGTTGTACATAATTTGTTGAAGATGATTATTTCCCAAAAACCAAATAAAAGCAAGCTTTAGCTGATCTTTGTATTTTCTGTTCCTCGTCACTTCATTAAACAAATCTAAAGTCATAATTGTTGTAGCCACTTCAATGGGTTGTTCCCCATAGAAGGTCCTTTCATTCTCTTTTTTAAACCAACTTCTATTTGAAACTACTTTTAATTGGCCTTTCATAAAATAATGGGACAATAGAAAATCAAAAGTAGTTAGTGCAATTTTTTTATATTTCATTTTGCCCGTAACTAAATAGCTGTACATCATCGCTTCCGGTAGCACGTTATTTGCATAGGTCATGTAATCTTCATACCAACACCAATTGACCTCTGAGTTGATTTTATAATGTCTCAATAATTCGTCGGCTAATTTTTCAATATGCTTTTCAATTAAGTCTTCTTTATAGATGGTATAGTAATTATAAAGACCTTTTATAGCATAGGCCATGGCTCTCGGGGAATTGATGTCGGAAAGCCTTATAATAGCGCGGTCCCAACAGTTTTTTGCTCTAAGCACAATATCAGCAGGTAATGTTTCCTTATGGGCAATTACAGTTCCTAAACTCCACAATGCCCTTCCATTTGCATCTTCTAAATTAACCTCGCCATTCTGCTTTGTCAATTGATTTGAAAAATCCTTGTAGTTATCAAACCAACCGGTTTCCCGTTGGATGTTTTCAATATATTTAAGATAGGTATTGGCCATTATTACAGTATCATCGCGCGGAAAAAGTTTATTGTACATGACCATATCAATCAGCGCCCTTGCATTATCATCTAAAGTATAGCCAGATTCTGGATCTGGTTCAGAAAATTTTGAAAACTGAAGTATGCCAAGGTCTGTTGTTAGTTTCTTAATATGGTCTATTTTGATAGGTGGTAAATTAAACATTAAATCTTCCATTCTATTAGTTAATTCACCAAACATTAGTCCATATTTTATGGCAATATTTTCCCATATTGGCCCATGCGACAAGGAAAAAGCGTTTTTTCCCATTGCAACTCGCTCCTCTTTATTTTCGGTTAGTCGCAATATTGCCACCTTAAATTCTTCGGGATTATTAAATTCTTTTAACAATATGCCAGCATTATGTTCAAGGGCTTCGACTGCATGGGGAATTGGTGTAGAAATAACAGCACATCCACAACTCATTGCATAAGCAAAAGTACCGCTCACTGCCTGATTAGGGTCTTTTGATGAAAATAGATAGATGTCTGATAATGTTAAATATTCCAAGAGTTCTTTCAACTCAAGGTATTCATTGATAAATACAACATTGTTTTTTAAATTTAATTCCTCTACGGTGGCAATTAGTAAATTACGATACTTTTCGCCTTCTTGACGAATGACTTCAGGATGGGTTTTTCCAATTATGAAATAAATAACTTCTGGGTGCTTTATTACTACTTCTGTTAAGGCAAATAGGGTTGTTTCAATATTCTTATTTTCACTAATCAGCCCAAAAGTTGACATTACTATCTTATTTGAAAGGCCATATTTGTTTTTTAACTTTTCCTTTTGCTCCCAAAGTATGGAGTGGTTTCCATGCGGAATTACTTGGGTTTTCCTAAGAGGACAATCATAATGTGATGTCAAAATCTCTTGGGATTTTTTGGTAAGGACTATTATTCTATCCGATAAATCGGCGATGGCATGAACTATTTTTTTTCTTTTTTCATCAGGGTGTGGTAATACGGTATGAAAAATAGTGGCGATTGGTTTGTTTAAAGCCAATATAAATGCTAGGACATAGTCACCGTATTCACCACCAAAAAGACCAAACTCATGCTGTATGCAAATCAGACCGATATCTTTTCTTTCGTTTATTTCTTCTGCGATAGTTTGAAACTCATCCAGTTTGGAGGAATTTATTGTATAGCTGACTTCTTTATTATAATGATACCGTTTTTCATTATTTTGCAAAGCACATACCTCAATAGGTAATGTGTCACCGAATACAACTTTTATCGCATTGACGATGTCATTTGTAAAAGTTGCCAACCCGCACTCTCGAGGTGGATAAGAACTTACAAGTAGCATTTTTTTTCCTTTTTCAAACTTCATTTTTGTACTTTTTTAAGGTTGTTTTTTTAATTCGAGAAGTAATTCATTGATATTCATTTTTGCAACCGCAATGTGTTTGTCAGCTGCACCATAGTAGATATATAGGTCGTTTTCAAATAATGCGTGACCCGTAGGGAAAACGACGTTATTTACCACGCCTTCTTTTTCCCAATTTTTCATTGGAGAAAAAAGTGGATAGGGCAATCTGGAAATTTCCATTTCAGGTTTGTCTAAATGTAAGAGAGCTACTTTTGCATGGTAAATTCTGCCCGTAGTTGTTTCGTGTACCCCATGATAAATTAATAGCCATCCATCAGGCGTTTCAATTGGTGGTACCCCAGCTCCGATATAATTCATTTCATAAGGGTCTTTCGGATCTAGAATAATGTGATCAGTCAGGTTCATTAGGTAATCCACCCAAAAATCCAAAGTCAGGTCTTTCCAGTCGTTAAATTTTACAATTTGGATTCCCGGCCAGATTCTGTGCAGAAGGACAAATTGGCCATTTATTTTTCTTGGGAACAGGACCACATCTTTATCCCGTAATAATCGGGTCTCATCACCTACGACTCCTATTTGGGCAAACAGATTGTAATATTGATGGTATTTAGGGTTTAATTTGTTCTGGGGACAACAATTCACATAAGTTTCATACTGCTCGTAGTTTACCTGGGGGGTAATTATTCCGTGTTTTTCAAAACGGATCAGATCTTTTGATTTGGCGAGTGCTCCCATGGCATTTATGCCGTCAAATGCAGTATAGGTGATATAGAAGGTATCTTTAATTTTTACAATGCGGGGGTCTTCAACTCCTTGTTTCTCATATTCAAAATCTCGAGTAATCAAGGGTTCTTCCCTACGCTCGACTATGTTCATTGGGCCATCCGTTTTGGCATAGCCAATGGTAGAAAAATTTCCATCTCGGACTGCGCGGTAGAGGATGTGAAGCGTATTTCCGTCTTGATACACAGCAGGATTTAAAACACCAGTATTTTCAAACTCCAAAGAGGTGGGACTTAGTATGGCACCAAGTTTTTCTACTGTGATCATAATTGGATATTTTATTTTTTTGATTCTTTGTTATTTCAAGGTCCTATTTTTCCTGCTCACGCATTTTTTTCCTTTCCAACCTTCTGAAGTATCCTCGAAACAAAAAGTTATGTTTTAAGGCTTCTAAATTCTCATTCAATCGCAAGCTTGCTTCGTTTACATTTATCATTGTAGAATCTATTTTTCTTACTAAACCGGGGTCGTTGGAAAGATAGTTTAGCGCCCCTTTGCCGTCTTTTATATTTAAAATGGTTTTGTTCACGTTGGAAACTGCTTTGTTGATCTCGGCACTTGTGTAGTCTAAATTGTTTAATATAGTTCTAATGCTAGTTGCTACAGCCGTATCTTTTAAGATACCTACGACATTATCTTTACTATTCAAGGAAATAATAAGATTGTTCAAATTTGATATGGATTCGGAGGTCTTTTTACTCGATGTTTTCAAATAGCTCATGGTTGTTTTTAGGTCTTTTGCCATGTTCATATCATTGATTAGTAATCCCACAGTACCTTGACCACTATTAATTTCATTTGTGATTCTAAGTAAATTCTCAGTAAGCTGTGCAGCATTTTCATTAGTTTTGCTAAACGTATTTAAAAGGTCATCTGTCCGGATGCGATTTATGGATCTGATTTCATCACCGGGTTCTACAGCTAGTGCCGCACCGTTTCCCGGTAAAATATTTATCACCATACTTCCTACCAAGCCATCAGAACCTATGGTGGCAACAGCGTTTTTCTTAATGTGTTTAAATATGTCTTTGTCGATGATCATGTCTACTCGAATGCTAGTATCGCCAATCATTTCAATATTTCGTACCGTTCCAACATTTACTCCGGAGTAGCGTACATTATTGCCCAGTTGTAAGCCATTCACATTATTGAAAGTGGTTTCTAGATGGCTTGTCTTTCCAAACATTTTTTGTTTATCGCCAATTAAATAAGTAGCTAAAATGAAAAGTAATAGTCCAATTATTACAAAGAGGCCTAGGCTGATTTTTTGTGATGTTGTTTTTTCCATGTCTTTAGTTATTTAAAGAAAGCTTTAACTTTAGGGTCATTAGATTTTGATAGTTCATCAAAAGTGCCTTCCACATAGTTGATGCCGTCTACTAGCAATATCATTCTGTTCGAAATCACTCGGGCGCAGTCAACATCATGGGTAATGATAATTGCTGATGTATTGTATTTTTGTTGGATTGATTTCATCAAGATCAATATCTCTTTCGCTGTTATCGGGTCCAGCCCAGTTGTAGGCTCATCATAAAGTATGATTTTGGGTTGCAGGATTAGGGTTCTGGCGAGGGCTATTCTTCGCTTCATCCCTCCTGAAAGCTCTGCAGGCATCAAGTTTATGGCATGTGCTAGGCCTACGCTCTCGAGTGCTTCGACGACTAGGGGCGTAGTGTCTTTAAGGACTCCGAATTTTTTAGTATGCCTTCGTAATGGGAATTCCAGGTTTTCCCGAACAGTCATAGAATCATAAAGCGCACTTCCTTGAAAAAGAAAGCCAATCTCTGTCCGAAGTTCGTCTAACAGAGATCGACTGAGTTCCCCGATGTTCTCTCCCATAACAGTTATAGTTCCGCTGTCTGGTCTTTCCAATCCAATCAAACATTTTATCATTACAGATTTTCCTGAGCCGGATTTCCCCATAATAACCAAATTTTCTCCTTCATTCAAAGACATATTGAAGCCATTCAATACATGGTTGTCACCGTAACTTTTTTTCAAATCCCTGATTTCTATAATGGGTTTGCTATTTGGGTCTGTCATACTCATCATAAGTTATAAATCATAAAAAATGTCGGTTACGAAAACGGCTATAAAGTCAATAATGAATAGTAGCATAGAGGTAAAAACGACCGCTGAGTTTGCGGCAACACCAACACCCGCCGTACCCTTTTTACAATAATACCCTTTGAAGCAACCCACTAGGCCTATTGCAAAACCAAAAAAGAAAGTTTTGATTGTTGCAGGCATCAAATCGCCAAATTCTAAGGCATCAAAAACTTGATTGAAATAGAGTAAAAAGGAAACGTTTCCTTTTATATTTTCAACGAGATAGGAGCCAAAAAGAGCTATAGCATCACCAAAAAAAACTAATATAGGCAGCATAAAAGTTGTTGCCATAATCCGTGTAACTACCAGATATTTGAAAGGATTTGTGCCCGATACCTCCATGGCGTCAATTTGCTCCGTTACCCTCATAGAACCTAATTCGGCGCCTATTCCTGAGCCTATACGCCCTGCGCAAATAAGTGCCGTAATAATGGGGCCAATCTCCCTTATAATTGAAATACTTACCATCGAAGGCATCCAGGAAACGGCTCCAAATTCCTGAAGCGTGGGACGTGATTGAAGAGTAAAAACTAATCCAATAATAAATCCAGTAACCGCAACAAGTAGAAGGGAACGGTTTCCCATATTATAGCATTGACGAAGAAATTCCTTAAACTCTACTGGACGTTTAAAGGACTCTTTAAAAAAGCGCGCTGCGAAAAAAGAGAGTTCACCTACTTCAAGTAAAAAAGATTTGAAAATTTCGATTATTTTAAAAACAGTATTCATAGGCATTATGAATTAATTTTTAACAGTAAAGGGCTTACTCAAATATACAGATTATTACACTGATTATCAGACAATTCAGTTGCTGTTAATCTGTTTTTTTTATGTTTTTATCGACAAAGAGTGTCCGTGAAAGTCACGACGGATCATTTAATAAATAAATTCTTATAAAAATATCTAGATAAAAAAGTAAGTGCTTTGATGGCTGCAAGTAATCGTTGGATTCAAAAAATAGGCAAGATTATAGTATAGTGGCGCAGAAATGTGAAATTGTACTAAGAAACTAATTTGATGTATTTTAATTCCATTATTCAGAAATCGGAATCATTTTTTAGTTTACAGAATCAGTAAATCGCTGATGTCAATATGATTGCTTTCATGAGGAATGGTGTTGCAGGTAATAATTTTCTTAGCGCCTGAATCTTTTATTTCCTGAAAAGCATTTCCTGTAAAAATGGCATGCACACCAATGCAAATAGGAGGTTTCATTCCTGCAGTTTTCAAATGCCCTATAGTCTCAATCATGGTTCGTCCCGTGGAAATAATGTCGTCGACTAAAACGGGTGTGTGGTCTTTGTAGGTGTTAAAATGAGGGACGGAAACTTCCACATTACGATCGCCATGACGAATCTTTGTTAGTATTATGTAGGGTGCATTTGCATTTTTAGCCACTTCAGATACCCATTGTTCACTTTCGACATCTGGGCCAATTAAAAGGGGAGTAGCAATATTGCTTTTTATCCATGCTGAAATATGGCTTGCCGCATGAGTCACTTTTGTGGGTATATCGTAAATTTCAGATAACGACTTTATCCGATGCAAGTGAGGGTCAATTGTGATTAAAGAATCTATGAAACCAGATAATAAACTGGCAAAATAATTAGAAGTAACTCCTTCCCCAGGATTAAAAACGTTGTCTTGACGCATATAAGAAAGATACGGGGCGACTAAGCAAATGTGTTGGGCACCTAATTCTTTTGCTATTTTTGACAAGAAATACAATGGCAATAATTTAGTGTCTGGTTGATGTAGGGTACAAACCAAAATCACTTTTTTATCTTTTACATTTGATAGTATCCTGATATAGCTTTCTCCATCAGGAAACTGTCGCATTTCAAGGCTGCCTTTTTCCGAATTTTCTTTTTTAACAAGTGCGTCGGTAAGGCTTTCGTTTCCTGGTAATGCAAAAAATATGTTTTTCATGAGACTGATTCTAATAAAATAATATCTGGTTCTGATTTCATGTACTCTATAGCATATTTCAATTCTCCTTCCGTTTCCGCATAGATGCAAAACAGTAAATCTCCTTTATTCACTTTAGTATTCAAAGGAGTTTTAAGTAGGACACCTGCTTTAGAATCATGTGGCGCACCGGCGAGCTTAGCGATTTTAGCAAGTTTTCTGTTGTCAATCTCGGTTACGACTCCTGATTTATCAGCATGAATATCCATTTTGTGAATTGCAAATTCAGGTTCCTTAAAACCACCTTGAGCGATACAAATTGCCATGAACTTTTCGTATGCTTTACCTGAGGAAAGTATTTTTTCGGCGGTAATTAATCCACTTTCGTGTGGTTGATTATTGACTAGATCAATAATGTTAGCTGCAATAAATATGGCTTTGTTTCTCAAATCTTGCGGGGCATTTTTTTCGTTTCGCAAAACGCTTAATACGTCCATGGCTTCTAGTGAGGGGCCTATTCCTCTGCCTATAGGTTGCGTTCCATCTGTGAAGAGTGCTTTTACTTCGATGCCAATCGCTTTTCCAACCACATTAAAGTAGTATCTTAGTTTTTCAGCGTCTTCCTCAGTTCTTACTTTGGCAGTTTTTCCAATCGGAATATCAATAACCACATGGGTCGAACCCGCGGCAGACTTTTTAGACAAGACCGAAGCTATCATCTGCCCTTCGCCATCCACATCAAGAGCTCTTTCTACACGAATTAAAATATCATCAGCCGGACTTAATTTTATCGAGCCACCCCAAACAAAGCAGCCATTTTCTTTTTCCACCACTTTTTTAATTTGCTTGATAGAAAGGTTGATTCCTGTCATTGTTTCTAATGTGTCAGCCGTTCCGGCGGGTGAGGTAATGGCACGGGAAGAGGTTTTTGGGATGGTAAGTCCAAGCTCGGCTATTATAGCAACAACTATAGGTGTTGTTCGGTTTCCGGGAAGCCCACCAACACAATGTTTGTCAACTACAATTTTTTTGCCCCAAGAAAGCTTTGAACCTGTATTTACCATTGCTTTAGTAAGCCCAATTATTTCATGTATATCGAGCTTGTCTCCAGCACAGGCCGTTATGAAAGCGGCAATTTCAATATTGGAATATTGCCCCTTTACAATATCATTAATGATGTTTTGAAGAGCCCCATTACTTAATTTTTTTCCATACATTTTTGCGCGGATACTTCCCATAGAAGCGACAGGTTGCACATGCGAAAAGCTTACTTCATCACCCTCTTTTGCCTTTAAATTTTTCCATGCACTTTCAGATAATCCCGCCGTACCGGATTGCAAAATGCCCGCTGAGATAATATATAAAGTCGCTATTAAAGATTGACCTTTTACCGTTATTAACACCCTGTTAAGGGCTTCAAAACCTTCGGATATACATATATGGCAATCTCTACGCATGAATACAACATGTTCTTTTTGGGTATCAATACCAAGATGAACTAGTTTAAGGGTATTAAATGTGGTTTCCATTTTTAATTAATTTGGATAAGATTAAAAACCACGTCAATGCCTTCGAGATTCACTTCTAAATCCTGGTGCATTCGAATCATCTTCTCAATTTCATAAATGGAATCCTGATGAACATATTGTAACTGCTCAACCGTTTGAATCTCAATTACTCCAATTTCATTTAAATTAGAGAAGAATGCTAGTTCCACATTATCTTGGGTACACAAGGTTTCTAGGGGAATGAAGTTTTCTATGCTCATAAGGTTCTTAACTTAGAAAGTTCAGTGAACAGTTCCTTTTCTTTTTCGGAAAGGCTAGTGGGTATTTGTATCTGATAGCTAATGTATAAGTCACCAAATTGACCTTCTTTTTTATACATAGGAAAACCTTTTCCTTTCAGTTTTACTTTTGTGTCATTTTGAGTTCCAGGTATCACTTTTAGTTTTACTTTCCCGTCAAAAGTATCGACAGTAATTTCACCACCTAATATCGCAGTATATAAATCTAAAGCTACAGTTGCGTATAGGTTATTTTTTTCTCGCTTAAAGTCAGTATGGTTTTCTATGGTGAAGGTGATGTATAAATCACCCTTCGGTCCACCACCTGATCCTTGTGCTCCATATCCGGTGATTTTTATTACCTGACCATTTTCAACTCCTGCTGGAATTGTGAGCCTAATGTTTTTGCCGTTAATGGTTAAAGTACGCTTGTGCGTAGTGTAAACATCTTTCAGATCAAGATGCAATTCAGAGTTAAAGTCTTGGCCTTTATATTGAGCGCTGCGGCGACCACTACCATTAGAACGACCACCAAACATAGATTCAAAAAAATCAGAGTAGTTGCCGCCGCCATTGCTGCCAAAACCGCCAAAACCTCCTTGTTGAGCATTTCCTTGGTACTGCTTTTGTTGTCTTTTTGATTTTTCAAATTCATCTGCATGTTGCCAATTTTCGCCGTATTCGTCGTATTTTTTTCGGTTTACGGCGTTACTCAACACTTCGTTAGCTTCATTGATTTCCTTGAATTTTTTTTCTGATTCCTTGTTGTTCGGATTTAAATCGGGATGGTATTTGCGGGCCATTTTACGATATGCCTTTTTTATCTCGGTTTCCGTCGCCTTTTTGTCCACCTGAAGAACTTTGTAATAATCTATAAATGCCATTTAGAATATTTTTTATAATTATTAATGTCTGAAAATAAGGGTATTATTAGTCTCCATGTTCAAGCCTATTTTATTCTATGTCTAAGAAGCTTTTTGATCGTGGTCTAGGACGCTAAACATAGCAATCGCAGCCATTAGCTTAAGTTTGTTTACTGCTACATTTTTAGTCGCTACTTCATTTTTAATCTTGATTCCTGTTTTTTTGTGTTTTTCTTCCCATTTGGACTGTGATGTAATAGCTGTGGAAATTATTTTTTTGGTGGTTACGGTCTAATCCATTTTTCACAAAGCTCCTTATAAATTTAATCAATTTTTAGTTTATAAAAAGGTATGAATTGTTTTATTTCAAGAATTTATAGGGGTAAATATTTTGGTTTTATACTTTTTTGACATTTTGAAAACATTGCTTCTGACACCTCGATTTAATAACAACATTTTCAGAAGCTCCCGTATTTATTTATGATAGCCATTTGTCCAGCATGATATGCTGTATGGGATATAACTCTTCCAAAAGCTTCAGCTTTTGTTTTAGTGCCAAATTCTTTAGTCGTGACGGTGGTTTCCCAATCTACTTCAGTTTGTTTGTCAACAATCGCTAATAAATTCTTGAAAGCATAATCAGAATACTCTTTTAAGTCAGCAAGATTGATCCATTCTCCCGTGTCTTTTTGTGCAATTACAGTTTTTGCAATTACCTTAATATCCGCTGACCCGAAAACATTTTTTGCAAAAAGCAATTCAACATCGCCAATATGGCGTATCAGAAAACCAAGACTATTAGGAGAAGGAGCCAATTTCTTTTTTAAATCATTTTCTGTTATCAGCAGTAACTGATTTGTAAACCGAGTGCGGGCTCCTTGCCAGAGGTCCGTAAGCAATTGTGTATTTGATTTCATATTAAATGAATTTAGAGGTTAATAACTATTTAAATACTTCAACACTTGCAACAAAATGTTAGTTGTAAATAGTTTTTTTATTTTAAGCTTCGATTCAGAACTCGATAAACAGTTAAGATAACAATAATAACCATAATACCGGAGTAGAAACGTTTGTTGTATTTTGCTAACGAATTAGTAGATAAATATCAAAACTCTCTTTTGTAGAGTCTGAATATTTGCGAGCAATAATGGTTAGTGGACAAAAGAATTTAAAAAGGAGTAAGGTGATGCCTTCTAGGATTATTAATACATATCCAATCCAAAGCCAATTGTCCAGTTTGTCTACAATTACGGCATACAGCATATAGAAAATAACAAAATTGAAAAACATCCAAATCAACGTATGTATGATCTTAATGAGTTTCAGTTTTGTTTTTATTCGCTAGATTATTTCTTAAATGTCTTTATGTTAGTTTTCTAGATTTACTATCCCTAAAATTAAAAAAAAAGTGCGCTATTACACCAGTAAAGGCTCGGTTTTGTAGTTTCTTGCGTCCCTTTTCTTTTTTAGATCTATGAGATGGGATTTGTATTGCATAAATTCCACATCTTTTGGATTGATCTGAAGCACAAAATTTATTTTTCCTAGCAGGTGTTCAAGATAGTTTGCTTGATCAATTTCTTTATATTCGCGATGCTCGTCAATACCAAACTTTTGTATATAATACATCGCTTGTCGGAGTTCATTACGTTTGTGGAATACGACCTGTACTTTTTCGTTGACAACGATGCCTGTTACAGTTTGTCTCTGGTTAGCAGTCATCAATTTAGTTTTGCTAGTATTTATTTTCAAGTTTATTTTCGTAACAGCTTCATTCACTTCCTCAAGCAGTTCGTTTTCATCAAAATCTCCTGAAAAACTCAAGTCATCCGCATATCTGGTGTATCTTATTTTTTGCTTTAAACAATATTCAGAAATGGCAACGTCAGCATCTTCAAAAATAAGGTTAGAAAGATAGGGACTTGTGGGAGCTCCTTGCGGCAAAGTGCCATCGCGAGTGCATAATTTAGACAATAAATCAGAAACAGACTTGGTATAGCCCAAATTGAAAAAGACTTTTTCGACATATTCAATACTAATTGAAGGGAAGAAGTTTTCTAAATCCAGCGTAAAGACCTTAGGTTGGTTTTTATGAAACTTCAAGTTTTCGATTAGGCTTACATTCGGTTTGTAGGCTTTAGCAAAAGGACTGACGGGAATTTTATAAAGTATGTTTTTCAGAATCCAATGCTGAATTTCTTTCAAACTAGGCAGGGGCTCAGAGATTTGCCTTTTTTCACCATTTTTTTTAAGAATTTCAAAATCACGATAAAAAAATTTGGTATAAAGAGCAGCTTTTTTTAGGTATTCTTTTTTGTATCCTACTAGTCCCGCAAGATGGGAGGAATTATAAATCACTGCGACATAATTAGAAAGTAGTATCTCGGCATAATCCAAGCAGCGTTCTATATTCTGCGAACTGTACCCCATTTTTGCGGCTTCCTTTGTAAAAGTATCTTCGTAGTGAGAAAAATCCATAGCGTTAAAATCGTTAATGGAGTGAGGACTTTTTTGTCACTCACTCCAATTAGGAATACGGGTTTAAAAGGGTCGGAGCTCTGCGGAGAGCCTTTTAAACCCAGTGCTTGAAAAAGCATTCAATTACAGAACAGTGACTCACCGCTCCGGTGTTAGCTGGGCTAACAAAATTATCAAAAACGAATTAGAAAGGCAGTTCTTTCTGAAGAGGTATGTATATGGTTTTTTTATCCAATTTTGGAATTTTACTCTTCAAGTCCTTTGAAATCCATTCTTCTTTTTTTCGTTTTTTTATTTTTGAGATAGCCATTCTTAAATCATTTAAATGAAAGTATTATCTAAGTATTTTAATTTGTAAATAATTAACAAACAGCGACTTGTTTATTTTATTCTAAACTAAAGTTACAAAATAATTTTTAAAAAATTACTATGTAATTAAAGTTATTATAGAACAAATTTTGATTGTTCCAAAATTTTATTGACTATGTAATCACTTCAGGAAATATAAAATTACAGCAGAATTTCATTTTGGCATTTTGAATAATATTTATCAATATTCCTTAATTCTTTGCTTTCATTATAAAGAGTAAAGTAATTATTAATAGGAATTCGCATTTTTAGACTTGACCCCTTTTATCAGCAAAAATTCTAAAAGATTCTCTGTGTCGAGTGTCCCTACGAGCTCATTATTTTCCGTAACCAGCAATAAATTATTTTTGTTTTTGTAAACCAATTCGAAGATATTTTCCAAAAGTGTTTCCACGTCCAAATAAATTAAGTTCTTGTTCATGGCAGAATGAATAATACTATTTTCTCCTTTTTCAGAAAGAGCCATTATAATTTGGTCTCGATTTAATGTTCCTATCGGTTCATTTTTTTCAGTAATCAAAAAAATCTTCGATTGGGAATCTAATAATAAATCAATTGCTGTTTTTATGGGTTCGCCAGCATCAATACTAATGTATTGTTTCATTAATACGTCTCCTACTTTGTAACCCTTCAGGTAGTACTTGGAATCGGCATGTTTACTTTCCATCTGGGCGCCAATAATAACAAATAACCCTATAAAAATCAGAAAGGGGTTATATAGAAAACCGAGAAGTATGAAACCCATCGCAAAAAATTGCCCTATCCGTGCTGCTATTTTGGTTGCTATATGCCTTTCAAATTTAAAGGATAATAATGCTCTGAGTATCCTTCCTCCATCCATTGGGAAGGCAGGGATTAAATTAAAAATAGCGAGTATAATGTTAACCATAAAAAAATTAAGGAAAAAATTACTAGCATTTACACCAGTTGATAATTCTTGAGCCAATTCTTCTGAAGTAGCTGGAAAATTGATAAATAGACCCGTTATGAATGCAAGTGCAATATTGACTAACGGCCCAGCAAAAGTGACTATTAACTCCTCTTTTGGTTTCTCAGGAATACTCTCTAATCGGGATACTCCACCTATGGGCAGTAGGGTAATGTCTTTTGTTCCTATATTAAATAATTTTGCAGCAAAAGAGTGCCCAAGTTCATGCAAAAATACAGTTACAAAAACACAAAGGATGAACACAATAGACCAGACGATTTGTTTTGCACTATAGCCTGTCCTATAGTTGATGTAAATTATAAATGCTATGAGTAATGAGAATGTCCAATGTACAAATATGCCAATGCCTCCTATTGTGCCCAGTTTGAGTGATCTTTTCATTGTTTTTGTTTTTTAATTCAATTAGTCTTAAAGGAATTGTAAAAAATTATAGATCGATAAAAAATCAATAAAATGCAGTTTTGCTGCTCGAATTTGGGGCTCCGTCGCTTCCACTAAAACACGATAATTTTTTTACAAAACACAAAATGAGATAATGTTTAGAAAGGCTTATTTTCTTCTACGAGATATTGATTTAATACTAGTATTTATTCCTCCGAATCATCCATTTTTCGATCTCCACTGCCCAAAAAACTATACTTGATGCAAGAAGTGTTATTGTAAGTTCGTAAATTGTCAGCGGCTGTGTTTTGAAAACTGAATTAAATAAAGGAGTATAGATTAGCATCATTTGCAAAGCTATGGTTACTGCTAATGCACCCAAAAGGGGTTTGTTTGACAGGATTCCAATTTTAAAAAGTGATTCCTTATCAGAGCGAATGGCCATCACATGTCCCATTTGACTGAAACACAGAACTGTGAAAGCCATTGTTTGCCAGTGAGAAATTCCGCTTTCAATAGCCCAGGCTTGGATTCCTAGAGTTACAGAACCCATTAAAAATCCAACCCATAATATGTGTATTGCCATCCTTTCAGCAAAAATGTGCTGCTTAGGATTTCTTGGAGGACGTTCCATAATATCGGCTTCGGAAGGTTCTGAGGCAAGAGCCAATCCCGGCAAACCGTCAGTTACAAGATTTATCCAAAGAATATGTACAGCTAGTAGAGGTATCGGCAAACCAAAAAAGGGAGCCAGGAAAATGGCCCATATTTCACCACTATTACTAGTCATAGTATATTTGATGAATTTCAAAATATTGTCAAATATCCTTCGGCCGTGTTTTACTGCAATTACTATGGTGGCAAAATTATCGTCTAATAAAATCATATGAGCCGCTTCTTTAGCCACTTCCGTTCCGTTAATTCCCATAGCAATCCCAATATCTGCATTTTTAAGTGCAGGTGCATCATTTACGCCGTCGCCTGTCATCGCCACAAATTGTCCCTTGGCTTGCAATGCTTTGACAATTTTTAATTTTTGTTCAGGATTCACACGGGCATAGACCCTAATTTTTTCGACACTATTTTCAAACTGCTTTTCCGATAGAATTTCAAGTTCTGAACCTTCCATTACCATATCTTCTTCGGAAGTAATTATTCCCAGCTGCTTTGCAATTTTTCTTGCAGTGAGCTGGTGGTCGCCAGTAATCATAATAGGTATGATCCCTGCTTGTTTGCATTCTGAAACCGCTTTTTTTGCTTCTTCTCTTGGTGGATCGAGCATAGCTGCAAATCCTATAAAACTTAATGAAAACTCAATTGTATCTGCGTTTAGGGTTTTGGGCAGGGCCATTATTTCTTTCACCGCGTAGCCTATGATGCGATAGCCTTTCTCGGCCATTTCATTTGTTTTTAGTTCTAATTCAGGGATTAGTGATTTTTGATTTTCGGCTAATTTTGCACTTAATATATCTACTGCACCTTTAGTAATAACCATAATTCCTGTTTCAGTTTGATGCAAAGTAGTCATACACTTCCTTGTCGAGTCAAACGGCAGTTCAGCAATTCTTGGTAATTTTTTTTCTAATTCGAATTTTTCAGTATTTTTATTAAAAGCGTATTCAACTAATGCTGTTTCGGTTGAGTCTCCTAGCCATTTACCATTAGTTTCTGTGGCAACATCATTATTTAAAGCCATAGCAATAAGAAGAGGCTTCGTTTTAAAAAGAACAGACTTGGTTTTGATATTAGGTATTTCATAGACTTCCTGAACACTCATTTGATTTAATGTAAGGGTTCCGGTTTTATCAGAACAGATGTAGGTAACCGACCCAAGAGTCTCAACAGCGGGTAATTTTCGAATAAGCGCATTACTTTTAGATAGTCGTTTAGCGCCAAAGGCAAGAGCCACAGTAACAAGTGCCGGTAATGCTTCGGGAATGGCGGCAACAGCAAGAGAAATCGAAGTTAACAACATCGTCAATACGGCTTCACCGCGTAAGCGACCAACAGCAAAAATCACTATGCAGATAAAAAGAATAACTATCGAAAGTCTTTTTCCAAAGGCGTTTAACCGTTTTTGTAAAGGTGTGGCTATTTCTTCGATTTGAATCATTTTTGCAATTCGTCCCAGCTCAGTGTTCATTCCGGTTGCCGTTACATAAGCGGCTCCTCGGCCATTTGTGATAAATGTTCCCTTGAATCCCATATTGATGCGGTCGCCAAGAGAGTATGTTCCTTCAGTCAATTCTTCACTATTTTTCTCTGTATTGTGAGATTCTCCAGTAAGCGTAGATTCGTCCACTTTTATCTGGTGTGTTTCGAAAAACCGAATGTCAGCAGGAATCCTATTTCCAGCCTCAAGTAAAACCACATCACCAGGTACCAAGTCAGCAGAAGGTATTTCAAAAGTATTTCCTTCCCGAATTACTCTCGCATTGTTAGGCGTCATCTTTTTCAGTGCTTCCATCGCTTTTTCGGCTCTGAATTCTTGTGTAAATCCTATGATTGCATTGATAAAAATAATGGCAAGAATGATAATGGTGTCTACTAGGTCACCTATAAATCCTGAAATTATAGCTACGGCAATTAAAATTAAGATCATAAAATCGGTGAGCTGATGCAGCAGCATTCGTAATACGGTTTTCTTTTTTTTATCGACAATCTGGTTTTTGCCGTACTCGATAAGACGTTCCGAAGCGGTTGTAGGAGTAATGCCTGTAGGTGTTGTGTTCAGCAACCGAGATGTTTCAGAAAGTGTAAGTAAATGCCAATTCATCTTAGTTTACTTTGAGTGATGATTCTTTGCATAGGTCCAAAATCATAATTAACCTAACGGTTCCCCATTAATAACAAATCTTGAAAAGTATATTTAGTTCAGTTCATTTTCACAGATACCATTGTAAGCCCAAGCATTTAAATTAGCTATAGTTGTAGTTGCAATTCCCTGTAGCGCTTCATTAGTTAGAAATCCTTGATGCCCGGTGATTAATACATTGGGAAGTGAGCGAAGGATTGCATATATTTCGTCTCCAACGTTTTTGTCGATGAGGTTGCGGAAGAATATTTTTTTATCGTTTTCATAAGAATCGAGGCCAGCGGCAGAGATATTTCCATGTTGTAAGGCATCAATTAAGTCCTCTGTGTTTACTATCTTTCCGCGAGCCGTATTAATGAAGATCACTTCTTTTTTCATCAGGGAGAAAATACTTTTATGGAACATATATTTGGTTTCTTTGTTGAGGGGACAATGTACAGATATCGCATCTGAATTTATGCAAACGTCTTCCAAAGTCGTATAGTCAATATCTATTAGTTGCTTTAACTCTTCATTTTCCACAGGGTCGTGTGCCAGAATTGAACAACCAAAACCATGCATTATTTTTGCAAAAGCAGCTCCGATTTTTCCGGTTCCGATAATCCCGATTTTTTTTCCATGAAGGTCAAACCCGATCAAATGATCCAAACGGTAGTCTCCCACATTCATTAAGTTTTGACCTAATACGATTTTTCTATTCAAAGCCATGAGCAAGGACACGGCATGCTCAGCTACGGAATAGGGGGAGTAAGCTGGCACATTTGCCACTTTAATCCCCAGTGCTCTCGCTCTTTTTAAATCGATATAGTCATAAGCAACAGATCGCAATGTAATGTAACGAACTCCATAAAAATACAATTTTTCGAGTATTGCCGCAGAAGCATTATCAGGGGTGAATAATGAAATAGCTTCAAAACCTTCCGCCATTTCTACGGTATCCTGATTGAGGGGTTGCTCTGTATATACAAATTCAAGTTTTCCATGTATCGCATTTTCGATAATTGGTCTGTCAAATTCATGGCTGCTGTACATTAAAATTTTCATGATTTGTTTTTTTAAATTTTCAAGTTGAATACTATTCCTTTATATTGGATTAACCCTGATTTCAATTTTCTACTGGTTAATTTTTCGCTCTAGATAGGAGAGCAGGGTTTTTAACGTAGCGGTCTTTCCATAATCTTCTTCCGGTATTTCAATTCCTAATTTTTCGTCTAAGGCTACAATAAATTGCAAAGCATCAAAGGAGTCGATATTTAGCGTTTCCCGAATGTTTTCATCAGGTTTTAATTTTGAGGGTTCCGTCTCGGGCGCAATCCTTTTCAATAATTGAAAAATGGTCTTTTTAACAACTTCCTCGTTCATAGTGTATCGGGGTTTTGTAAATGTTTGTTTAATGAGGCCAAGAACTTACTTCCAGTAAGTCCGTCCGTGGCACGATGATCGCCAGCTAGCGTGACTTGAACTACAGACCGGATGCCCAATAGGCCATTTTCTGCAAAGGCTTGTTCTGAAATTGTTCCAAAACCAATGATGGCAACCTGGGGCGGATAGATGATCCCAAATACTGCATCGGCGCCACCTTCACCTATGCTAGTAACCGTAATGCTGGATTCGCTCAGTTCAGAACTTCTCAACTTCAATGCTCTTGCCCTTGGAATTATATCATTTAAGGCCTTCATGATTTCATCGATATTTTTCAGATCGACTTGATGAATTGCTGGAACGATAATTCCTCCTGTACGCATTGAAACCACAAACCCAATATTGATATCCTTTTTTTGTTGTAAACCATTATCCCAAATAGCGTTTAAATCCGGAAATTCCTTTAAGGAAGTCGCTGTCGCTTTTAGCAGAAGTACAACCGGTAGTATTCTTTCTTTGACAGAGCGTTTTTCATTGGCCTGCTTTAACCAAGCCAATGCTTTTGTGAGGTCTATCTTTTTTTCTAGATAATAGTGCGGAATCTCTTTGTTTGATTTACTCATGGCTGCGGCAACTGCGGAACGGATTGTCCCCTCAGTGGAACTTCGCTTTCCTTTTTCAACAGCAATTCCGGCAGATTCTTCTATAACAGTTTCTCCTTGGGCTGTTATTGCCTTTTCTACATCTTCCTTTGTGATTGCTCCTTGCGGTCCAGTTCCTTCCAGCAACGAAAACTCGACATGGTTTCCAATAGCAATTTTTCTTGCCAATGGAGATATTTTTATTCTTGTTTCATCTTGGCTTTTTTTCGATTGTTTTTCTTCTGTTGGTTGCAATGTTATAGGTTCTATTTCTGCACTTTTTTCTTCTAAATTGTTAGCGGTAGCTTCTATTAAAGCCATTACGGTTCCCACGGGCACTTTGGTCCCTTCCTTTATCAACAGCTGTTCGACTATGCCCTCTTCAAAAACTTCAATCTCAATCAGTCCTTTTTGCGTTTCCACTTCGGCAATAATATCACCGCGTTTTAGCAAGTCACCTGGTTTTTTTTTCCATTCGACCAAAGTACCGTCCTCCATATCTGCGCCCAAAGTGGGCATTGTAAACTCAATCATGATGTATCATTTTTTTTACTGCATTTACAATGTCGATTGTTTGGGGAATTGCTTTTTCTTCCAGATGATTGGGGTAGGGAATAGGCACTTCAATGCCACAGAGTCGCTGGACAGGGGCATCCAAATCGTAAAAGGCCTTTTCCATAATTCGCGAAGAAATTTCCGAAGAAATACTTACGGAACGCCATGCTTCTTCAACTACAATGGCCCGATGCGTTTTGCTAACCGATGCCAAAAAAGTATCCTCGTCCAAAGGACGCAAAACTCGTAAATCAATTACCTCGGCATCAATACCCATAGCAGCCAATTGAGTTGCGGCCTCCACACTTTTATAAACTCCAGACCCATAAGTAATAATTGAAATATCTTTTCCTTCTCTTCTTACTTTTGCTTTAGTAATATCTACTGGGCTGGCATCAGTGGGGATTTCTTTTTCTAAATTCAACATAGCCGTATATTCAAAAAGGATTACGGGGTCGGGACTTTGTAGAGCGGTGTGCAACATATTTCTAGCATCTTCATGCGTACCAATGGACAAAACGATCAAACCCGGAATATGGGCATAAAAGGCTTCCCAGCTATGAGAATGCTGTGCTGCTAACTGCCTTCCGATACCGCATCCTATTCTTATTACCACTGGAACATTGATCTGTCCGCCGCTCATGTGCAGTAAAGTGGCGGCATTGTTTACGATTTGGTCTAAGGCTAGCAAACTGAAATTGATTGTCATTACTTCGACAATGGGTTTCATTCCTGCTATTGCTGCGCCAATTCCAGCACCCACAAACCCAGCCTCTGACAAAGGGACATCCATTATTCGTTCTTCTCCAAACTCCTCCAACAAACCCTTGCTTACGGCAAAGGCGCCGCCGTAGCGTCCCACATCTTCTCCCATCAAAAAAACGCGTTGGTCATTTTGCAAGGCTTCACGAAGGCACTGTTTCAAAGCCTCTCGGTACGTGCTATTTGTTTTTTTGATGTCGTTTTCCATTTTTTAAATAGGTTGGTTTATTTTAAAAAAGAGACTAGTTGACTTTCCAACGGTTCAAGTTTGGCAAAATATTTAAGGCATCCTGAATCGCATCATCTGGAAGTTTCAATTTCTTCATTTGGATTTCGATGGTTTCCTTTAGTTCGTCTAAGCTCAGGTTTGGACTT
Source organism: Flavobacterium sp. W22_SRS_FP1 (assembly GCF_052113685.1). Lineage (NCBI taxonomy): Bacteria > Pseudomonadati > Bacteroidota > Flavobacteriia > Flavobacteriales > Flavobacteriaceae > Flavobacterium > Flavobacterium sp. W22_SRS_FP1. The sequence continues at coordinate 128,086 of NZ_JBGQOE010000001.1, forward strand.
GTGAACTCGCCCTTATCGTAACAAAATTTACAATATTCTTCATTTTTCAGACCGTTTTTTTCTGTGCTTTTTAAGGCTTCTGTGTCAAGCGGTATACCGCAACTTTGACATAGTATCTTGATTTCCATGGAATTGATTTTTAGTTATTTATAATTAGAACGCCATTTTTCCTTAAAGCTGAACTATAACTTTTGTACAGTTACATGTATCTGTTTTTTTAGCTATTTTTCTCACTGTAAACAAATTTTGTCAACTGATCCAGTGGTTCCCAAGTACCTGCTTCTGCAAAGTCTACTGCTAATTTAATTTTCATTTCAATTTTCATTTCAAAAGCTTGGATTTCAGCCTGGGTAATCCATTGCTTTTCTAGAAGATACTTTTGAAACTGTGGAATGGGATCCTTTTTTTTCCATTCTTCCACCTCTTGCTTATCGCGATAAAGTTCGGCGTCAAACATCGAATGCGCCCGAAAACGATAGGTATTGCACACTAAAAAATAGGGCTTGCTACTGCTTCTTACTTTTTCTACCGCGGTATTCGCCGCATTCATTACTGCCATCAAATCCATTCCGTCGACAACGGAAGATTCTATTCCATATCCGGCGCTCTTTTTTTCAAGTTCTGTAATGGCATGGGAGTACTGAATTGCAGTACCCATGGCATACCTATTGTTTTCGCAAACAAACAAAACAGGGACTTTCCAAAGCGCGGCCAGATTCATCGCCTCGTGAAATTCGCCTTCTGCAGCGGCTCCTTCGCCAAAAAAACAGCAGCAGATATTCGTTTTTTTCTGTTTCTTAAATGCCAATGCCATTCCTACCGCCATAGGTAAATGACCGCAAACTATAGCGTTGCCCCCATAGAATTTTTTTTTGACATCAAACAGATGCATGGATCCCCCGCGGCCGCGGCTGCAACCTTCTTGTTTGCCAAACATCTCAGCCATGATATTATCGGCGTCTATCCCGCGTGCCAAAGCATGACCGTGTTCTCTATAGGTACCTAATACATGGTCTTCGTCCTTTAATGCCTGACTGACCCCCACAGCAACGGCTTCTTCACCGATATATAAATGCAGAAACCCTCTTATTTTAGCTTTGGTATATTCTTCCGCCGCTTTCTCCTCAAACCTTCGTATGAGCATCATTTGATACAAAAGCAGCAGTCCTTTTTTTGCATACATTGCTTTCGGTATTGTGTCTGATTGTGTCATATTTATCCTTTTAGGATTAAATTAGCCATCCTATAATGGGTGGTAGTATGTCTTAAATAGCTTTCTTAGATGCCAAAGGCATAATAATAAAAAACGGGATCCCCTGGATATTTCCCCTCTAGCATGACGCCTCCTTGCTTTTCTTCAAGGGCTTCAACAAAGGACTTGACAGTATATACAGCTCTTCCGTTAATGGCTGTAATCACAAAGCCTTCCCTGATATCTGTTTTTCTTTTCAGTTTACCATCATAGAGTTTTATGACTTTTAAACCATTTTTCACATCGTAATTTTTTTGGTCTTGCTGATTGATTTCGACTAGTTCAACTCCTAATTCCTTCAGCAATTCCTTTGCCTCAATCGTTGAGTTTTCAGTTATTGCTTCCTGTTTTTTGAGTGTCGCGATGAGTTCCTTTCTTTCTTTACCATTTCTGATCAGTGAAATTTTTACTTTTTCTCCTGGACGTTTTCGCATCACAATTTCCTGTAATTTAGACGCAGTGACCGTTTCAATACCATCAATTGCGATTATCACATCTTTGGCCTTAACTCCAGCTTCTTTTGCTGCACCGTTTAGGATGACATCGTCAACATACACTCCGTTGGCTCGGTCGCTATTTATCTCTTTTGCAAGATCACTATTGAGGTCACGAATACTTATCCCTAAAACGCCTCTTTCTATGGATCCATAATTCATTAGGTCGTTTGTGACTTTTTTTACAATGTCGACGGGAATGGCGAAAGCATAGCCTGCATAAACCCCAGTGGGTGTCGCTATAGCAGTATTAATGCCAATCAGTTTTCCCTCTAATGTGACTAAGGCTCCACCACTATTTCCAGGATTTACAGCGGCATCAGTTTGGATAAATGATTCGATTGCCCCCTGATCTTTTAAGATATTTATATTGCGAGCTTTGGCACTCACAATTCCGACCGTAACAGTTGATGCTAGGTTAAATGGGTTTCCTACTGCGACTACCCATTCTCCAACCTCGATATCATCACTTTCGCCAAACTTAATAAATGAAAGTTTATTTTCATCGATCTTGAGGAGCGCTAGATCAGTCAATGGGTCAGCACCAATAAGTTTGGCTGCATATGAGCGCCCATCGCTTAAAGTTATATTGATTTCAGAAGCGTCTTTTATCACATGATTGTTGGTGACGATATATCCATCAGGTGTCAGAATTACTCCAGAAGCGCTCCCAATTAATGGTTTAGACTGATATCTCTGCGCGTTTGGAGCTTGAAATTGAAACTGCCTGAAAAAGGGATCATCCCTAAAAAACTCTTTTAATGGGTCGGGTAGATTATAAAATTGGTTTTGCTCTCGGTCTTCATATTGTTGCATTTGTGATTTGAAGGTGCATTTAATATTCACCACCCCGGGTGTGGCTACTTTAGCGGCAAATCTGAAATCGACGATTCCTGTATAGGAAATTTTAGACGTGTTAACTGCAGCGTTATTCTGAATTGTTTCAATATCTCCTACTTTTTTTTTATCCTGTGCTTGACATCCTTGAAATACAAGAATGATGATGAGCAGATAAAATCTGTGATTTTTAAAATTCATTTTTTTAAATGTTTATCATGATTAAAATTGATGTTGAAAACTAATGATTGAATCATCTATACAGTTATTAAAAATCGACAGGCTTTCTTTGCTTCTAAGATTAGATTAGGATTGTTCTAAGGTGGAGATATCTCCTTCTGGTAATCCAAGTTCGCGAGCTTTCAGTAATCGTCTTAAAATTTTTCCACTTCTGGTCTTGGGGATACTTTCCACAAATTCAATTTCTTTGGGTGCGACCGCTGGCCCCATTTCTTTTCGGGTAAAACCCATAATATCCATCCTTGTTTCTTCAGTCGACTCATTTCCCTTTTTCAATACTATAAAGGCTTTTACTAGTTCGCCAATGCTAGCTTCTGGTTTTCCTATTACAGCCGCTTCAGACACTGCGGGATGTCGCATCAAAGTGCTCTCCACTTCAAAAGGTCCCACCATATGACCTGATGTTTTTATAATGTCATCTGATCGGCCTATAAACCAGAAATAACCATCTGCATCTTTTTTGGCTAGATCTCCGCTGAGGTACCATTCGCCAATAAAACATTTTTCGTAACGCTCTTGATCGTGCAGATAAGTACGGAATAGCGAAGGAAATCCTTTTTTTAGGACTAGATGCCCTGTAATATTGGGTTCTGTAATGATTTGTAATGATTTGCCTTGTACTTGTGCGATTGCGGCTTCTATTCCAGGCAAGGGTTTTCCCATAGAGCCGGGTTTTACTTCCATCGAGGGATAGTTGGCTATCATGATACCGCCAGTTTCAGTCTGCCACCAATTGTCGAGAATGGGTATTCCAAAATTTTTCTGACCCCAAATAACAGCTTCGGCATGTAGAGGTTCTCCCACACTCAAAATTAGCCGGAGGTTGTCGAGTTGGAATTTTTCTCGTGGTTTTATATCCATCCGCATCAATCGTCTTATAGCAGTAGGTGCTGTATACCAAGTTGTAACCTGATGGTCTTCCAGAATCGAATACCATCTTATAGCATCAAACTCAGCTTCATCTACGATACTGGTAACGCCATTTACTAAAGGGGCAATAATCCCATAGGAGGTACCCGTAACCCAACCAGGGTCTGCAGTACACCAAAATCGGTCGTCTTTATGAAAGTCGAGTACATATTTGCCTGTTGAATAATGGGTCAAAACCGCTTGATGTACATGCAATACACCTTTCGGCATTCCGGTCGTTCCACTTGTGAAATGTAGCAACGCCGGATCTTCGGGATGGGTCTCAGGAATGTTATAATCTTCTTCGGCTTGTTGCATAAGTTTAGAAAAGGACAAAACCTTTACAGAAATATGCTCGGTTGCGTCAGTGATAATGATGTGACGAAGGGAAGGGAGTCTTGCGAGAATTTGCTTCACCTTTTCTTCATATAAAAGAGAAGTGGTGACTAAAACAGTTGCATCCCCTTTACATAATCTTTGAAAAATAGGTTCTGGTCCAAAAACGGAGAACAAAGGACAAAAGACAGCGGTGTGTTTTAAGGTACCCAAAGCGGTAATATATAATTCTGGGATTCTTCCCGTCAAAGAGAAAATGCGTTCTCCTTTTTTAATATCTAGAATTGTAAGTACGTTGGCAAATTTAGAGGTTTGTCTTTTCAACTCAGAATACGTGAAGTTATCCACACTATTGTCTTTTCGAATAAAACGAAGAGCTATTGCATGTCCCAGATGACTTTGCGCATGACGATCCACTGCTTCATGAGCGATGTTCAAGCCCTTCCCATTAGGAAGTAGGCTTAATTCTTTTGCACATTTTTTCCATGAAAAAGAGGCTTGTACTTTTTCATAATCTAATAAATGATGCGCTATTTTATTTTTCTCTGAAATCATCCTTGTATTCTTTAGAAATTAATATCAGTTCAATAATTACTTCTGGATCTAATCGAATGTTTGGTTTAACACTGTTAAGAATCAAGCACGAGTTTTTACTCTTTTCCAGGATGTATCTTGCCCGTTCTGGATTTTGGAAATAGGGGATAACTACCTTTGGTCTTAGTATAATTTCAGTTATTGTATCCTTCCCTTTTATTACTCCAATTGTGCAGCTGGAACTACTTTCAAAGCTTATAATTTGAATAGTTGAGTTTTCGATAGCTGTTAAAAAGCTCGCCATTAGACAACTATTTATAGAAGCAAGAAGTAAATGCTCTGGTGAGCAGGTTTCTTCTATTATTTTTTGTAAATCCTGTACTGCTTTTTGTTCTGAATCTTGTGGAAATATAGATTCAATTAAAAAACCTTTTCTTTTACTTTTTGCCCTTAAATTTACTTCGAAAGTATTCATATAAAATTGTTTTCAGTTATGAAATTAGTTTATGAATTATTGGGCGACAAAGCCGCCGTCCACAGCCATTGCATGTCCGGTCACAAATGAAGCTCCGTCAGAACACATCCAAATGACAGCATTGGCGATTTCTTCAGCTTGGCCAAAGCGGCCTACAGGCTCTAAATTGGTAAACTGCTCTATAGCTTCTTTATCGTTTCCGGTAAGTCGATCAATCATTGGGGTTTGTATAACACCTGGGCAAACGGCATTAACACGCACTCCCAGTTTGGCACATTCTAATGCGGATGTTTTTGTCAAGCCAATAACGCCATGTTTTGACGCCACGTAAGCTGGTAAACCCGAAAACCCAACCAAGCCAGCTACCGAAGAGCAGTTGACGATAACTCCTTTACCTTGTTTGATCATTTCTGGGATTTCATGCTTCATGCAGAGCCAAACTCCTTTCAGGTTCACGCCAATGGTTTTGTCCCAGTTCTCTTCTGAACAATCTTGCACTGGAGCAGAATCACCCTCAATTCCGGCATTATTGAAAGCATAATCTAATCGTCCAAAAGTCGCAAGAGTTTTTTCTACCATCACTTTCACCTCTGATGACTTAGAAACATCACATTTAATGAATAGGGCTTCACCACCAGATTTTTTGATGAGGTCTATTGTTTCAGTATTTTCTTTCCAATCCACAACAACCACTTTTGCTCCTTTTTTGGCGAAAGCCAGAGCTGTTGCTCTACCAATCCCTGAGGAACCACCCGTCACGATCGCCACTTTGTTTTTGAATTCAAATTCCATAATTAATTAGTTTAAAGTGATTATAGCCTGACCGTATTTTTCTTTTCTGCTTCTAATATGTTTTCAATCCCTTTGATCATGGCATCTGGATTAAAGGAAATGCTGTCAATTCCTTCCTCCACTAAAAACTGCGCAAACTTTGGGATGTCACTTGGTGCTTGACCGCATAATCCAACTTTTATGTTGTTTCGTTTTGCTGCATGAATAGTTTCTCTAATTAAACTTTTTACAGCTGGATTTTCTTCGGTAAATAAATCACTTACCAAAGCGGAATCGCGATCTAGCCCAAGAGTGAGTTGCGTTAAATCATTGGATCCAATAGAAAATCCATTAAAAAGTTGAGCGAATTCGTCCGCCAGTATCACATTACTCGGAATTTCAATCATTACATATATTTCGAGATTGTTTTCGCCTTGAGTCAATCCATTTTTTGTCATTTCAGCGAGTACTTTTTCTCCTTCTTCTATAGTTCTGCAAAAAGGAATCATCAGTTTTACATTTTGAAGCCCCATTTCGTTGCGCACTTTTTTCATGGCGGCACACTCTAATGCAAATCCTTTTCTATAAAAATCGCTGTAGTAACGCGAAGCACCACGAAAACCAATCATTGGGTTTTCCTCGTCAGGTTCAAAATATTTCCCTCCTATAAGATTGGCATACTCGTTACTTTTAAAATCGCTCATGCGCACAATGACATCTTTAGGGTAAAAAGCCGCTGCAACGATCGAAACGGCTTCTGCTAATTTATCGATGAAATAGTCTTTGCCATCTTCGTAGCCATTTGTTAAAAGACCTATAGTGTCCGCTACGTCTGCATCGGTTATTTTTTCAGGCTCACACAAAGCTAACGGATGGATCTTTATGCTATTTGAAATAGCAAATTCCATTCGCATTAAACCAACTCCTTTGTTAGGGTAAAAACTCAATTCAAAGGCTTTTTCTGGGTCGGCTAGGATAAACATGGGGTCAGTTTCCGGGATATGGAGTTGGCTAAAATCCTGTTCGGTGATTTCCCATTTTAATTCGCCGGCATACACATTTCCATCTTTTCCTTCGGCACACGAGACCGTAATTTGTTGTCCATTTTTAATCGTTGTCGTGGCGTTTCCACATCCTACCACTGCGACAGTTCCTAGTTCGCGAGCCACTATGGCTGCATGACTGGTGCGTCCGCCTTTGTTGGTAATAATTGCGCTGGCTTTTTTTAGTATAGGATCCCAATCAGGATTCGTTAAGTCTGTGACGAGAATTTCGCCTTGCAGCAGTTGGTTTCCTTCCTGGGGATTATGAAGTATTCTAGCTTTTCCAGAGGCGATTTTGTCCCCCAATGCTATTCCTTGGGTGATCAGCAGTCCTTTGTCCTTAAGTTTGTATATTTCTCTAACTTGTTTTTTGTCTTTTCCATAAACCGTTTCAGGACGCGCTTGAACAATGTATAGCTGATTATTTAGTCCGTCTTTTGCCCATTCAATGTCCATGGGTTTGTTATAGTGTTTTTCTATGGCATAACACCATCGCGAAAGTTGAACTACCTCTTTGTCATTAAGGGAAAATTGGTTTTGTCTTTCTATTTGGGTTTCATTATTTATGGTCGTTTTTTCAGCAGAAATATCTTTTGATTCTTCCGCATAAACCATGGTGAATTCTTTTCTACCAAGATGCTTTTTCAGGATTGGATTGAATTTATTGTTTTGTAATATAGGTTTGAATACCATCCACTCATCAGGTGTTACGGTTCCTTTTACAATGTTTTCGCCTAGACCCCAACTGCTATTGATGATTATTGTGTTTTGAAAGCCACTATCCGGATCGATCGTAAAGGCAACGCCTGCTGCGGCTTTGTCGCTTCGTACCATTTGCTGCACACCAACAGAAATAGCAACATCCATCTTTTCAAATCCCATATCATGGCGGTATTTTATAGCACGATCTGTAAAAAGAGAGGCGTAGCAGAGATGGATGGCGTCTTCCAGCTGTTTTTCGCCGCTGATATTCAAATAAGATTCCATTCGTCCGGCAAAGCTGGCAGATGGTAAGTCTTCTGCAGTGGCGCTGCTGCGCACTGCAACGCTGAGGTTTTCAATACCGCTTTGTTTGCAAAGGGATTGGTAGGCAATATGAATTTCCTTTTTGACTTCAGGAGATAGTTGGGCTGATAAAATGTGTTTTCGGGTTTTTTCTCCTATTTCAGAAAGGTTGGAGTAGTTTTCAGAATCTAATGAAAGAAGTAATTCGGCTAAAACTGATTCGATATTATTTTCTTTTCGGAATAATCGATACATATCTGCAGTTAACGCAAACCCATTGGGAATAGATATGCCTAATGGACTCAATTGATTATACATTTCACCCAAGGAGGCATTTTTGCCGCCTACTTTTTCAATATCAGTTATATTTATTTTATCGAAAAAGAGAATGTGTCTGGAATTTTTCATGACTTATTTAAATTTACGCATTAGTAAAAACAAACGATGAATTATAATAAAGTGATTCAAAGGGGGCAACTAGTTAAATTTTTTTAATTTCGCACAGACATTAGATGTTTTTATATAGGAATATCTATTTAAAAAGAGGGTAGTAGGTGTTCCCACTTTAGCTATGCTTAGTATAAATTTAGACAATTTATTTTTTTATAGAAACAAAAACGACTTTTTCTTTTAGGTTTTTTTGTTGTTAAGATATTATACAGTAGTGGTTTATACTTTTTGTTTCACTTTTAAGGGACCCGTGTTGTCGATTTTTTATTGCTGTATAGACTAAAAGTAGCAAATTATTTTGTGTCACTATGGGTTCATAAAATCACTCCCAATTGTATTAGACTTTAAAAGATTCTTCTTAGATAAAAAAAGTTTATTTTTGTAGCTAATCTAAGATTAGAAAGAAAATATTTACTTTTTGGTCAACTATTGAAAAGATTGATCTTTTTATTAAAATAATTTCTAGTTTTATTTTCACGAAACATACCCCAAAAAATGAAAAAATTACCACTACCAACGAATGAATTAGGTCGTCTTGCAGCACTTGAAAGTTATTCAATTATGGATTCTTTACCAGAAAAAGAATATGATGCTATTGTTGAGTTGGCGTCTTTGATTTGTGGAACGTCCATAGCATTGGTAAGTTTAGTGGATCAAGATAGACAGTGGTTTAAATCATCAATTGGTCTTAGTGCCAATCAAATTCCAAGAGATATTGCTTTTTGTCAATATACAATATTGGGAGATGATGTCTATGAAGTTACTAATGCACTAGAAAACGAATTGTTTGCAAATAACCCTTTAGTGACTGGTAACCCAGATATTCGGTTTTATGCAGGAGCGCCTCTAAAGGATTCTAATGGATTTAACCTGGGTACACTTTGTGTAATTGACACAACACCCCGAACTTTAACGGATAAGCAAAAAGATGCACTTAGATTACTATCTAATCAAGTTGTAAATTTGCTGCAACTGCGTAGAAAAAACACTATGCTTGTTGAGGCTCAAAAAGAATTTAGAAACATTTTTGACTTATCAAAGGATTTAGTTTCCATTGCTAATATTGATGGACTCTTCTATCAAGTAAATCCTGCTTTTACAACTGTATTGGGGTATTCTAAAGAAGAATTAGAAGGAAAGCCTTTTTTTGATTTAGTGCACTCAGATGATTTAGAGGAAACATATAAGGAAGTAGAAAAACTTGCTAAAGGAGAGAAAACTTTAAAATTTATAAACAGGTATCGATGCAAAAATGGATCATATGTTGTATTGAGCTGGAACGCCTCTCCGGATCCCTTGACAGGCAAGTTATATTCTATAGCTAGGGACATAACTGGCGCAAGAGATCAACAAGAACTACTTTTTAAAACTTCAGCTGATTTAAAAGCAATATTAGAATCAGCTGAATTTTCAATAATAGCTTCAGACTTAAATGGTAAAGTTACTCATTTTAACAAAGGAGCTGAAATCTTACTAGGTTATAAAGCCGAAGAAATAATTGGAAATAGATTCCCAGAAAAGATTCATGTTTCTGATGAAGTGATAAAATATACTAAGGAATTAAGTATTGAACTAGGTAGAAACGTAAAGCCTACAATGGGTGATTTTGTTGTTAAATCTTGTGAATCAGAGCAAAACTACCCAAGGGAATGGACTTATAACAAAAAAGATGGAAGTTCAATAAATGTTATTGTGTCTCTTAGTTCAATAATTAATATCCATGGGGATAAAATGGGATTTTTAGGAATTGGTAAAGACATCACCAAACAAAAGGAAGTGGAGTTAAATCTAATAAATAGCAATAAATTATTAGATGAAGCTGAAACTATTGCTAAAACAGGGAGCTGGAAGTTTGATTCATTGACAAGAGGTTTAGCTTGGTCAAAAGGGAATTATAGCATTACCGGAATTGATTATTTACCTGAAAAAGAACTATTTGAAGCATTTAAAGGGATGCTTACATCAGAGGACTTAGCCCTGCTAGAGAAAGCGATTGAAAAAAGTCTTGCCACAGGGAAAAATTTCGAGTTTCAGTGCGCGCTCTATTTGTCTGAAAACAAAGTTAAATACATTTTATTATTAGGCAAGCTTATTAAAAATGGATTAGGAGCAGTAATTGGTGCACATGGCAGTACTCAGGATATTACTGAAAAAGTACTCGTGGAGCAAAAGTTAATTGAGACTCATAAATTACTCGATGATTCTGAAAACATAGCTGAAACAGGGAGTTGGAAATTTAATGCACTTACAAAAAGGCTTATGTTATCTAAGGGACATCGCCATACGTTCGAATTAGCGGGAGTGCCCTCAGAGGAACTTTATAGTACTTACCGCAATAGAATACACCCTGATGATTTAGTAAAACTAGATGAACGGGACGAAATCGTCATGAAAACAGGGGAAGATTATAAGACAACGTACAGGCTTTTATTCCCTAATAATAGAATAAAAAACATATCAGAAATAGGAAGGCCTTTTAAAAATAAAAAAGGAGAAATAATTGGATTGCAAGGTTATGTGCAGAATATCACCGAAAAAACAATAATTGAAAAAAATATTGCCGAAAAATCAAAAGAGGTAAATGATATTAGAGCGGCATTAGACGAGTCTTCTATCGTCACAATTATAGACAAGGATGGTGTGATTACCTATGCAAATGATAATTTTTGCTCTATTTCTAAGTTTTCAAGGGAAGAGCTTATTGGACAAAGTCACTCTGTCGAAGAACCACTTTATGTATTAAATAGTTTTATTAAAAATATCTGGTCAATTATTGCTATTGGTAATATCTGGAAAGGAGGCCTTAAAAACAGGGCAAAAGACGGCTCTTTCTATTGGATGGATTGCACAATTGTTCCTTTTTTAGATAACGAAGGAAAGCCCTATCAGTACATTGCTATAAGCTCTGATATTACGGAGGAAAAATTTGCAAAAGAAAAATTAGATTCCGTATTAGTTCAACTAGAAAAGAACAATAAGGAATTGGATCAGTTTGCTAATATTATATCGCATGACCTGAAGGCCCCACTAAGAGCAATTTATACCCTCTCGGAGTGGATTGTTGCTGATATGCCAGAGATGCCTGCGAGGGTAAATGATAATTTTGACCTTTTGCGAGGTCGTGTCCAAAGAATGGAAAACCTAATTAACGGAGTTTTGGATTATTCTCGTATTGGAAGAATAAAAATTCAAAGAGAATCGATTGATGTCAAACAAATGTTAGATGAGATAGTTAAAACTTTAGTGCCAAACAATGGTTTTGAAATTTCGATAAAGGGTGATTTTCCGGTTATTATAGGAGCAAAAATTTTATTGTATCAGGTTTTTAGTAACCTGATCAGTAATGTAGTAAAGTATAACGATAAACCCCTTGGAAAAATAGAATGTTATTATGAGTCTATTCCGGGTTTTCACCAATTTTCAGTAAAAGATAACGGTCCGGGAATCGCGCAAAAGTACCAAAAAAAAGTTTTTCAAGTTTTTCAAACTATTGAAGCAAGGGATAAGAAAGAAAGTACCGGGATTGGGCTCTCCATCGTTCATAAGATAATCGAGGAAGAAGCAGGTACTATCAAAATCGAATCAGAAGAAAATGAAGGAGCAAATTTTATTTTTACGCTTCCAAATATTGTTGATAATAAAGGAGATGGCTATTAATAACGGCGCATTTTTAAATATAAGTGATCTAAAAGAGTTACAGAATAAAAGTTAAATTATTGACAAATAACTTGTAGATAGAAAATGATGAGGTTGAAGTAGTGAATGTTGAAAGATCATTTTCAAAAAATAATCTTTAAAATCCGCTTTTTGTTGTGGGTAAAGGTACCTAAGCATTGTAAATCCTCAATTTTTGAAATATTCCTTTTCCGAAAAATCGTTATTTTAGACATTAATTTCCCAAAGATGAATGGAATTTCTTAAGGTATTAAGAGTAGATGAAAAATTAAAAAACATACCTGTACTTGTGATGGCGACTTCAAATTAAGACATCAAAAAAATTAAGGCTTTTGATCTAATTTTTCGAACAAATAGCCATAGTCTTTAAAAAAATTCATTTGATCTGCTGCTACTCTTAAACATTTGTGGTAGCGATATGAGACATCAAATAGCCGCCTAGCTTCAGCATTTTCATATTTCTATTGGACATCGGTTAAAAAGATTTATATTTACATTTCTTAGAATTTGGATAATTTTTCCATTTCCTTTAAATCGTTATCCCTTTTTCTGTTCTTTTTAAAGAGAACACCTCCAATTTTTTATTGGGTAATAATCAGCTTCGGATTTTTTATATTTCCGAAATCATATATTTTACAAATTTTTATAAAAAAGAATGAAACAGTATTTAAATTTATTTGACTTAACTCAAAAAGTGAATTACAGAACGGAAATATTGGCTGGTTTGACGGTTGCTATGACCATGATTCCAGAATCACTTTCCTTTGCTATATTAGCTGGTTTTCCGCCGCTAGTCGGACTATATGCCGCATTTATTATGGGTTTGGTGACTGCTATTTTTGGAGGTAGACCAGGCATGGTATCTGGTGGAGCAGGGGCAACGGTTATTGTTTTAATTGCGTTAATGCAGTCTAGTGGACTGGAATATGTATTCGCAGCTGTGGCTTTAGCCGGAGTCTTGCAAATTTTGGTCGGCTTGTTTAAGTTAGGTAAATTTATCCGTCTGGTTCCGCAACCTGTAATGTTTGGTTTCGTGAATGGCTTGGCTATCATTATTTTTATGTCTCAGCTCGAGCAGTTTAAAACAATGGTGAACGGCGAGAGCGTTTGGTTGTCTGGAAACCCATTGTTTATTATGTTAGGACTGGTACTCCTAACAATAGCTATTGTGTTATTTTTTCCAAAAATAACTAAAGTTGTACCAGCTTCTTTAGTAGCTATTATTGTGGTGTTTGTATTAGTTTTAGTCCTTGGAATCGACACTAAAACTGTAGCAGATATTGCCTCAATAAGTGGTGGTTTTCCTCCTTTTCATATTCCTAATATCGCGTTAACGTTTGAAACTTTAGAATTAATTTTTCCCTATGCGCTAATTATGGCTTCTGTGGGATTAACGGAGGGATTACTAACCTTGAACCTTGTTGATGAAATAACAGGGACCAAAGGCAAAGGAAATAGAGAATGTATTGCTCAAGGAAGCGCTAATTTGCTGAATGGATTTTTCTTTGGTATGGGCGGTTGTCCTATGATAGCACAGACACTCGTAAACCTTTCTGCAGGTTCTCGAGCACGCTTGTCAGGTATCGTGGCAGCATTAACTATTTTGGCAATTATTTTATTTGGAGCGCCTATAATAGAGCAATTACCTATTGCTGCACTTGTTGGGGTTATGGTAATGGTAGCTATTGGTACTTTTGAATGGATTAGTTTTAGGATAATTAATAAAATGCCAAAACAAGATATATTTGTAGGAATGTTAGTGGCATTGATTACCATATTATTGCATAATTTGGCACTGGCAGTATTGATAGGAGTTATTATTTCTGCTTTGGTTTTTGCTTGGGAAAGTGCCAAACGCATTCGTGCGAAAAAATATATTGATGCTAATGGAGTAAAACATTATGAGATATATGGACCTTTATTTTTTGCATCCACTACTGCATTTGCAGAAAAATTTGATGTTTTGAATGATCCAGAGGAAGTAGTGATAGATTTCAGAGAAAGCAAAATTGCTGATATGAGCGCCATTGATGCTGTTAATAAACTTACAGAACGTTATGCTAAGGAGGGCAAAAAAATTCATTTACGTCATTTAAGTTCTGACTGTCGAAGACTACTGCATGATGCTGATGATGTTATAGATATCAATATAATGGAAGATCCCACTTATAAGGTTGCCGCTGATTAAATATAAAAGTCCCTGAAAATTTTTCAGGGATTTTTTTGTGGGCATTATTTAATAGACAATTTAACTTCAATCTAAAAATTATCATACAATAATTTTATCGTCAATGGTTTTTATTTAAAAATCGCTAAACCTACATATGAATCAGCTGTGCCATAGTACAGAAACCATTTAGATTTAAAGTAAACCAATCCTTCAGCAAAAGTGGTTCCAGCAGCATATTGTCCTGTTGTTTCATGAGGCAACGTTGGTTTTAAAAAAGGGGTGTCTGAACGGGAAACAATTTTTTCCATATCGGTACTATCAAATACAATTTTACCAACAGAATAGGTTCCTTTGGGCAAACTTGGATCCGCATCTTCTTTTACAGAATTTTTCCCGTTGTAAAGCAGAATAATTCCTTCCTCAGTAAGCATCGCAGGAGGACCACATTCAACAAGTCGGCTATCAAATTTGTTCTTTCTTCTTTGAACCACTTCTTTAAGATTTCCTTTTTTGTCTACTAAAGGGTTCCAGTCAATTAAATTATCTGACCAAGCAAGATTTATAAATTCTTCTCCCCAATACATCCAATATTTACCATTTATTTTTGTTAGAACCTGTTTTCCGTCAATCAATTTTACAACCATAGAACCTGATTTAGACCAACTTTTCATTAGCCTGCCATCAAGAGCCTTTTCAAATGCGAGTCCTTTTTTTTCCCAATGAATCAAATCTTTTGAAAAAGCAATCGATAATCTTGCAATCTTATGATTCCAAGAAGTATAAGACATCACATATAAGCCGTCCTCTGTTTGAACCACTCTAGGATCTTCGCACCCACCTGGATAATCATATTGCTTGAATCTATCATTATCAGGATACAAAACAGGTGTTGGATATTTTGTAAAATGAACACCATCATCACTGTAAGCTAATCCAATTCTAGAGGTTCTTTGTGCAAAACCAGCGGCAGGATTGTCCTCGGAACGATACAACAAAAAAACTTTATTGTCTTTTACTATTGCCGCAGGGTTAAACACTTCTGCTTTTTGCCATCTAACTATTTGTTTGTCGATAGGATTAACAAAGGTAAAATTGGAGTCCGCTTTGAGAATCGGATTCTCTTTTGGTTTGTAGGGTGATTGGAAATCCAAATTTATGGAAGGATGATTAGTACATCCCATTATCAAAAACAAAGTAAAAACAATTATTTTTTTCATATATTTCATTTCGTTTTTATTTAGTTTAAGCAACCACAAACATTTTAACCAGCAGGGGAATCTAATTTATGTAAAACGATTTAATTGTAAATTTTGATAGCCCTATTTTCAGAAACTTCCGCTATTTTCAAAGAATCTACCGCATTATCCTGATTAATTTTCCGGATGTGTGTCCTCTCACTAATCCAAGTCATTTGATCAATAAACATATTCGTTACCAATTCCTTGTAAAGATTTTGCTTTTGAAGTGAAACTCCTGAGTCCATTTTTATTTTGTACTGGTAATTAATATCTTTAAAGTTGCCTTTAGAAATTTGCATTTCTTCAAAAGACTCCACTATTTCAAACTCGGCATTTGGAAAAATTTGGTGTAATGCAATCAATTCTTCAGGGGTGCAAAGAGCTGTTATTTTCAATTCAGTAGGAACCCATTCATATAAAGTGATTTCGCCTTTTTCAAACAATAATCGCATTTCTTGTCGATCCATTATTTTAGGTTGGTCAAAACCGTGGTAGAAATTTACCATTCCTTTATCATATTTCACAACAGACTGAACCCTGCTCCAAATATCTTTATACTCTTTTCTTTCCACTTTTTGGGAAGCTACAACTTCGCCTTCACCAAGCCAACCGGCAAACATATCAAAAAAATGAACTCCGTGTTCAATGAATATTCCGCCACTTTTTTTCTCGTCCCAAAACCAATGTTCTTTCGGTAAAAATTGATCTGAAGCATAATTTTCGAAAAAACCATGAAGAAAATCACCCAAAATACTATTCCGGATAAGATTGTTTACACTTTCGTATAATGGATTATAACGTTGCATTAGATTGACAACATAAAGCAAATTTTTCTCTTCTGCCAACGTTCTAAGTTCTATAGCTTCTGCCACTATTGTTGCGGCAGGTTTTTCACAGATCACATGTTTCCCGGCTAACAATACGGCTTTCGACTGCGCATAATGTAAAAATGGTGGGGTAGCGATATACACCAAATCAATAGTTGGATCAGAACAAATTTCTTCCAGAGAAGAAAAAAGTATAGCCGATTGATCTATATCTTTTAATTTTAAAAGATTTTTTTCATTTTCATCATATCCTCCCACAAGTTTTACTCCGGGTATTTTTATAAATTCTGCAGTGGCAAAACAAGCAAATCCGCCTACGCCAACCACGGCTATGTTTATAGGTTTATTCATTTTCTATCCTTTATGATTTTATTCTTTATTTTTTATTACTATTATAATCAACGACAATACCGTTGACCAACATTTTAGAACCTTCGTAAGTGATGGCTCCCCCAGAAGGAACACAAACAATTACAGCTGCATTTTCAGGTGCCAGTTTAATTTTTTTAGAAGAAGAAACGTTGCGAGCAACAAAACTTCCCGAAACGGTATTGTACAAATCCACTTTTTCGCCTTCCTCCACTTTAACCGAAACTTTTTTAGCGGTGTCATACGGATTGTAATACAAGAACGAAGGATAGGCTTTGTCACTAAAGAAATCGGTAGCCAACAAATTTAATTGCAGGATTCCCTCAACATCGGTGGTGCGGATGATACTTCCAAAAATCCCAACATGTCCACTTCCGTAAACACTGAATTGTGATTCCTCTGGATTTTGTCCTGGTACCCAAAGTGGTCCGTCTCCTTGAGCCACGGGGCCTTTCAAATTTTCATATGCTTTATAACTTGACTGCTTGATGATTCCTTCATAGCCTATAACGCCCTTGGTAACCTCAGCCAGTTGCGGAATCGTTTCATGTTCATCCGGCATGTATTGTGGATAGAAAAACCGTGAGGCATTTGCGGCGTTCAACATCCATTTTCCAATTGCGGTTGCATACGATTGATCGTATCTAACCATTGGTACCAATGGCAAAGCATGGTCGTAAGTATTCATTAAAAAACCGTATCCACCGTGGTCTATTGTACTGCCACTAATACCTGAAATGTCGATGCCGTTCCAGTTCCCAACCAAAATTCCCCAACCTTCACGGCAAATTGCGGTACCGTCAAAAGTCCAGCCAAGTAATTTGTTGACATCGAAATTGGTGCCTTCCTCGGCGTTCATTCTTGCTGCTAACGCAGCTCCAAATGGAATTAATATCTCGTAAGTTGGATTTGTTTTATTGGATTCTAAAGCCGTTAAAGCAGAAATCGCGCCTTTTAAATATTTTTTATCTCCAAATTTTTTATAAGCGGAATATAAAACCCAAGCATGACCAGCTGCTATATCAGGTTGAGCGCAGATGTTGTTTTTCATGGGTTTCATTTTGCCATAATCAAAATAGGAATAATCATAATTTCCATTTAAAATCAAATCGGCATTATAAAATTTATCTGCGATCGTTCTTGCAATCTCTTCGAAACCAGGTTCGCTGGGATATTGGTCGTAAATCGCAAAAAACAATAAGTTCGGATAGACATCATACCACCAATCCCGCCCATAACCTCCACCCAACAAAGCCACTTCGGGACTGGTATTATTCATCATAATATTCCAACCCGTATCTTTGTTGAAGTAATTTTTGAGCATAGCTACATAATTCCGATTATCTTGATTGCTTTTGTCAATACCTACCAAACTAGCTCCTAAAGTTGCGCCCATCGTGGCAAGTGCCTCGTGAAACATTCCCTTATTATTGGTTCCTTGTCGCACATCACCAACCGCTGTATATAATCCTACAACGTTTTGAGAGAAATTATTTTTGGTGCTATCAATCCATACCAAGGGCCAAAATTTACCTTTGGCATTAAAATCGTACACCGTACTGTCAAAATTGATAGCGAGCTTTTTATAATCAATGATTTGAAGCGGTTGTGGTAAATTGGGCATATTTGAAATACGCTGTATTGCTTCTTGTTTTAAAGCAGGAATAGTAGCAACAGACGATTGAGTCGTGTTACAAGAACTAAAGCTAATACAGATTAGGAGAGCTACTAAATGAATTGTTTTACGCATCTTTATTTTCTAGTTTATTTTGTTGTTCCAAAAGTTGTTTCGCGATGAGGATGGAGAGTAATTGCATTACTGCTATGATTAATAAGGCATATCTTAACGCATTATCTGCATTTCCGAAATAGGCAATACCTAAAAAAGTACCTGCCCCTAAAAGGCGTCCCACGTACAATCCAAATTCGTGATTCAATATATATGAAAATTCATTTCTATTTTCGATAACAGATAACATATCAATGACTTTCAGTTGAATTGGAAAGTAGGCAATATCAAGAATTGGCCTTCCGATCAACAATAGGAATATAAAGATAATTACTCCAGTTGAATTAAACATCAAGGTGTTGAAAAAGGAGGCTAAAAAGAAAAATATGAGCCCGATACTAAAAATCAGCAATCGGTGCTTAGGCTTAGAAAGTTTGCCAAGAATTAGCATAATCACCGCAGCAACTATGGCTCCTACAGATTGTGCTGTTCCCAAAGCTCCTTCAGAAGCAAAAAACTTCATCATAAGCATAGCTGGAGCTGTTACGATAAATCCTTGGGCCAGGCCTTTTAATACGGCCATCTGAAGCATTTTTGTCCAAAGTTTGTGAAACTTGAAATAGAGGAACTTCTCATTCCTAGGTTTTTCATAATCACCAAAATGGAATACTATGGAAGCAAGAATAGTGAATATAAAAACGACCCCAGTAACAACTCTATATCCTGAATTTACGCTTTCATTTGTAGTTGAATCACTACCATTCATTAGGTACCACCCAATGATTATGGGTACTATAACGGCGGTTAAAGTATAGAAAAATGTGTCAAGTCCATAGTAGAAGTTCCTTGTTTTATCAGTTGTGGTTGCGAGCACTAAATAATCCCTATTGGACCAATATAAACCGAAGGACATTCCCATTATCAATCCAGCTGATATTAATCCACCGTAACTGATTTCGTCTAAGGACATCATATAAACCATAGAAACGCCACTGAGCAGCATCCCGAGCGAGAATAATTTTTTGATGTTAACGGTATTCAGTAAAAAGCCATTGATGAAAAACGTAATTGGAATACCAGTATAAATCGCTAATTGATACATCATTACTTTAGATGGATCATTAGAATTTCGCATGATGTATGATGCAACGAAAATATCAATTACTGGTAAAACGAAGGCATAAATTAAATTGGTAAGAATTAAAATCTTGGTACTCTTAGAAAAATCTTTGAGTCCTATTTTTGCTAATTGTTCCATTATTGTCCTAGTGTTTTTAAAATGGCGTCAATGGAGAATGTGGCTAAACCAACAAATTCATCCGCTGCTCCATAATACATTTGTATTTTATCTCCATCAATGATGTGTCCATTTGTAAATATTACTTCTCCAAAAAAGCCTGTTCTTTCATAGGTTTCTGTAGGTACCATAATAGGCTCTTCTGAGCGGGCCAAAACGATAGAAGGATCTTTAAGGTCTAATAAAAGAGCGCCTAAGCAATACCTGTTTTCTTTTGTGGCTCCATGATAAATTTCCAGCCAGCCTTTATCCGTTTTTATTGGAGCAGCTCCAGCACCTAATCGTTTGCTGTCAAATTTTCCCTCGCGAGTTTTGGCGATGCATTTGTGGTTTCCCCAATGAACACCATCAGGAGATTCTGCTAACCAAATATAATTACCACCCAGTTCAGGGCTACTTGGACGATGCAAAGCATAAAATTTATCGTTGAATTTTTCTTCAAAAACGGCACAATCTTTATTGTGTGGACTAAAAATCATCCCCTTTTTCTCAAATATTTTCCAGTCAGTTGTCGTTCTAAGACCAACACCAACACCATTTGAAGAAACCATAGTGTAAGTAAGATGGTAGGTATCTTCAATTTTAGACACACGGCAGTCTTCTATACCATAGGTTTCATATTCCCCTTCTCCAAATAATGAAGAATAATTAGAATCTTCCTTGAAATCAATTCCATTGTCACTCCAAACCAATCGTAAATGGGATATGGTTGTGAGGTAATCAACGCCATCGTACTGGATTACTCTAGAGTCTGATGCAGTCAATTTTGGATCGTCAAGGTTAAAATCTACTATTTTAACTTTTCCGACATTATTATATATTGGAACAGATAAAAGACCTTCTTTCTGTATTGTTCTTTCGGCTACTCTTACAAGTAGTCCTGTTTTTCCCTTGAATTCAAATGCTCCTGGATTTAGTAAACATTCTATAATCATGTTCTCATTACTAGATTTTAAATCTTTGGGTGATAATATGGGATTGCTTTTATACCTATTTGCGATATCTGTCATAATTATGCATTTTTACTTTTTAAATCTATTTGTTGTCTAATTAAAGCGTCAATCAAAGAAACAGCGTACAAAGCTGATTGTTTGTGATAAAGATCATTAAGCTTTTAGAATCAATATTTAAGTGCTTGGTGCTTATAAAGAAAGAAACTAGATAATTTTTATAGAGAGGAATTGAACTGTTATTTATCTTATTGTTTTAATTTTTCCATTTCTAGTAAAACCAATAATGATTCAATTGTAGATTCAGCACCAGAATTTTTGTTTACTTGCGATGCACTAACGATTCCATCAAAACAAATACCTGAATCATAGTTATAAATTGCTGTTCCTGCATCATTACTTCCGGAGAGCCAAGCGGCAAAATTTTTGGTAAGCGTCAGATGATTATTATTTTTCGAATAGCGATAAGCTTCTGAAGTTGCAGATACGATTGGTCTGATACCATAAGCAATTTGAGGGAATTTAGTTTTGCTGATTTCATTGTAATTACTTCCTTTAAAGTCTATAAAAAACCCTTCCGCAAATCCGCTTTGCAATAATTTTGGATAAAAGTTGTCAATTTCTTTTAAGGCACTGTCAATGTATTCTTTTTTATTTAAAGCTATTCCAGCTTTTAATAATGCATTGGCTTGATCATTTCCGTAAGCATGCCATTGGTTTTTGTAACTTAAAAAAACACCATGTGGATAGTTATTGGCATCGCCTTTTTGCGCTAGCATTATTCCTTTTGCAAGGGCGTCAATCATAAGAAGATTATCATTATCAGAAGTTCTTTCGTAATTCTTCAGTAACCCAATTATTAGCAATGCAGCCTGATCTGAGGCATATTTTTGAGGAAGCCAAGTCGGTGTCTCTATACCGTCTATAGTTTCGGTAGTAAAAGAACCAATAGGAAGATCTCTTTTTATATTTGTTTTTAATTTGACAATAGATTGCTCAATTCTTTGTTTCATATCAACATCATTTTTCAATAAAGGATAAGCGGCCTCTAATCCCCATAATGCCCGCAAAGACCACCAGTCTAATTTCGCAATAGATGTAGGATGCCAAGTGTTTACTGTTTTATCCCAAAATATAAAATTGTTAAAATAGCCATTTTCATTTTGCATCGACAAAACAAATTCAGTCAATTTTTTGATCTTGTCTAGTGCACCTGCATCATTACCATAAACATTGACGTATTCTGTCAACATAATTACAGCTCTTGCCACATCATCAACACATGAAATTCCCTCGTCCGGATCTTCCAATGGTTCATAAGCAGGGAATTCACTGTAAATACAAATCATTGCTGCTTTTTTTCCTTTGAAATCTATCTCTTTATAAAGATGGTTGAAGTGCTTTAAATTTACCTCCCTCTGTAATGGAGTTACAGCAAGGGGTATTACTTCAGTTTTGCTGCAAGAAATAAAAAGAAAAAGACTATAAAAAAGAATTGTTCTGTGAAATTGAAATGCCATTGTATTTTGTTTATTCTATAAATAGAAATTTATAAAGAATTCTGTGAAATAAGAAGTGATAAAAATTAGTAAATCTATAATAAAGCGGATTCCATATACATTCTGATAATTATTAGTATAATGGTGAAAAGGGTTTAGTGAAAAAAAAATAGAGAAGTGAATACTAAAAAAACACTTCTCTATTGATTTGTTTAAATGCTATTTTATTTAAAGGATTAACTTATAAGTAATTACGGTTTTTTCTCTGTATCGTATATTGCTTTCACTTGAGCTTCTGTAAGAACTGATTTGTACATTCTGATATCATCTAAAGAACCCTTAAAATATCCACCCCATTCAGCAGGAATAATCTTGTCAGCGTCATAATTTGCTGGTGTCGCAGCATATTTACTAGAACATACACCGAATGTCAAATCATGACCCGTTACAGCAACTAAAGTTCCTGGAGTATTGTCCCAGTCTTTGACTTTTGTACCATTAATATAAAAAATGGTGTGTGAATCTCCAAAAGTAACAGTGATATGGTACCATTTATTTAATTCAAGAATACCTTCAGCATCATCTCGATCATATATACCGTCCGTAACTGTAGCGCCTGTGAAAAATGGTTTGTTGTCACCTTGAAGTTGAAATTTATAACCATTCCAAGCATGCAATCCCATAAAACGATTATTATCATTTTTTTCTGCTGCGTTAATCCATAACGAAATAGACATTTTTGCAGGATTTAATTTCGCATTGTAAGGAACTGTGATCTTAGCACCGTTATCAAATGCAATTGCTTTATTAGAATTTCCGTATCTGTCGGTTGTCCATGTTGGCACTGCAGTTCCCGTTCCTAATACTGATGCTCCAAAAGTTCCAGTAGCATTGGTCGTTGAGTAATCTTTAACTGTCGTCCCAGTCCCTTCATCAAACGTCCATTGTCCCACTAAATTGGCGGCGTCAATAGGAGTGACCTTTTTAGTTTCAAAAAGGGCAATAGCTTGATTAAGTTGAACTATCATGTTGTCAACTTCTAACTGTGTTGCAGTTGTTCTAGTTGCCAATGCTTTAGAGACATCAAGTGTTGTTTGAAGTGTAGCCTTTGATCCTAAAATGTACTGACCGTCAGCGCTTCCTTCAAGAGAGGCGTCAAGCATCGTTTGGGTTGAAGTATTAAGAGCTGTTAAATTGGATTTGTTAACGACTACTGCTTCGTCCTCGCTAGATTTTGAGCAGCTTGCAGTAAGGAATAATCCTCCAAATAGAACAGCAAGAATACTTGCTTTCATGTTAATCTTTTTAGTAATCTTCATAATAATTAATTTAAATGTTAGTGGTGGTAAATGTTAATAAAAAATATTGTTATCATAATTTTGTGTTGGTATCTCTCTCACTTTGAGGTAAAGGGAAATATCGATTGTTTTCGTATGTAAAATTCGCGTCCTTAAGTGCATTTTCTGAATAAATCTTCCCATATCTCATAATATCATAGAATCTGTGAAATTCTAATCCCAGCTCAACTCTTCGTTCATGACGTATTGCATCTCTCAAGGAAGATTGCACTGAGTTTGTAACATCAGGAAGTAAAAGAGGAGGTACAGTTCCAAAACCAGGAAGACTAGTGTCATACAAATAACTATTGCGAGCCCTTTCTCTAATTTTATTCAAGGGAATTAGAGCGTCTGAACCTCTTGCCAATTCATTTAACACTTCTGCTTTTATCAATAAAATTTCAGAATATCTCATAAAGACATAATTTTTAGGACCATCACCTATTGGCGTGCTGCCAACAACATCGTTAGTTTGTTTTTTATCCAAATAACCAGTTGCTGGAGACCAATCGGGATCGAAATCTTGTCCGTCAACCCATTTATTTCCTAATCTTCCAACAGAATAATCTAATCTTGGATCAGACACTAAACCAGCTGTTTTTTCAAATTCATCAACAAAACTGGCAGTTGGGGCATTAAAAAAGTAGCCGTTTAAATAAGCAGGTGAAAAATACTGATTAAGATATGTCCCCTGAAAAACAATTTGATTAGGGAGATGTTGAATCTCAAAAATAGACTCCGAATTATTCTTGTGCTCTAAATCAAAATTGTTTGTGTAAAGGGGTGTTAAGGCATAACCCATACCTTCTACCTGAGTTACAATTGCTAAAGCCTCAGTATATTTTTTTTGAAAAAGAAATACTTTAGCTAGTAAACCTAGAGCTGCTCCTTTTGTTGCTCTTCCCAAATCAGCAGGTCCGTATGCTGGCGCTAATGTAGTAGAAGCATCATCTAAATCTTTGACAATTTGTGCGTACACATCATCAACCGATGAAAGTGGAACACTTAAATCATTTACATCTAAAACTGGCGCTACTCTTAACGGTACATTACCGAAAATATTGGTTAAATGAAAATAAAAATAGGCTCTTAAAAATTTTGCCTCTCCAACTATTCTGTCTCTCAACACAGGATCCATATTTATTGAAGGCACATTGTAGATTATGTTATTTGCTCGTGCTATACCCTCATAATAATGTTGCCAGAAAGCTTCAATTGCACCATTATCTGGAATTACTTCAAAAGTGTCAACATACCCGATATCACTTGCATCTCCAGCATTTCCACCTTTGACGGTGTCATCTGATGCCACATCGCCAAACACCCATAAATTATTATTCGTGCTGTTAAAACTCGCAATCTGGTAGGTTGCGTTTATTGCTGAAATAGCTTGATCTTTCGTTTTGAAAAAAGTGTCGGTTGTGTATTGTCCTTTAAGCTCAGTATCTAAATCACTACAATTTACAAATAGCGTTACTAAACTTATTGATAGAAATATTTTTTTTATTTTCATAATCTTAAAATGTTAATTGTAAACCAGATTGTATCACCGTCGAATTAGGATATGTCCCAAAATCGATTCCTGCAGCTAAATCCCCTTCAGATCTGGAATTGTCATTAGTCGAAAACTCGGGATCTAATCCTGAATATTTAGTCAATGTCAATAGGTTGGACGCTGAGATATATATTCTTAGTTTAGATAAATTGAGCGCTTGTAGAAATTTTCTATTGAATTCATAGCCTAATTGAACATTTTTCAATCGAACAAAAGAGCCATCTTCTAAAAACCTAGTTGACGGTCTAGTATTGTTCGATTTAGCTGCCCAAGAAGCTCTAGGCTGGGTATTGCTTGTCCCTTCCCCTGTCCAACGTTCGTCGTAATACCGTTGGGTAACGTTAAATGGTCTATAAAAGCCTTCACTATCAGTGTTTATTTGGTTGTATATTTTATTTCCGTAGGCTCCTGAAAAGAAAATTTCTAAAGATAAATTCTTGTACTTGAATTCCGTATTCAGTCCAAAGGTTACATCAGGTATAGAACTACCAGTATGAGAGCGGTCTAACTCATTAATTATCCCGTCTCTATTGATATCCTTATATTTGACATCACCGGGATGAATATTGTTCCCTTGGAATGCGCTTGTTAATATTTCAGTTGTGTTTTGAAAAATGCCTTCCTGGGTGTATAAAAAAAACGAACCTATTGGTTGTCCCACTTCGGTTTTGGTTGCATAAACATTATTATCTATGCGTCCCGCTAAAATAGGCGCATCTAATTGCGTTACTTCGTTGTGCAACAAAGATGCATTTGCTTTTATCGAATAGCTAAAATCATCGCTAACTAGTTTTCGATACGTCACATCAAACTCGTATCCTGAGTTTAACACATTACCCGAATTAAAAAAAGGTGCTCCAGCATTTCCATTTGAAGATGGCATTGAGATTCTTAAGAGCATGTCTTCTGTACTTTTATGAAAATAATCGAAAGTAAATTCGAGTTGCCCGTAAAAAAAACTTATGTCTGTACCTACGTCAACTTGTTTACTGGTTGCCCATGACAATGAATTATTACCTAATGAAACTACCGCACTTCCTGTTTGGCTAACTCCTCCAAAAGGATAATTATAATTTATGCCAACTAATGAGGAATAGGCGAAATCCGGGATTTGCTGATCTCCCACCGCACCATAACCAGTTCTAAGCATCCATTTGTTAATATATTTATTGTTTTTCAACAAATCCTTATCGATTCGCCATCCCAACGAGGCTGAGTAAAAGTTTCCCCATTGGTTTCCTTCAGCAAAGCGAGATGAACCGTCTCTTCTTACTACTCCAGAAACAAAATATCGTGAATCGTAATTGTAATTAGCCTGTGCAAAAAAAGAGCGTAATACTGACTTGCTTACTGCTTCAGATGAATTATCAAGTCCCTTGCCATTTCCTAGGGTTACTAATAATGGATTTTGATCCACAAAATTCCGATCTGACGCCTCAAAATATTCTTCATTGTTAACTATATTTTCATTCCCCAGCAGCGCTGTAAAACTATGAAGATCGTTAAATGTATGCTTATAATTCAATACATTGCTAATTGTAGAATTCGATACTAAGTTGGAACTAATTATAAGTGAGTTCGGATTGTTAATTCTATCTACGTCCCCCCAAGTTTTATTAAATCTCCTCTGTTTGAAGCTAGATCTATCTACCCCTATTGTTGATATTACAAATAAGTCATCCGATAAATCAAACTTGAAATTCACATCTCCAAATAGTCCGTTGTTTTTTCTAACATTGTCAGTATTTTGTAAAACCCCGACAGGATTGTATCCATCGCCAAAAAAATCCGTTCTTTCGGGTCTATCAACAAAGACGCCTTCCGAGTCATATATTGGAATAGCGGGCGTTCTAAAAAAGGCATATCTTATGGCGCTTCCTCCATTACCACCAAATCCATCGCCAGAACTTCCTACAATGTTATTTTCATCACTATATACATTTAAGTTTAACCCTATATTAAGCCAACTTTTAACGGCTGTATTCATACTAAATTTTGCATTAGCCCTAGCATAAGAACTTTCTAATAAAATACCCTCCTGGTCAAAATACCCTCCTGAGAAGTTATAGGTCGTTTTTTCGGTACCCCAACTAACTCCTAAGTGATATTGTTGCAAAAGAGCACTTCTAAAAATCGACTCCAAATGATTTACATCCGGTAATGTTGCGGCATATTCTGGCGAAATTTTCTTTCTTATCAAAAAGGATTGATCTGATGAAAGAAAGGAATTATCATTATCAGCTGCCTCATTATAAATTTCTACATACTTATTTTTACTAGTCATTTTAGTAAGTTCCCCATGTCTTTGTAATCCTAAACTAGAATTAAAAGTAATTTTAGCGTCCTGTCCTTTTTTACCTTTTTTAGTAGTAATAAGAACAACGCCGTTACCAGCTCTAGAGCCATATATTGCTGTTGATGCGGCATCTTTCAAAACTGAAATATTTTCAATATCTGCGGGCGATATATTATCCATTCCATTATTGGTAGGAATCCCATCTATAATATATAAGGGTGCATTACTTCCACTTAAAGAGCCAACACCTCTTATTCTAATTTGCGCTCCTTCACCTGGGGCCCCAGTGTTTGAAGTTACCCTAACGCCAGAGACTAAACCTTGTAATGATTGCGAAGCAAAAGGAGAAACGGATTTGTTAAAATCTTCAATGTTTACTGTAGATACAGCCCCGGTAAGATCCTTTTTCTTTTGCGAGCTATACCCAACAACTACAATTTCATCTAACTCCGTTTTACTAACCTTAAGAACGACATATAATTTCGTTTTTCCATTTAGGGATATCTTTTGCGTTTCATACCCAGCATAGCTAAATTCAAGGACAGCATTTGTATCAATATTTACTAATTCATACGCTCCCTCTAGGTTGGATTGTACTCCAATTCTGGTTCCCAAAACATGAATATTAACTCCTATCAAGGGCACTCCAGCTTCATCGGTTACATTTCCTGTCACGTCAATTTGTTGCCTATCTTTTACTATCAAAAGGGGTAAATTAGAAACTTTTGGTCCGATTCTGGCTTTGCTTTCAAATACATTGTTGGCGAAGCCTTGCTGTGTAGTGATTAGGAATAGAAAAAATAGTTTTCTATGATTCCAAAATTTTGTTGAAAATTCAATCATTCTAGTTACTTGTTTTTGGTTGTTGTAAAGCTTGTAGTCAATAAATAAACACTTAATTACAAATGCAAAATTTGAATAGTCAAATCTAAAAAAATCATCAAAATACTTTATGCACTATTTCATCAAAAGTGTACACTGTAGTGCGCGTCTTCTATTTCAGGGGGTTTGAAAGTTTCTTAGCCGTGCTATTTGTACTTAAGTTGGTAGTTTTTTGGAGTGATATCATACATCTTTTTAAACTCACGATAAAAATAAGATCGGTTATTAAAACCCGATAGATAGCAAATCTCTGATACTGTCAAAACATTTTTCCGCAAAAGTTCGGCCGCATGTTTTAATCTGATTGTTCGTATTAAATCGCCCGGAGAAAAGCCAAATAGTTGTTTTATTTTTCGATACAATTGAGAATTACTCATCCCCAATTCTTTTTCGATAAAGAGACTTTGTAAGTTCTCGTTATCTATATTTTTTCGTATTAAATTAATGACCTTTTTAATGAACTCCTTTTCCTTCTTTTCTATGGGTAATGCAGATAAGTTTTCCGAAAGGTTATCCTGTGCGAAATGCTTCAATATGAGTTCCTTTTCTTCTAGCAATTTTTGGATTCGGATTAATAGATGGTCTGGATGAAATGGTTTTGGGATATAAGAATTGGCCCCGCTTTCAATTCCTTCAATTCGATGCAAAACAGATTCTTTTGCGGTAAGCATAATAAAAGGGATGTGACAGGTTTGAATGTCTTTTTTTATTTTTTTACAAAATTCTATTCCATCCATCAAAGGCATCATTACATCACTGATAATGATATCAGGAATTTCTGTTTTAATGTTCTCTAAAGCTTCAATACCATTATAGGCTACACTTATTTTATACTTTTCGGCTAATAATTCGTTTAAAAAGGAATGTATTTCCTTTTCGTCTTCCACAATTAATATTCTTTTCCTCTGATCAATAACGGTATCAAGGGTTGAAATTTTATTAGGGACTGCATCAGTTTTACTAGGTATTTCTTCTAAAATACTTTTGAGATGTTGAGAAATGAAAACTTGGTTAGTTTCAGCAATACCGCTACTAGCGCCATCAATATCGACTTCAAACTCTTTTTTAGAAAATGCTTTTTTGCCACAAGGGATACTTATTACAAAAGTGGTAGTTTCGTTTGCTATACTTGAAACTAATATTTCTCCTTTCAATATGGTTACCAGTTTTTTTACAAAAGCTAAACCTATTCCCGTTCTAAACAGATCATTGTCAGATCCTATATTTGTGTCCGTTAATAAAAATTTATCAAATAGGGAGTCTAGTTTTTCTTTCGGGATGCCTTTACCCGTATTTACGACAGTGATGATTAATTTTTTAGAGTTGGTTTTGTCGACAGCAATTTTTAAATCAATCTTACCGTTCTCAGGAGTGTATTTAAAAGCATTTGACATCAAATTGAAAATAATTTTTTCAATCTTATCCTTATCAAACCATCCATTTAGCTTGGATGGAACTTCAAGCTTGTATTCTATATTTTTAGCTAATGCCCATTCATCAAACAATTCAGCAATTTGCTCTACTAAGTTTACCAAATCAAATTTTTTCACTACAACTTCGAGGTAATCAAACTCTGCTTTTCTGAATTCCAGTAATTGTTGTGTTAAAAAAAGCAATCGCGAAGAGTTTCGCTCAATCATTTGAATGAACTTCTTGTTTTTTTCGCTAAGGTTATTTGTTTCTGCCAATCTTTGAATGGGGCCAACAATTAGTGTCAAAGGGGTCAAGAATTCATGTGCAATATTGGTAAAAAATGAAAGTCTGTTTTCATGCAGCTCTTCTTCTCTTTGCCGGTAAAGAATATTTTGACTTAAAGACTGACGTTTTTTGTAGTAGCTGACAACAAATAATATAAAAAAGAAAAACAATATGGCGTATGAAAAAAGGGCAAGACCAGATTGCCAATATACGGGCATGACCCTTATGTCTATTGCATGGACAGGATTAGTCCATACACCATCACTGTTAGTCCATTTTATCCACAAAGAATACTTGCCTCGTGGTACATTGGTAAATGAAATACTTCGTCGATTATTGATGTTATTCCAACCTTTGTCAAAATTTTCTAACTTATAGGCATATTGGCATTTTTCACTGTTAATATAAGTTAAAGCAGATAGTTCAATATCAAAAAAGTTTTGATTGTGATCCAATAAAATGGCAGGAGGCGCCTTTGAATCTGGAGAAATAACCAATCCCTGATAATAGGGATCCGCCTGATTTTGGCCACTAATTTTATCAATCAATAGATCAGGAATCACTTCTGACTCTTTTATTTTTTGAGGTAAAAAGTAATTGAATCCTTTTATTCCACCCATGAAAATATAATCTGATTTTGGATCCTGATAAAATGCGCCATCAGCAAATTCATTATTTTGTAGCCCTTCGTTTTTAGTGTAATTAATAAATTTTGATTGTTCTGGGATAAAGTTAGATAAACCAAAATTAGTGCTTAACCATAAATGTGATTTTTTATCGGAGACAATTCCGTGAATGGTGTTGTTAGGAAGTCCATCTATTACTGAATAGCTTTTGAATGTGGCGCTACCATCATTTTTTAAATCTTCCAGTAAATTAAGTCCAAAACTGGTGCCTATCCAAAGTCTATTTTTTGCGTCTTTTTTCAGACATAATATATCATTGTTAGATAGACTTTGCGGATCATTCTTTTTATTTTTATAAGTACGGAATAGGCCAGATTCTTTGTCAAAGAGATTGAGGCCGCCCAATCGAGTACCTATCCAAAGCTGGTTTTGATTCTTAGGGACAATAGAGAAAATAATATTACTGCTTAAGGATTTTCCATCCTCATTATCTGCAATGTATTTCTTGTATTGAGTTAATTTAAGCTTGTTGTCTGAACGTTCTATTTTACAACGAATCATACCGTAACCATTAGTTCCA
This sequence comes from Flavobacterium sp. W22_SRS_FP1, assembly GCF_052113685.1. Classification (NCBI taxonomy): domain Bacteria; kingdom Pseudomonadati; phylum Bacteroidota; class Flavobacteriia; order Flavobacteriales; family Flavobacteriaceae; genus Flavobacterium; species Flavobacterium sp. W22_SRS_FP1. The sequence goes on from NZ_JBGQOE010000001.1 coordinate 159,160, forward strand.
AGCCAAATAAAGCCCTGCTCATCTTGATAAATGGAATAAATAGACTTAAAATAGTCGGATTGTTCGTTTCCTATAATTTCGGACCAACTAATGAGTTTAGAGTTTTTTAAGTCGTAAACAGTGATGCCTTCTCCGTCTGTCCCAATAAATAATAGCTCGTTATTTCCTTTGCACAAGGAAAAAACGGCATTATTAATAGCGCTATTATTTTCATTGAAATTGGAATATTTTAAAGGTTGTTCATTTTGATAAAAGTTAGAAGGCAATTTAAAAAGGCCCTTTCCTTTTGTTCCTACCCAAAATGAATTGTCTTTTAATCCGAGAAAAGCTCTAATGATACCACCGTCCAGTTCGGTAATTTGGGCTTTTGAAACGAGGTTAAATGACTTTTTAAGAGGAAACATTTTAAATATTCCATCGCCATCTGTACCTGTCCAAATCACATTTTCGCTTCCTTGTATCAAAGTAGTGATTTTTTGGTTTTTTAGGTATTTTAACCAAGATTTATTGATGACCGTGCCTGTGCTGTCAATGATGCTGTAGCCTGATTTGCCTGATGCAACGAGTCCTTCAGGAATTTTTCCAATGAAATTATCAATGTTATTTTCTATAAGAATTTGATTTTTTTTGTCGGAGACTGAATATATAATGGTATTTCCAGAGGTCGTTATTATGCAAATTTTCTCATTCGATATGGTTTCGAATGTTCGAATATTTTCTGAAATCAACTCTAATTTTGTAATTTTTTTTTCAGTTTTATTCCTGTTTGCAATGGATAATGAATAAAGTTGTTCGTCTTCAAATAACACCATTAAGTCGCCATTAGAATTGAACTGCATTTTTTTGACAGCCTTTTTGGGTAGGCTCGTAAATTTTAACAATTCAAAATCAGTATTATTATAATAGCCAATTCCCCAGTCTTTTACGGCGCAGAATACTTTTTTTGAGTTGTCAAGTGCTATGTTAAATTCAGATTCAGATAATGGGGGCGTATTTTTTCTAGAAAAATAAAAACGTTTAAAAACGTCTGTTTTTTTATCATATTGATTTATCCCGTGCATTGTCAAAATCCAAATTTTGCCTAAATGATCTTCATCTATTTTAAGTATTACCTGATTGCTCAAGCTATTTTCATTATTTAATTCAGGTCTGAAAATTTTAAAAGTATTTCCATCATAGCGGTTTAAACCGTCCCACGTCCCAATCCAAAGTAAATTTTCGGAATCTTGAAAAATGGTATTTGCGGAGCTATTGGACAGTCCTTTGGTGTTGTCTAATTGTTCTAGTGAATACTTCAATTCTAAAGTTTTTGCTGAATCTGTAAATGTTTTCAACATACCACTTTTTATTTCTTGTTCAGTGACTTTTTGAAGATTCGAATTGGTAGTTGTAGTACGCGACTGTTCTTCTTTGTCGCTGCAGGCAACAAAACCTAATAAGATAAGATAAACAAATAAAATCTTAATTTTCAATTTACTATTATTTTGTGATTTGTTTTTCAAAATTTTCCGACAGAAGGGTTCGATTTAAAAACCAATAATTTATGTAATCGACATAGTTAATTACCAAATATACATAAAATACTAGAAAATGGGAAAGGACGTGTGTTTATTCTCTTTTTGTGAGGCATTATGATTTTATAGACTTAAAATGATGTTAAAAACAAGTGATTTCAGTTAAGCCAAACAATCATTTCCCCATTAGAATCCGTGGTCAATACCTCGCTCATATAATCGAAAAAGGGTCTTACTGATTGGTATATTAAATTCACTTTCGATAAAAAATCTGCCGACTGCACTTCCTGATCGGTAAAATCGTATCTAAAATAAAACTGTTTGTGAATGATTAATTCGATAGCCACATGGTCTTTCTGAAATCCTCTAGGGGTAGTCAAAACGCTATTACCTCCTAGGTTACCAAAATTGGATTGGATTGCTTCTGATTGCAGTAAAGCATACCATTGCGTATGGTTCGCAGTGATGTCTTCACGAATTTTTTTTAAATCTGCTGGATTTGGCGCAAAAAAGCCGCAGGCCAAATAGCTATTACCGGGCTTAATATTCATATAATAGCCGCCTCTTCTCTGTTTTCCAGATCTCTTCAAGCCAAAGTCAAATTTTATGTGGTAGGGTAGTTTGTCTTTGCTGAATCGCATGTCACTGTAAATACGATAGAGACTTTTTTTAGCGGTTCTATTCTTTAGTTGGTCGTGTTTGTTGATTTCTAAAATAAGAGTTTCGATAAAGGAATGCATATTTCCCTGAGCCTCGAGATAAAATTGCTTGTTCGTTTGAAACCAATCTCTGTTATTGTTTTTGGCAATATCGCTAAGGAAATTTAATGTTGAATTGTTTATTGCTACAATTTCCATCTAGAATAAAATTTTATTAATTCAAATTATCGGTTTCCAATTACTTCTATCGAAGATCTAGCTTTGACTTCTAGGACTCAATAAAATTAGTTTTTTGAAAGAATGCTGTTGATTGCTTTAATCATTTCATCCGTACTCGTGTTATTTGTGTCGACCGCTACACTATGATTACCGTATGGCTCGTATTTGTCAAGTACAGTAACCGAGAACAAACCAAGCGTTGGTGTTTTTGAAGCGCTTGCCAAATGCATCATGCCGCTATCTGCTCCTATGAAGATATCCGTATTGGCAATAAAGGAAGCGATTTGTCTAATATCCTTGCTATAAAACGAAGGCGCCTTAAAATCTATTTGTGAAACATTTTCAACTGGCAAAAGTTCAATAATATTGTAATTGTCGTATTCCTGTTTAAGTCTCTTATAGAATGCGTTCCACCAGATCTCCGAATAGCATTTTTCTCCCGTGGCGAAAGTAAATAGACAGATTGTTTTTTGATCTTTATTTATCAGTTTTTCTAATTCAAGTTTGGCAGCTGCAATTTCGGAAGGAATTAACTTAATGTCTAAGGAAGGTACTAAATTCTCTTTGTTTGTGATTCCAAGTTTAGACAGGTAGCTCCGTAATCCGTATACTGGATATTTCGCTATGTGTTTATGATCTGGGTATTTCAATTCAAAACCAGTTTCTTCATCCCCGTAAAATTTATAATGTGATCTTGCAAAATTTGTAGAAAACCTGCCTGATGAAGAGTTTTTTTCCACATTTATGACTAGGTCGTACTGTTTTTTCTTAAGGGCTAACCAGCCTTTTATGTATGGAAGTAGGTCGTTAAAGTGTTTTTTTGGCAATTTAATAATGCTATCAATATTTTGATAGTTTTCAAATATGATAGGAGCTATGTTGCCTTTTACAAATAAATCTATTTTACAATTTGGAAATGTATCGGTAACCTCTTGGATAAGTGGGGTGATTAATAATTGGTTTCCCAATCTGTGATTGGGTCTGGAAATCAGTACGGTCTTTATGTCGTGCTTATCTATTAGCTTTAGATTTTGATTCATTGAAGATCCACTAATTTTTTTAGCCACGCCCTGCATCAAACTCCTTCTAATTATATTTATGTTTTTTAAAATATTCATGTTTATAGAATAGCATTAATAGTGGGTTTCGTTTTTAGTAAAAAAGATAATTTATATTATGGTGTAGTAAATTTTTAAAAGGATTTATGGATAGGTTAATAAGTAATAAGCTATCCATTGTTTTACAATTTTTTAGTCACAAATATAGTATAAACTTTGGGACGTCCATTAAGTTTATTGAGAATCATATAGTAGGGCCGCTTTCCTTATTTTGGCTAATTGGCTTTTAATACATTGAAGAAAGTATTTGCTATTAAATGATTTATTTATAAATGTTTAGGACCTTTTTCAACATCTACTTTGGTAATATATAGATAAGTTGTGACATTATTATAGTTGCAATGGAAATGCCTTAAATCCATAAAAACTGAAGCCCAAGCTGGCATGACGCCTTTCGTTTATTTTTAATTAGCTTTTGAATGGAACATCTTGTTAAAATTATTATCGAGTCTAGCTTGGTTTAATAAAGCAGTAAAGTGCTATTTATATTTATTGTAATACAATTTTTTAATGATCTTAAATAATTTGATAGGGACCCAATGTTTCATTTCAGATAATCTCATTAAGTCTAAACTATCATAGTTTTTATCTATTGAAAAAATATTTTTGATTGTATAAAATATGTAATTTTGAAATCTACAATTAAAATCAAATATATTATGGAAAATATGAATAATCAAAACGACGGAGGCAAGTGTCCATTTGCAGGTGGTGGAGGTACTGTTGCAAAACAATCTGCCAATACTGCTCAAACTAATCGCGAGTGGTGGCCTAACCAACTTAAATTAAATGTTTTGCGCCAGCATTCCGCATTGTCTAACCCTATGGGTGAAACCTTTAATTATGCGGAAGCTTTCAAAACATTAGATTTTGATGCTTTGAAAAAAGATATAAAAGAACTAATTACAACTTCACAGGATTGGTGGCCAGCAGACTATGGCTATTATGGTGGTTTTTTCATGAGAATGGCTTGGCATAGTGCGGGTACATATCGTACATCAGATGGACGTGGTGGTTCAGGAACAGGAACGCAACGTTTCGCACCACTAAACAGCTGGCCTGATAATGCTAATTTAGATAAGGCGCGTTTGTTATTATGGCCTATTAAACAAAAGTACGGTCAGAAAATTTCTTGGGCTGATTTAATTGTTTTGGCTGGAAACTGTTCTTTAGAGGTTGCTGGTTTTAAAACTTTCGGTTTTGCTGCTGGACGTGAAGACGTATGGGAACCAAGCGAAGATATCTATTGGGGATCTGAGCGTGAATGGTTAGGAGATAATCGTTATAATGAAAGTCGTGAATTAGAACAGCCTCTTGCTGCGGTTCAAATGGGATTGATTTACGTTAACCCAGAGGGACCTAATGGAAATCCTGATCCATTATTGGCCGCTCATGATATTCGTGAGACCTTTGCTCGTATGGCTATGAATGATGAAGAAACTGTTGCACTATGTGCGGGTGGTCACACACTAGGTAAAACTCACGGCGCAGCAGATCCAGATAAATATGTTGGTCCAGCACCAGCCGCTGCACCAATTGAAGAACAAAGTAAAGGTTGGAAAAACGCTTACGGAAAAGGTCACTCAGAAGATACTATCACTAGTGGTTTAGAAGGAGCTTGGACTACGACGCCATCTAAATGGAGTTACAATTATTTAGAAAATTTATTCGGATACGAATGGGAATTAACTAAAAGTCCAGCAGGAGCTCACCAATGGAGACCAAAAGATGGAGCAGGAGCAGGTTTAGTGCCAGATGCACACGATCCTTCAAAAAGTCACCAGCCGTTTATGTTGACTACAGACCTTTCACTAAGATTTGACCCCATTTACGAAAAAATATCAAGACGCTTTTTAGAAAATCCAGCCGAATTTGATGATGCTTTCGCTAGAGCTTGGTTCAAACTTACACACCGTGATATGGGACCTAAATCCCGCTATTTGGGACCAGAAATTCCTGCCGAAGAACTAATTTGGCAAGATCCAGTTCCTGCGGTTTCTCATAAATTAATTGATAATGATGACATCGTATCACTTAAAAAACAGATTCTTGATTCAGGTTTATCTGTATCGGAATTAGTATATACCGCTTGGTCATCAGCTTCTACTTTCCGTGGTTCTGATAAACGTGGTGGAACTAACGGTGGACGTGTTCGTCTCGCTCCGCAAAAAGATTGGGAAGTGAGTAATCCTTCTCAACTGCATAAAGTGGTTACGGCCCTTGAAAAAATACAAGCTAAATTTAATACTGCTCAGTCGGGAGGTAAATTAGTTTCTATCGCTGACCTTATTGTTCTTGCTGGTGCCGCTGCAATTGAAAAAGCTGCAAAAAACGGAGGTCATACCGTAACTGTTCCTTTTACACCAGGACGTACAGATGCTTCACAAGATCAAACAGACGTAGAGTCCTTCTCATTTCTAGAGGGAGAAGCTGATGGTTTTATAAACTATACTAAAACTAAATATACAGTATCTGCAGAGGAAATGTTAATAGATAAAGCGCAATTATTAACTTTAACAGCGCCAGAAATGACGACGCTTGTTGGTGGTATGCGTGTTCTTAATACGAACTTCGGTCAAACTAATCATGGAGTGTTTACTAAAAACACAGAAGCGCTTACTAACGATTTCTTCGTAAATCTATTAGATTTAGGTACTACTTGGAAATCAGTTTCAGATGCTGATGACGTGTTTGAAGGTCGTAATCGTGCGACTGGTGAATTGAACTGGACTGGAAGTCGTGTAGACCTTATTTTCGGTTCTAACACAGAACTTAGAGCTGTCGCTGAAGTTTATGGAAGTTCTGATTCTAAAGAGAAATTTGTACATAACTTTGTTGCAGTTTGGGACAAGGTCATGAACTTGGGTCGTTTTGACCTAGCTTAATTTCAATCGAGAACTAAGCTAAAGGATTGCAATATGCATCTTGATAGTTATTGAATAGTAAAAGGTGGTCTGGTAACAGACCACCTTTTTTTATTTTTACTATTCAATGTTTTTTAAGTGATCATAGTTCTTTTGTTTGGAGTTTAGAACATCTAATACCACCTTATCCAGCTGCACGTGAAAAATTAATGTGAAGCTTATAAAACTTCGATAAAACGATATAAAAAAGAAAGGAGTAGCGGATGTTTGATGTTCGATACACTTATTTGTCGAAAACTCTATGGGGGTAGATTTTTAGCGGTTTGCAGCGTCTAAGTTAACAGATTCAACAAGTGCTAATGTGATCGATTTTACTTTTTAGCGAGGCCTTATTGTTCAAGTATAAGTACATTTCTATTTTATTTATTGGTTAAATTGATAAAGTATTTCGTTGATACATATCATTGTGAGAGACAGTCTAATCGTTAATCCGGTTGTCAAAGGGTAAATTGTGATGTACCGATAGATAGTTTAGATTATTTTCAATTAGCTTATCGGCCTAGAGTATAATTAAAAGTTAAACTAATAGCCATATGTTGGGATAAATTACTACATTTAACATTAAAATAGTAGCTAATGAAACATTTCGAACAAACTAAAGGATTATTAAATAATTCCGCTTTATTTTATGTGGTGACTACCGGTATGGATGGTAATTATTCGTATGTAAACGACAATTATGCTAACGCATTTTCATCTATACATGGCAATCTTGTCGGACAACCATATCATATTACAATGCATCCGGATGATATTAATACTTGCATAGAAGTCGCTGCTAAATGTTTTGAAAACCCAACTAAGTTATTTCCAGCAACAATTAGGAAACACGATGGGAATGATTCTTATGTGTATACTCAATGGGAGTATAAAGCTATGTTTGATGATGAAAAGAATCCTGTAGGAATATATTGCGTAGGATACAACATAACAAAGTATGTTGCTGAGGAATTAGATTTGAAAATTGCATATGAAAAGATTGAAAAAAACAGTACTGTATTGGAAAAAATTATTTTTCAACAATCACATCTTATTCGCGCGCCACTTAGCAATATAATTGGACTTACGAGTCTTTTAGACAAATCACTATTAGATACTAATACAAGTAATATTTGTGATATGATAATAGAAAGCTCAAACCAACTTGATGATGTCATTAAAAGCATTATAAAGATTGCTAGAAGCTAATTTAATCTTTGAATTAATTGTCTGGATTCAAGGTAAAATTACTCTTAAATTACAGTGAATTCAGCAGTAGTATTTACAAAGCCTACTTTTATATTTTGAGAGTAATGACCAACTCTATTATTATTCTGAAATCTTATATTCTTAATAATTGTATATTATAAGTAATGAATAGGTGATTTTATTTCTTGTACGTTATTGTTTTCAAATTTGTTATGTATTTAAATGAGCCCGCACAGATTACTTAAAACTAATAACTTTTAAGCGGATAGATACTTTTTTTGAGTAGCCACTATTCTACTTTTATTATTGTCCAGTCTTAGTTTTTTAATTCCTGTGTGATATCTACTTTAATAATTGCAGCATCTAATTTTGACTGAAGGTTAAAAAGTCTGTGATACCATTTCTGCTGCTAAAGTCTTTTAATTCAAAAAAGTCGGTAGTTTTTTCAATACTTTGCCAACCATCGATTATTTTAACAAAACGGATAGGGCAGGCAAGAGCGATGTTAAATTTTAAATGAGATGTGCTGTTAGTAGTAACGTTTGCTTGCAGGATGGACCAGGTTCCCTGATAGGAGTTTGTATCATCAGTTACTGTTAGCAAGTCATCAGCTCCAAAAGTAAAATTAAATTCATTAAAATTAATCATTTCATCTCGTTCACTTTTCCAATAAGAGCTTATTTCCCAAGCTCCATTAGTCACAATTATGGCAACAATATCATGTTTGCCAGCAGGCGTTATTTCTATTCGATTTTCGTTAATAACTGATTTATGTATGTCTTCTGGAATGATTGAGAAAGTTACCATTACTAATATTGGGTCTAAACTGAATTGTTTTAGAGTTTTCATAGTCAAATAGTTTAAAATGTTAGATTTTTAACATATTCACTTATAAATACAGAACGTAACATCCAAATTTACGAATTAATAAATATTTATTTATTAAAAAAATATAATATTTATAAAAGCTTGTTTTTTTTAATGAAAAAATCCGATCTACTTTCGCAAATCGGATTTGATTATTTTGTTTATAGGCCACTGATAACTAAAGTGAATCTATAAAATACAATTTTACATTTACAAGTGAATCACTTCACCGTAAGCATCAGCTACAGCTTCCATTACCGCTTCACTCATTGTAGGGTGTGGGTGAATTGATTTTAGGATTTCGTGTCCTGTAGTCTCCAATTTACGAGCAACGATAGCCTCAGCAATCATGTCTGTAACCCCAGCACCTATCATGTGACAACCCAACCATTCACCATATTTAGCATCAAAAATCACTTTTACAAAACCATCAGGAGTTCCTGATGCCTTTGCTTTCCCTGAAGCTGAGAATGGGAACTTACCAATTTTTAATTCGTATCCTTTTTCTTTAGCTTGTTTTTCGGTCAAACCTACAGAAGCAATCTCTGGAGTTGCGTAAGTACAACCCGGTACGTTTCCGTAGTCAATAGGTTCTACGTGCATTCCCGCAATTTTTTCCACACAGTTGATTCCTTCAGCAGAAGCTACATGAGCTAAAGCTTGTCCTGGAGTCACATCACCAATAGCATAATAACCAGGGATGTTAGTTACGTTGAATTCGTTTACCAGTATTTTATCTTTATCAGTAGCAATTCCTACTGCTTCCAGTCCTATGTTTTCGATGTTTGTTTTGATACCAACAGCCGATAGTAAAATGTCAGCTTCAAGAACTACTTCTCCTTTTGCCGTTTTTACATGCGCTTTTACGCCTTCTCCGCTAGTGTCAATTTTCTCAACAGAAGAGTTGGTCATAATTTTCACACCCGCTTTTTTCATCGAACGTTCCATTTGTTTTGAAATGTCTTCGTCTTCAACGGGAACTATGTTAGGCATAAATTCAACAATGGTCACTTCCGTTCCCATTGAGTTATAGAAATGAGCAAATTCAACACCTATCGCTCCGGAACCTACGATAATCATCGATTTAGGTTGCGTAGCTAAAGTCATTGCTCTTCTGTATCCAATTACTTTTACGTCATCTTGTGGCAAGTTAGGTAACTCACGGGAGCGAGCTCCAGTGGCTATGATGATATGATCTGCACTGTATTCAGTAACTTTATTGTCTTTGTCTGTAACATCGACTTTCTTACCTGGTTTTAGTTTACCGAAACCATTAAGAACGTCAATTTTATTTTTTTTCATTAAGAATTGGACACCTTTGCTCATATCACTTGCGACAGTTCTACTGCGTTGTACAACGGCAGGGAAATCTTTGTCAAAGGATGAAACAGTCAATCCGTAATCGGAAGCGTGTTTTAGGTAATCAAAAACTTGTGCTGATTTTAGTAAAGCCTTGGTCGGGATACATCCCCAATTCAAGCAAACCCCGCCTAAGCTTTCTTTCTCAATTACGGCAACTTTAAAGCCTAATTGTGATGCTCTAATAGCAGTAACATATCCGCCTGGTCCACTTCCTAAAACAATGATGTCGTATTTCATATTGTATGTGTTTTTCTTCGATTAATTGATTTTGCGAATTTAAGGATTTATTCTGTTTTGGGAAAGTTTAGAAGTAATAAAGTGGTAAAGTAACAAGTTTTAAAAAACTCACCGTTATATTAAGTGAAATCAGTTCAAATAATGCTCTTAATAATCTTTAATCAAACCTTTGTGTCTTTTGTGATATCTTAGCGCTCTTTGTGGTTAAGCAGCTAATTAGCTACTGAAAACTGGGAATCATACAAATTCTTGTAGTACCCACTTTCGCGATTGATTAATTCCTTGTGCGTTCCTTGTTCGACAATCAAGCCTTTGTCCATCACCACAATTTTATCCGCATTGACGATAGTAGCTAATCGATGAGCAATCACGATCGAAGTGCGGCCTTGTGTAATGGTTTCGGTGGCGCGTTGTATTAATTCCTCAGAATAGCTATCGATAGACGAAGTTGCCTCATCTAGAATAAGAATACTTGGATTACTGACATACGCTCTCAAGAAAGCGATTAATTGGCGCTGACCAGAGGATAACATCACCCCGCGCTCTTTGACGTCAAAATCATAATTGTCAGGCAAAGTCATGATAAAATCATGTACTCCTATCTCTCTCGCTGCAGCCAAGACGTCTTCGCGGCTAATTTCAGGATTATTTAGCGTAATATTGTTGAAAATGGTGTCGGCAAAAAGGAAAACATCCTGCAATACCACTGCAATCTGCTTTCGTAGAGAATCTAAAGTGTAGCTTTCTATATTTTGATTATCGATGCAAATTTCACCACTATCAATTTCGTAGAATCGGTTCAATAAATTGATAATCGTTGATTTTCCTGCACCTGTAGAGCCAACAATTGCGACTGTATCTCCTGCATTTACTTTAAGATCAATACCCTTGATAACTTCTTCGTCAGGAATATAGCTGAAATGTACATCTTTGAACTTTAGGTTTCCAAGGAAAACGGGTGCTTCAATTGTGCCCGTATCCTGAATCTGGTCTTGGGTGTCAATAATGGCAAATACGCGGTTTGCAGCAATCATTCCCAGCTGCATCTCATTAAATTTATCAGCAATCTGACGCAAGGGATTAAACAACATTCCGATGAACATAGTGTACGAAAATAAATCACCAAAAGTGGTAAATGTATCTCCGTTCAATATTTTGAGTCCGCCATATAGAACAATAAATCCAAGGGTCAGGGATGAAATTATATCGGCAATAGGAAAGAAAATCGAGTTATAGAGAATCGTTTTTATCCATGCCTTTTTGTGCTTGTTGTTGATGTCTTTAAATTTTTCAGCTTCAATATCTTCCCGATGGAATAGCTGTACAATTTTCATTCCCGTTACTCTTTCCTGCACAAAGGAGTTCATATTCGAAATTTGGTTCCGCACATCCTCAAAAGCGACCTGCATTTTGCGTTGAAATATTCGGGTGATAAAGACTAAAATTGGCATGGCAACAATCACAATCCATGTTAATTGCCAGTTCATGTAGAACATGAAAATAAGGACCACAACCATCTTCATTAGATCACTGATAATCATAAACAAGCCTTGGCTGAAAATACGGGCAATCGATTCAATGTCCGATACAGAACGCGTGACTAGCTGGCCAACAGGAACGAGGTCAAAATATTTCATTCTAAAGCTCAAAAGATGCTTGAATAATTTGGTTCTAATATCCTTAACAATGTCTTGACCCAGCCAGTTTGCCCAAAAGACAAAGTAAAACTGTGAAAAAACTTCGCATAGAAGAACCACTCCCATTAAAGTGATGTAAAATAAAAACCCGTCGGGATCTTTCGTCTGGATGTAGTCATCCACTGTTTGCTTCAATAAATACGGGCGTAATGCTGCAAATATGGAAAGGGAAATCGCGAATGCTATAACGCCGTTAAATCGCCATTGGTACGGTTTTGTATACTGTAATATGCGTTTGAATAATCTGGTATCGAATGCTTTTGCTTTCATTTTTTTTTTGGAGCTGTTTCCTGCTATTCGTTGCAATCTTTCTGTTTTTTAAAGAAAAAACAGGAAGGATTTTCACTGCTATCAGGGCTATTTCGTTATGTAATCGTAATCAATTTCGGTTAAATACAATCCGTGTGCCGGTACCGAAAAACCAGCCTTATCTCTATTTTTGCCTTCAATTATCAGATTGAAATCGTCGAGCGTAATTTTATACATACCTATGTTTACCAAGGTCCCTACGATAGAACGAACCATATTTCTCAGAAAACGATTTGCCGATATGGTAAATACCAGTTGGCTGTTTTCTTGTTTCCAATGTGCTTCAAAAATAGTACAGTCAAAGCTGTTCACGTCCGTACTCACTTTTGAGAAACATTGAAAATCAGTATGGTTGAACAATAGTTTCGCCGCCTCATTCATCAAGTCGACATCTAGTTTTTGATGAAAGTACCAGCTTTGTTCCATCACAAACGGATCTTTGAAAGTGTTGATGTGGTATTCGTAGGTTCTTTTGGTAGCATCAAAACGAGCATGTGCTTCATCAGAAACCAGAATAATGTCGTAAACTACAATGTCTTTTGGCAAATAGGAGTTGAGTTTGTGTACTAATTTCTGAATATCTATAGGAGAGTCAAAATCAAAGTGGGCATACATTACTTTGGCGTGAACCCCAGTATCCGTGCGTCCTGCACCCATAAGGTTGATGTTTGAATTCAACAATACAGATATTGCCTTGTTCATCGTTTCCTGAACAGAGGAAGCGTTAGGCTGGTATTGCCATCCATGATATTGTGTTCCGTTGTATGCTAATTTTATAAAATACCTCAAGTTATTTTTTTCTGGAAGCAAAGATACTTATTAATTTTTTTGCGAAGCGGCTAAGACACAAAGTTTGTTAAGTTTCAAATAGATTTTTTAATTGTAAACTGAATGATTAGTTTTACAGCTAAATCATAGCCCTGATTGACCCGGAAATCCTTTTTATCTCTTTTTTTGAGATAAAAAGATTGGAGTGGAAAGCAGGAAAAAGCTCCTAAAAAAATATTTTGAAAAAAATTCTACTCCTTTCAGACACACACAGTCACATAGATGACATCATTTTAAAGTATGCGGACCAAGCAGATGAAGTGTGGCATGCAGGCGATATTGGAGACCTTAGCGTTACTGACAGCCTGAAGATAAGGAAACCGTTACGGGCGGTTTATGGTAATATCGACGATGCGACAGCGCGGTTGGAATTCCCGCTGCACAACCGTTTCATGTGCGAAGGTGTCGATGTGTGGATCACACATATTGGTGGTTATCCTGGTAAATACAATCCTAATATTAAGGGAGAGATGACCTTAAACCCACCTAAATTATTTATTTGTGGGCATTCACATATTCTAAAAGTAATGTTCGACAAGAAGCATGATCTGTTGCACATGAATCCCGGGGCTTGTGGCAAAAGTGGCTTTCATCAAGTCCGCACCATGCTGCGTTTCGCGATCGACGGAGACAAGATTAAAGATTTAGAGATTATTGAGATAGAGAAACGGGCCTGATTATCTATTGATATGTAATGGGTGCTTTAATTTGGATTGAAGTCCCTGATTTTATTTTAGAAAGAATCGTTATTTCTCCTCCAATATTGTTTACTCTAGCTTTAATTTGATTAAGACCGAAGCCTTCAATGGTATAGTAGTCAGCAGAGTCAAATCCCTTGCCGTTATCTCTAACGTGAATGAAGAGAGATTTGTTTTTTTCTTCGATACCAATAAATGCATTTGTGGCTTCACTATGTTTGATAATATTATTCAATAGTTCCATTATAATAGAATATATTTTTATTTCATAATCATCATTATAACGCACTGTTGTTATCATTGTACTAGAGTATTCAAAATTAATTCTGGAGTTCGAGTTTTTTTCGCATAAATCATTGAGCGCATAAAATAATCCGAAACGAGTTAATAGTGAAGGTAAAAGTTCGTGGGACAAGTCACGTACCTTATCATGTGCTTCTCTTAGTATTAGTTTTGTTTTAACTATTTCTTCAACTTCCAGTTGATTTTTAGAGCTAAAAACGCTTAAATGTAATCCGGCTGCTGAAAGCAGAGCACTAATATTATCATGCAGAAAATTGGCTATTTTTTTTCGTTCCATTTCCTGTCCATTTACCGAAGCGTTAATTATTTTCTCCTGAATTTTACTCTGTATGTCTTTGAGTTTGTTTTTTTGTTTCAATCTTGTATTCTGAAATAGAAAATAGAATAGGATGATAATTAAGATAAGCAACGAAATGATAATAAGACTTATTTGTTTGTTTTTAGACTGTTGCTCCAAAAGGATTTGCTGCTTTGTCTTGTACTTAGTTTCGATTATATCAATCTCTCTTTTATACTCATCTAATTCAAGATTTATCCCCGCAACGTTGACCTTTTTTCGTTTGTCTTCGTCTATCACTTTGGCGTTTGTGGAATTGTAAAGGGCGAGGTTTTTATATGCCTTTTTATGGTCGTCGTTTTTTAATAAAAATTTAGAGTATTCTAAATAGGCAAATGCTAAATCAGACTTAAAGTCTTGTTCAATTCCTAATTGGATCGCTTTTTGAAAGTAGGACTTTGCTTTTTGAGGTTCATCATTATAACTGGAATACATACCGTTGAGCATGTTTAAAACTCCATTTGAAGATTCATTACCAAACTTGTCATGGTACTTGTTGATAAACTTTAGATAGGGCAAACCATCATTAAAACGACCTATATCAAAATAAGCCCAAGTAATATTTAGTTTTGTAAAAACGATTTCTGCAGAATCTCTATTTTTTGTACTGTATTCGAGGGATTTTTTATAGTGGGAAATTCCTTTTGTGTATTGCTTTCTATCAAAACAATAAATATTTCCCAAATTGTTGTTTAACCAATTTTTAAGCTGGTTGTTTGTTGTTCTGTTAGCAATAATAAGACCTTTCTGGTAGTAAAAAAAAGCTTTGTCAGGCTCGGTAAGTTCGTCAAAATTAGCCGCTATAATATTGTAACAGGTTGCGATTGCATTATCATTTTTAGCTATAATAGCGTACTTTAAAGCAATTCTTGATTTTACCAGAGACTTTTCGAACTTCCCCTCTTTCATTAGGTTGGTTGCTTCTGTAGTTAGTTCGGTGATTTCTTTTTGAGAAGGAACTCTATTTTGAGAATACAGGACATTACCAAAAAGAAATGGTGAGAGGAAAAACAATAATACGAATCGGTTTTGAATCATGAAATAAGGGTGTCGAATATAAAATAGTTGTCTTTTTGGATTAAATTATTTCTGAAATAGCTATCGATTTTCCATTGGCTTAGGATTTAATCAGTTTGTTTTTAAGAGCAAATTTAACCAGACTGATTGTGTTTTTTGCTTTCAACTTTTTCATTATGTTTTTTCGGTGTGTTTCGACAGTATTGTTGCTGATGAACAAATGTTCGCTAATCTCCTTACCGCTAAACTCTAGAGCGATGAGAGTGATAATCTCAATTTCGCGCCCCGTTAATAAAGAATTCACACTTGGTCTGTATTTGTTTACTTTTGATTTGTCTTTGGTTGCGGTATTAAATATTTTTTCCCTAACCGTATTACAGAAATATTCTTCTCCATTAGTAACAGCGTGAATTGCTTCTACAATACTATCTCCAGCGCATTGCTTTGTCAAGTAGCCACTTGCTCCTAGTTTCATAACCTCTTTTATAATTTTTAAGTCATCATAGCTCGAAAGGATAATTACCTTGCAGGGGAAACCTTTTTGATAAAATTCTTTAACCACTTCAATTCCGTCCTTTTTAGGCATGCTGATATCAAGTACAAGAATGTCACTTTTGTTGTCTGTAACATCTTTAAAAATTGTGCTACCATCTGTGGAGAAGCCAACAACTTCAAAATTAGAAACTGTATGCAGTAAATTTTTCATGCCGTCCATAAGAACCTGATGGTCGTCTGCAAGATGTATTCGTGTTTTATTTTCCATGTCGTCGTTATATAAATTCAAATTTATAAAAAAAATGACAACTTGTTCTTTATATGTTTTTATTTGTTGAATGCTTCTTTTTGAAGCATAAAAAAACCCGAATGTTTCCATTCGGGTTTCCTTCGCACTAATAAACTAATTTTATAGGTTTACCTCAATCTATCCACAGATTTTACAAGATCCTCATCCTTTTTGATGGCCTTATTAGCCAAGACTAATAATACGATAGCAACGATAGGTAGAAACATCCCAATACCTTTCTCAGAAACAAGAACTGTTTCTCCAGATATATTTAGTGAACGATAAACAAACAATCCTAATAAAATTAAATTTAATATCATATTCAATCTGCCCATGACAAATTGATTCTGTCTTTTTTTATAGGAAACAATAGTCAAAACGCTAAGCGATGTGCTTAAGCCCAATAAGATTACATAAACTTGGTTTTGCATAAAAAAATAGTCTTTTCCGCCGTTCATTGTCCATAAAGGAAATAAAAATGGTAAAATACCAGTAACTACAAAAGCAAGTATTAAATATATCGTCTGTATTCTTTGTATCATTGTTTAATTTTGTTGTACAAAAATATATTTTCTTTTTTTAAAATACTATTGTATCATTAAATTTTATTCGTATTATTGCATCATAATACCGTAAGCACTTCATACTGCGGTTGATTCGAAATAAAAAATCACTACCTATCCTTTTAGAGTGTTACCAATTTAATTAAACTCATAGAACATTCATGTTTGATATTTCTGCATTAAAAGAAATGAAGCTTTCTGAGCTTCAAGAAATAGCTAAATCAGCTAAAACCATAAAATTTAATGGTGTAAAAAAAGACAACTTAATAGGGTCGATTTTAGAGCATCAAAAAGCTATTGCTGATTCAACCTCGGAGAAGAAATCAGAAACTAAAGTTGAAGAAGACAAGCCCAAAAGAGCTCGTATTGTTCCTGCAAAAAAGGTAGCTATTCAAAAAACTACGGTCAATTCTGCACCCTCCAGTCGCGAAGAGCTTGTGGATAAAGATTTGCAAGCTAGAGTTGAGGTGCCAGCAGAGGTTACTTCTCAGCTTGAAGCAGTAAATACTCCAACTGAAACGGAAGATGAGAATCCGTCATCTGAAAAGAAAGTGATTAAATTCAATAAATCTGCCTACGAAAAGAAAATTGCTCTGAAAAAGGATAAAGAGGAAGCGAAAGTAGGATTGAAAGAAACCGAAGAAGTTAAGGATAGTGAAGCAAAAGAAACTCAGGAAGTTGCAGCTCCAGCGAAAAAAGTTAATCCAAACCAGTTAAATAAACAAAATCAAAACCCGAATTTTAAAGCTAAAAAAAATAACTTTAGAGATTCTGATTTTGAATTTGAAGGAATTATAGAAAGTGAAGGTGTTCTTGAAATGATGGCAGATGGCTATGGTTTTCTTCGCTCTTCAGATTATAATTATCTGGCATCACCAGATGATATCTATTTATCGACATCGCAAATTAGACTATTCGGTCTTAAAACCGGTGATACAGTCAAAGGGGTGGTTCGGCCTCCAAAAGAAGGGGAGAAATTTTTTCCTTTAGTTCGAGTTTTAAAAATTAACGGACACGACCCACAAGTAGTTCGTGATCGTGTTTCATTCGAACATTTAACTCCCGTTTTTCCATCGGAAAAATTTAATTTAGCCGAAAGACAAAGTACTATTTCAACTCGTATTATCGATTTGTTTTCTCCTATTGGGAAAGGACAGCGAGGTATGATTGTTGCGCAGCCAAAAACAGGTAAAACCATGTTGTTGAAAGAAATCGCAAACGCGATTGCAGCTAACCATCCTGAGGTTTACCTTATTGTTCTTTTGATAGACGAACGTCCGGAGGAAGTTACGGATATGCAACGCAGTGTTCGTGGTGAAGTGATCGCTTCCACTTTTGATAGAGAACCGCAAGAACACGTTAAGATTGCAAATATAGTTCTCGAAAAAGCAAAACGTTTAGTGGAATGTGGGCACGACGTAGTGATCTTACTAGATTCGATTACCCGTTTGGCTAGAGCTTATAATACGGTACAACCTGCTTCAGGTAAAGTACTGAGTGGAGGTGTGGATTCTAATGCATTACAAAAACCAAAACGTTTCTTTGGAGCTGCTCGTAATGTAGAAAACGGAGGTTCATTAAGCATCATTGCTACTGCATTGACTGAAACAGGTTCTAAAATGGACGAAGTTATTTTCGAAGAATTTAAAGGAACTGGTAATATGGAATTGCAATTAGATAGAAAAATTGCCAACAAACGTATCTTCCCGGCAATCGATTTAACTTCTTCCAGTACACGACGCGAGGATTTGTTGTTAGACGAAAAGACCTTGCAAAGAATGTGGATTATGAGAAAATATCTCGCCGATATGAATCCAGTTGAAGCGATGAGTTTCATAAATGACCGTTTCAGAAAAACCAGAAATAATGAAGAGTTTTTAATCTCTATGAATGATTAAGGGAGAGAAAAGAGAATAGAAAAAAGAAAATAGAATGTTTTATTTTCTATCATAAAAAAGATCCTCGAAAATAGTTAATACGATTTCGAGGATTTTTTTGTTTTAGATTTTTTTATAATAAAAAACGCCTTCATATTGAAGGCGTTTTTTGTCGTGTCTGAGGTAATAATATTAAGCTTTTGCCTCTTTTACTTTCACTTCTTGTGGCATAACTTCTTCTTTTCGTTCCAAAAGAGCCATGTAAAAACCATCAAAACCAGATTCTGACGCCAGTATTTTTTGGTCTTTGATAAAATTAAACTCTTTTCCAATGTCTGTTGTCAAAAAACGCTCAATTTGTTCTTGATTTTCAGAAGGTAATATGGAGCAGGTTGCATAAACCAGTTTTCCTCCCGGTTTTACTATTTTCGAATAACTTTCTAAAACCTCCGATTGTATCTTGCGCATGTTATCGATAAACGCTGGTTGTAATTTCCATTTGGCATCTGGATTTCTTTTAAGAACTCCAAGACCGCTACATGGGGCATCGATTAAAACACGGTCCGCTTTTTGGTGTAACTTTTTAATCACCTTTGTGGTATCGATTATTCGATATTCTATATTAAAGGCGCCATCCCTTTTAGCTCTTATCTTTAATTGCTTTAATTTACTTTCGTATAAATCCATGGCAATCAATTGTCCTTTGTTTTCCATCAAAGCGGCAATGTGCAATGTTTTTCCACCGGCACCGGCACAAGTGTCTACAATACGCATTCCTGGTTTGACATCAAGGAAAGCAGCTACAAGTTGAGAGTTGGCATCCTGAACTTCAAAGAATCCTTGTTTGAAAACGTCAGTCATGAAAACGTTAGCTCTTTCTTTTAAAACTAACGCATCAGGTTGGTTTTTTAGAGTATCTGTTTCGATGTTTAAGTCCATCAATATTGCTCTCAAGTTTTCTTTGGTTGTTTTGAGCGTGTTGACTCTAAGAACCACTTTTGCAGGTTGATTTTGAGCAGCTATTTCGGTAGCCCATACTTTCTCTCCTAACTCTTTTACTCCCAGTTCATCCATCCAATCTGGAATGGATTCTTTCAGGGTTCGTACTTTTGAAAGTTCGTCGAAACGACCTTTTATTTTTCTTTCTGGAGTTCCTTCTAGTTGACGCCAATCTGGAATAGGGAAACCTCTTAATACAGCCCATACTGCAAATATTCTCCAAAGGTTGTCTCTGTCAAAAGGTTCTTTCACTTCGGCAATTTCTGAATATAATCGTTTCCATCGTACTACTTCGTAGATGGTTTCAGCAACAAATTTTCTGTCTGAGCTTCCCCAACGTTTGTCTTTCTTTAAGGCTCTTGCAACCACTTTATCGGCATATTCCCCTTCGTTAAATATTGCATTCAGGGAATCAATGGTAGTATAAACTAAATTTCTGTGTAATCTCATTTTTAATTATTGAGGTGCAAAGGTAGTATTAATTGATTGAAAGTTAAATTTTTAATAATGAATGTTGATTTTTAATTTTCATCCTAAAAAAAAACACTGCTTGCAGGAGCAGTGTTTTCTAATTTATTAAATGAAATGACTTATTTAACTCTTGTTAATCCTATGTTTTCTGGAGGATGAAGCACCATTGGGAATTTCTCTATTTTTACCGAGCTACTGTCCAAACCGAATGCTCTTTCTTCAGACAAACTTAGTTTCTTAATGAAGAAATACGTGTTCATCACTATTTTTTCATGCCATCTCAAATCGCTATCAAATGAAAGGAATTTTTCAGAAAGTACGAATTTGAAATCACCAATGATATTGTTTTTATTCAACGATTCATAGCGGCTAGTTATATCCACTTCTCCTTTTTTTACCATGTCTTTGATTACTTCGCGGAACATCAGGTTAATTTTTGTGGGTTCCCTAAATCCGAGATTAAAGTCGATACGATACAAATCATCCTTTATTATTTCGGTCACTTTATATTCGGTTTTGTAAGGTTCTGTCAATATGTTTACATGGACAAACCAATATATGTCGGCTCTTTTGGGTCTTTTTTGTAAGATAGAGTACATCACTTTTTCTTCAATTTCATCCACTCGATTGGCATTGGTCATGTAAACTAAATGGGTTGCATATTTAGGGATGGATAAGTCGGCTCCTAATTCGGTTAAAACTTTTTTATAGTCTTCTATTTTTACGATTTTCGTATAGGTTTTGTTAATTTCTTTTGCCAAATACCAAATCGTCATAATTGATATTAAAGCGGCTGCAATTATTATTGTTACATAGCCACCTTCCGTAAATTTTGTAATATTGGCGATAAGGAAACTAAATTCTATTAGTAAATAGGTCGCTATTAAGGGAACTATTAGGTATAACTTTACTCTTTTCATTATTAAATAGAAATTAAGTAAAATAGTGGTCATTATCATACATAATATGATCGCCAATCCGTAGGCATGCTCCATATTACTTGATTCTTCAAAGTGTACTACGATTCCAACACATCCAAAGAATAACAGCCAGTTAATTGAGGGAATGTATAATTGTCCTTTTAACTCCGTAGGGTACTTTATTTTAACCTTTGGCCAAAAATTTAACCTCATTGCCTCATTTATTAATGTAAATGAACCACTAATAAGGGCCTGAGATGCTATGACAGCTGCAAGTGTGGCGATTACTATTCCGACAGGTTGAAACCAATCTGCCATTATAAGATAGAATGGGTTGCCATTTGATCCTCCTAAACTCTGCAATGTTTCTCCTTCATGATGGATTAAGTAGGCCGCTTGTCCAAAATAATTAAGTACTAACGTAGTTTTTACAAAAATCCAGCTAATTCTAATATTCTTTCGACCACAATGTCCCATATCTGAATACAATGCTTCTGCTCCTGTAGTACATAGAAATACAAATCCCAGAACAAAAAAACCATCAGGGTGTATGGAAAGTAAATTGTACGCATAGTAAGGGTTGAAAGCTTTGAAGACTTCAGGATGTTTTGTTATTTGTATCAAACCAAGGATTCCAAGCATGCTAAACCATACTAGCATCATTGGAGCAAAGAATTTTCCGACTAGTTTTGTGCCAAATTGTTGAATAGTAAAGAGTACGAATAAGATTCCGATTACAATAGGGACGGTGTTTATTTGAGGGTAGTAGGTTCTAATTCCTTCCACAGCTGATGAAACAGAGATGGGTGGGGTAATGATACCGTCAGCGAGCAATGCACTTCCTCCAATAATGGCTGGGACTATTAACCACTTAATCTTTGTTTTTTTGACTAGAGCATAAAGCGCGAAAATCCCGCCTTCACCATGGTTATCGGCACTCAGTGTGATAAGGACGTACTTGATTGTAGTTTGTAAGGTAAGAGTCCAGAAAACACATGAAATACCTCCTAGGACTATATCAGCATTAATAATGCTGGTACTAAGTATGGCTTTCATCACATATAACGGAGAGGTTCCAATATCACCGTAAATTATTCCCAACGTAATTAATAAACCACCTAACGTTAATTTTGAGTGTAGGTTTTTATGCGATGTGCTCATGAATTATCTTTAAAAAACTCGTCAAATTTACTCTTTTAAAATAAATTAGAAAGGTTTATCTGCAAATAAGACATAAAAAAACACGGTTCGGTGAAACCATGTTTTTTTCATTTTGCTTTTGAAGTTACTATCTTCTTTTATTGTTAGCTTTTGATGAATTATTTCCGTCTTTATTATAGGGAAATTCGCTTCTGTTACTTGCATTTCTTTGCGAAGTACTCTCTCGTGAAGAAGCCCCTCTGTTCTGGGAATTGTCTCTCTGATTTTCAGTTCTTTGTGGTGTACTTTGCTTTGAAGAAGCTGATCTGTTTTTAGAATTATATATCGGGCTTTCAGTTCTTTGCGGTCTACTCTCTCTTGAATAACCCCTGTTGTTTTTGGTGTTATCTCTCTGCGGTTCGGTTCTTTGTGGCCCACTCTCTCTTGAAGAAATCCTGTTGTTTTGGGAATTGTTTCTCTGCGCTTCTGTCCTTTGTGGGGCACTTTCTCTAGAGAAAGTAGTTCTGTTCTGATAATATTCTCTTTGATTTCCAGTTCTTCTGCTTTCCAGTTCTCTCGGCGAATTATTTCTGGTCTTAGAATATCCGGTTTCATTGAGTGAACCGATACTGCTGGCACTCCTTGTTTGGTCTAATTCATAACGGTTTGAAGCGGTAGCGTTTCTCCTTGAAAAAGCATAATTAGGATACTGTCTTTCATAACCACTTGAACGTCTTGAATTATACAAAACAACGGCCTGGTTACTTCTTCTTGAGGTTACGTAATTATAATTGTTATATATATTTAAGCTAAGCTGAATGTTATTTCTATATCTGTAAACTGGAAAAGGATTCCATGCGTAATAATAAGATGGGTAAAAATTCCAGTACCAGTTTGAAACGTATGGGCGATAGTTGTAGGACCATAATGAGGAATATATTAAAGGTGTACTGTAGTAATCAGGTTCATAAATATAATTTGGCCCATACATGTATTCATTACCCACAACCTGTATATGAACTCTGTTATACCTGTCTTTTTCAACTTCGATAGTAGCAACATCTTGATATACATTACGATCAAACACCGACTGAATGATAATAACATGTATATTGAAATCAACTGTTTCTATAACTCGTAGGTAATCTACTTCATTATCGTAATTCAGATCTAAATTTGATATTTGCAACTCGGGATCATTGAGCCGTCTTTCAAAATCCTGAAGGTTTCTAGAATCTCCAAAAATATCTGTTACAGCTCTTAAATCTAGATTATCACTAATTTCGTCGTTCATTGCATTTACCCTAGTTCTATTTTGCCCATACATTTGCACCACAAAAAGGGAGGTCATAAGACTTAATAATAGTATTTTAGTTTTCATAATTAATGTATTGAAAGATAACGTTTTCGAATATCCAATTACTGTGCCATTTAATTTTAAGGCGATTGGCCATTCCTTTAATTAATTGTAAATTAGCTTTAAATATACGGATAATGAAAAAATATTGCTTTTTTACAACACTAACGATTTTTGTTTTAGCTTCATGTAAAACAGCATTCTATGAAAGAGAAACTAAGGATAAAACTATTTATAAGGCAGTTTTAATTGATACGCTGTTTGAGGATAATATCAGTATCAGAGCAATAACCGTTGATCAAAACAAAATTTGGTATGCTGCAAATAATTCAAGGTTTGGCTTTTACGATTTGAAAAAAAGCGAAAAACTGGAAAAGAATGTAGGTAAAGACAGCTTAAACCCTGAATTCAGGAGTAATGCGCAAACAACTAATGCTGTTTTTTTACTGAATGTTGCTAATCCTGCTTTACTTTATAAGGTATCTAAAAAGAATATGGCAACGAGATTAGTGTATCAAGAAAGTCATGAAAAGGTGTTTTATGACAGTATGAAATTTTGGAATGACGAGGAGGGAATCGCGATGGGCGATCCCATAACAGGCTGTCTTTCGATAATTATTACTAGAGACGGTGGGAATTCATGGAGCAAAATCTCAGCTAATAAATTACCTAAAATTGCTGATGGCGAAGCGGCTTTTGCTGCAAGCAATACTAATATAGTACTAAAAGGAAATAATACCTGGATTGTCTCTGGGGGTAAAAAAGCAAGAGTTTTTTATTCCCCAGACAAAGGAAGTACCTGGGAAGTTTATGATACTCCCATTGTTCAGGGTAAGGCGATGGCAGGTATATTTACAGCTGACTTTTATAATTCTAAAATTGGATTTATTGCAGGAGGTGACTATGAATCCCTAAATCAGAATTTCGGAAATAAAGCAATAACTTACGATGGGGGAAAAAATTGGGAATTAATTTCTGAAAATAAAGGTTTCGGATACGCTTCTTGTGTACAATATGTTCCTTACAGTAACGGAAAGTCACTGGTTAGTGTAGGAGCCTCTGGACTCTATTATTCCTACGATGGAGGTAGCTCATGGGAACAATTGGCCTCTGATAAGGATCTTTTCACAATACGTTTTGTGGACAAGCGCACTGCAATCGCTGCTGGGAAAAACAAAATGATTCGTATTAAATTTTTGAAATAAAAAAGCCCTGTCTCATAATTTAAATTATTGGACAGGGCTTTTTTATTATGGATGTAAGGTAAGAGATTATTTTTTCTGACCTCTGTCTCTATATTGGTGCAATAGTTTTCTGTTAAAATCTTCTTCAGAAACTCGCAGCTTTACAATCTTTATGGCAGGGAGTACTTTTTTTAGATTTTCAATAAAACCCTTGCGCAAAAGGAATAACTCTTCATCCGTATTTTGCATTTGCGTTAGTAAAAGACTTGCTTCTTTTTCGCTCATTCTATCCAAAGCTAAACCACTCATTTGGTTCTTATACGCTTTCATTTTCGTATGCCTTAATTCAAATTGTTTGTCATCAAAGGAGTTGTATACGGGCCAAAATTTCTCAGCTTCTTTAGCGGTTAAATCTAATTCAGTAGTTAGAAAAGCCACTTTCAAAGCTTTTATTTTTTCTTTTTTTTCTTTCATATCTTCACTTTGAGCGTAAAAACTAAAAGAGCTGAGCAGCAAAAGTATCGGAAGTATTTGTTTTATTTTCATTTTCATTTATTTTCATTTCGAGGGTTAGAAATTCTATTCTTTTTCATTTAGGAGTTGCTCTAAATCAGGATTACTAGCCAGCATATCTTCAATAGTTTTGTCTTCGAGTACAGCCGTTGTGTTTATATTGTTAATATCTTCAAAATCTAACGCGCTCATCAAGTCATATTGATTTATATTGGATTGAATGCTTAAGTAATTTTCTAATGTTGCGGTATCCAATTCCGTAGTATCTGTCGTATTGTATAATATAGGAACTAGCATTGCAAAAATTAAAATAGCCGCTGCAATCATAAAGAAGCTTTTTCTTTTCTGAAAAATTGAGACTACCTTAGGTTCACTCTTGAGCAAGTTTTGCATTACGTTTTTTGAAAAACTTTCAAAGTATTGATCAGGGGCTTTAAACCCAGACTCGATTTTCGATTTTTTTTCTAATTTAAATGCTTTCATAACTATTATTTGACTTATTTTTTGATAAAAGGTTTAATTTGCCATGATTAATAATTCGATTTTCTTGACGGCATGATGATAACTGGCCTTTAAGCCTCCAACGGAAGTGCCTAATATTTCAGATATTTGTTCATATTTTAGCTCTTCAAAATATTTCATTTTAAAAACTAGTTGTTGCTTTTTAGGAAGAGCTGCAATGGCTTTATGTAATTTAATTTGAACTTCATCTCCGTCAAAATAAGGGTCAGACTTGAGGTTATCAATAGTTTTATTTTGCAAGCTTTCAGATGAGATTCCAATTTTTTTTGCTTTTTGACTTATGAAACTAAGCGCTTCGTTTGTAGCGATGCGGTATATCCATGAAAAAAGCTTACTTTCTCTTTTGAATTTTTTTAAATGTTGGAATACTTTTATAAAAGTGTTTTGCAAGACATCATCGGTATCGTCATGATTTAGTACGATGTTACGTATGTGGTTGTATAATGGTTTTTGATAGGCTAACAAGAGTTTTTTAAACGCTTCATTTTGCGTTTTTGGATTTAATAACTGGTTAATAAATTCCTCTTCTTCGGGCAAAGCTATTATTTATGGAGTTAGAATGGAGTTTATCGAATAGGTTTAATCTTATGAACAAAACAATTAAAATTCAGATGGTTCTTCTTCTTTAACTTTAGGTAGTGTTGTTTTCTTAGAGTTGTTAGTTTTCAAAGGAGTTTTAATGACTTTTGTCGGTTCAGACACAATCGGAATGGTCTTTTCAGGGGGTATCGGACTATTTGTTGCAGATGGTGCATATACATCTGCTGTAGCGGCTTTCGGGAGTACCGGCACGTAAATTTCGGTAGACCATTTTGATGGGTTTTTTATGTTTGCTTTTGCGGTAGAATAAATTTCTATATGCGAAAAAACAGGGTTTGTCGCAAGTTGGTTTTTGTTCAGGTATTGTATTGTCTTGTCATATCCTTTTTTGTTGTGTGATATGTCTCCAATAACAGTAGTTTTTACCCCTTCAAACGCTTCTAATTTTCCTGAAAGTATATCACTTCCAGCACTTGTGAATATTTCATTTTTTATTGGAATACAAATGGATATTTTTGCTAATCCTTTTTTCAGATCATAAGTGTGGTAAATTATAAAAGGATTTCCGCTGATTAGGACATTGTTTGTTTTGCAAAAAGTTTCAATTTGAGGAACTACAATTTTAAAATTTTTATTGATTTTTGCTATTTCAGAGGTGAAAGTCTGACTCAAATAAAAGCTTTGAGGCTTTTTGACTAAGCCATTTACTTTTATGGAAAAGGTATTTATTTCATAATCAAGAGCCTTGTCTAAATTGGCAAGACTTTGTTCGTACATAGTACCAATAACTTTGTCAACACCCCCATTTAGAGCGGCATAGATTTTAAATAAAAAACTCATTTCTCCACTTGATTTCCAGCTGACTTTTGTACCTCTAGTAGTATCCTTGAAACTCCAAGAAACAGTAGCTAATGTCCCGTTGTAATCCATTTGCTGAGAAATACTGTCGTTTTCTTTTGTATATATAGTACGCATTTGGCCGGCACCATCTTTTCCTTCCCAAGAATAGGATGCTCCTTTGCCAATTGTTTTTTGCGGATATGCTATTTTTATTTCAGGATCTTCTATGGTCCAACTTCCAAAATCTTCCCAGTTTTTATAGTCATTTACATAGTTATAAACTGCCGGCTTTGGTGAATTGATAACTTTACTTCTTTCAACATTAAAATCACCTTTTTGTGTAGCTATAAAAATCGAAAGTGCCACTAAACTCAGTAATAATAATAGAAATATATATTTTAAAATCCTCATGATAAATTGGTTGTATTCAGTCGTAAAGTTAGAATTTTTATTAATATGCAAGGCTAATCATAGAGAAATTATGGGTAAGCTGTTTTTCTTTGTAGATTATCTTTTTTAAAGGCTTGATCCTGTTTCCATATTTGCCGCTAGTAATGTATCCTGATAATGGACTACACTAGATGTAAATCGATTTTATTTGTAAATCGATTTTGCGTTTTTGTCACTATAGAGGTGATACAAAGGAGGTTTTTTATTGTTTCTTTAAAGAATATGCATATTTACATAATAATGGTTTAATTAATCTTTGAAACAATAATAATGAAATTACTTCGAATCACAGGTATTTTTATGATTCTTGCGTTTTCCACTATTTGTAATGCACAAGAGGAAAAAGCGAATGATATAAATAAAAATCATAGTACCACTTTTGAGTACTTTGTCGAACAATTTTCCGATATAAAAGTATTACGTTAGCGGATCCCGGGCTGGGAAAACCTAACACTTAAAGAACAAAAACTGGTTTATTACCTTACTTAGGCCGGAACTTCGGGGCGTGATATCATGTGGGATCAAAATTATAGATATAATCTGAAAATCAGAAAAGCGTTAGAACATATCTATCAAAGCTACGAAGGTGATAAATCTACTAAAGACTGTGCGAATTTTGAAATTTACTTAAAAAGAGTTTGGTTTTCAAACGGAATCCACCATCATTATTCTAATGACAAAATCCAGCCTGATTTTTTGGAGGCGTATTTTTCGATCTTGCTAAAAGAAACTAAAACGGATTTAGCACCGAGCATTGCTGCCATTTTATTTAACAACATCGACTCCAAAAAAGTCAATTTGGATGAATCTAAAGGATTGTTGGCCGGTTCTGCCATCAATTTTTATGATAAAGGGATTACTTTAAAACAAGCGGAAGATTTTTACGCTAATAAAACCAGTCCAGATCCGACCAAACCATATTCTTATGTTTTAAACTCTAAATTGGTTCACAATGCAAAGGGGTAATTGGAAGAAAAAGTTTGGAAAAGCAATGGAATGTATGGTGAAGCAATCTATAAAATTATTTATTGGTTAGAGAAAGCTAGAAGTGTCGTTGAGAGTAAAAACCAAGGAGATGCTCTAGGATTGTTGATCTCGCACTACAAGGCGGGATGTTTTCAAACCTGGTATGAGTACAACATCGCTGGGGTAGCAGCTACTGAAGGCAATATTGATTATATCAACAGTTTTATCGAGGTATAGAATGATCCTCTAGGATACAGAAAATCGTATGAAGGAATTGTTAAGATTAAAGATTTTGACATGTTGAAAAAAACGGAAGTCGTTTCAAGAAGCGCCCAATGGTTTGAAGATAATTCTCCATTGATGCCACAACACAAAAAGGAGAATGTTGTGCGTGTTTCTTATAAAACAGTAATTGCTGCAGGGGAGTCTGGTCATACTTCTCCAAACACACAGATTGGGGTAAACCTTCCAAATACTGATTGGATCCGCGCCGGTCATGGTTCAAAATCAGTTTGATTAGGAAACATTATCGATGCATATTCTAAAGCTGGAGGAAAAGGAAAGTTACAGGAATTTGCAAACGACGCCGACGAAGTTGCTTTAGCGGAACAATATGGAGAGATAGGAGATAAGTTGCACACCGCGCTACACGAAGTCGTAGGTCATGCTTCGGGACAAATTAATGTAGGGATAGGAACTCCAAAAGAAATCTTGAAAAGTTATGCCTTCACCCTTGAAGAGGCAAGAGCTGATTTAGTGGGCTTATACTATTTATATAACTCTAAAATTCAAGAACTGGGTCTAGTGGACAACTGGAAGAAAACAGGTATGGAAGTTTATGACAGCTATATCCGTAATGGATTAATGACACAGTTATTCCGCTTAGAGTTGGGTGCTAATATTGAAGAGGCTCATATGAGAAATCGTCAATGGGTAAGCGCCAGGGCATATGAAAAAGGGTTGGAGGATAATGTAATACAAAAAATAAGTCGTAATAGTAAAACGTATTTCAATATTACTAACTATGAAAAACTACATGATTTATTTGGACAATTATTAAGCGAAGTTCAACGAATCAAGTCGGAAGGAGATTATGAAGCGGGTAAAGTTTTGTTAGAAAACTATGGTGTAAAAGTAGATCAAACACTGCATGCAGAAATTTCAGTACGTAACAAACAATTCTCTTCGGCAGCATATAGCGGTTTTGTAAACCCTTTATTAGTCACTAAATTAGATGCAAAAGGAACAATTATTTCGATAGGGGTAAGCAACCGAATTCCTTTGTGGAACAAATGTTATACTATTCAAAAAACTTTTCTTTTTTACCTCTTGAGAACTAAGGATATTTAGACTAAAGCGCAAATAAAAGGCCACTTACAGTGGCCTTTTATTTGTTTTAAAAAGAAAAACTACCTTTTAAAAAACACTTTTATCACAAATAATATCCCAATAAAAACAATGAAAGCGATCAGAATCTTATAGCTTCCTTTATAAAATAGGTTGTGTAATTTCACGTCTTTTCGATAGGCATAGATCATTGCGATAACAAATACAATGAAAAAAAAGCCTGCAAATCCTAATTGTCCTTGACTAAACATAGTTTGAATTATTTTCCAGCAAATTTAGCTAATTGTTTAGAAATAGTTGCTACTTTGTCTTTTCATTTAATATAATTTAATTATGCAAAAACAAATAGATTCAGTTAAGGAATTTCATAAAGCATTTAAAATAGGATATAGTGAAACTCCAGTAGCGGACTTGGGTGAAAGCAAAAGTACGCTTCGCTACCATTTGATGAAGGAAGAGAATGAAGAATACCTTGAGGCGGTTCAAAACAATGATTTAGTCGAGATCGCCGATGCCTTAGGTGATATGATGTACGTTCTGTTAGGAACTATTATAGAACACGGACTACAGCATAAAATAGAAGCGATTTTTGACGAGATCCAAAGAAGCAATATGAGTAAATTAGATGAAGAGGGAAATCCGATTTCTCGTGAAGACGGAAAGATAATTAAGGGGGCCAATTATTTTAAGCCTAATTTCTCCCAAATACTCAAATAGTTTACGAAAACGGATGTTGTGGTACAATTTTTCGTGGTCAGTTATGTGAACTTAGACAGAAACTATGTTAATTGGGTAATCCTTTTATTAGTTCAAATAAGGAATAAAAAAAGGTGGTTTTCAGATTGAAAACCACCTTTTTTTATTAAGGTAACTAGAACTAAACCTTCACTGTCCAACCAAAAGTATCTTCAGCTAGTTTGTGTTGAATGTTTGTTAGTTTATCTTTTAATTGAGAAGCGTAGGAGTTTTCAATTTTAGGTAATTCATAATAAACGTCTTGGTATGAAAATCCAATAATTGGATTAACTACGGCAGCCGTACCTGCACCAAAAATTTCTTTTAGAGTACCGTTTTTAGACGCCTCAACCAATTCAGATACTAGAACAGGGCGAACTTCGACATCAATTCCTTCTTTTTTCGCCATATCGATAAGACTCTTTCGGGTAATACCGTCAAGAATTCTTTCACTTACAGGAGCAGTAAATAAAGTGTCATTTATTCTAAAAAACACATTCATTGTTCCTGCTTCCTCTAGTTTTGTATGAGTGGCGTCATCAGTCCAGATCACTTGTTGGAATCCTTTTTTATTTGCTAAGTTTGTTGGGTAAAACTGCGCTGCATAATTACCAGCAGCTTTTGCCGCTCCAATTCCGCCATTTGCCGCTCTACTGAAATGCTCTGCAATCAAAACTTTTACCTCACCTGAATAATAGGATTTTGCGGGCGACAAGATAATCATAAACTTATAGTCATCCGATGGGTTTGCAATTACACCTTGACCGGTCGCAATCATAAACGGTCGTATATACATAGTGTTTCCTTTTCCTTTTTTAATCCAAGCTTCATCTAGCTTTAGTAATTCATTTAGTCCATCCATAAAAACATGTTCCGGAACTTCAGGCATTGCCATTCTTACGGCAGAATTGTTGAAACGCTTGTAGTTTTCATCAGGTCTAAAAAGCCAAACTTCATCTTGATCATCTTTATAGGCTTTCATTCCTTCAAATATGGCTTGACCGTAATGAAAAACTCTGGCCGATGGGTCCAATAAAAATGGTGCATAAGGTTTAATGACCGGCTTTTGCCATTCTCCATTTGTAAAATCGCATTCCATTAAATGGTCTGTAAATACCGAGCCAAAACTCAGGTTTTCAAAATCCACTTCATTGATTTTTGAAGTTTGGGCTTTTATTATGTCAATTTTGTTGGCTTGCGTTGTGCTCATAATAATATGTTGTTTTTTATTTTTATTATTGGACAAGTATTAAGCAAAAGCCTAAAATGTCTGTTTATTGCATGTTGAACCTTAATCGACGCAAAATTAAATAAAAATCAATGAATTCCTTGTGAAAACATCATTAAATATAGCTTTTAATTGTGATTTATTGATGTTTAAAAAAAAACCGAAAAAACACTGTTTTTTTTATCTAAAATCCAGATAATTTGGCAGTTTTTTGGGCTGTTTACATCAGTTTTTGATTAGTTTTGGCCATCGGTGCAGGATAAAACAGTAAACAGTATTAAAAATAATATTTTGGAAAGAGAAATTATACAAACACTTGATGGTTCGACCACTATACAAATAAAGGAATGGGATGAATGTTATCATTCTAAACATGGGGCTATTCAGGAAGCCAAACATGTTTTTATAAAGAATGGTCTTTCTCTTTTTGAGAACAGGGAAGTTTCAATTTTGGAAATAGGATTTGGTACTGGTTTAAATGCGTTTATTACTTTTTTGGAAGGCCCTAAGATGAATCAGTCCATCGAATACGTTGGAGTAGAGGCTTACCCCATATCCTCTGAGGAGCTGATGTCTATGAATTATGTGGAGGAACTCAAAGCAACCGGTCAAAAGGGGCTTTTTGAAAAAATGCACCAGTGCAGTTGGGATGAAAAAATGCAGCTCAGTGAAGAATTTTCATTAATGAAGAGGAAGCAGTTATTTGAAGAGATAGATGACTGCGATCAATACGATTTAATTTATTTTGATGCTTTCGGATATCGGGTTCAGCCTGAATTATGGAGTACAGCCATTTTTAAAAAAATGTATGACGCTCTAAAAACCAATGGTGTATTGGTTACTTATGCCGCTCGAGGTGTAGTAAAAAGAAGTATGATCGAAGTCGGGTTTACTGTCGAAAAATTGGAAGGGCCTCCTGGAAAAAGAGAAATGTTTCGTGCGAGAAAACCTTAATAGCTTAGTTTATGAAGGTAAATGTTTTAACAGAAATAGCCGCTATATTTGAAATAATAATGAAAATTATACGTTAGCTTGGTATATTATAATTATAATAAATGTATTTTTACTAAACCTAAAAATCATAGTTCAACCTAAAAACCATAATTTATTATGTCGAAAATCATGTTTGATTACACAAAATCAATACTAGAAAGAGTAAGTTTCGATCCGATACTTTTTTGTAAGGAGTTAGAAAAAGCCATCAAATCGTTATTGCCCTATGAAATGGAACAGTTGCGAGAATGGTTATTTAACTTTATAATCGAAAAACCAGAATTAAAACAGTGCTTAGTAATTATAAATCCATAAATAAAAAAGGAACCTGTAAAAAGGTTCCTTTTTTATGTTTTGCCTTTTTTAAAGAGATTTTACTTCTTAGATACAACGTAAGATTTATATTAAAATAAATTAAACAACATGTATTTAAACAGTTTTTTAAGTGTTTAGTCGTTTGTTTTAATAAAAATAAAAGTATAGTTCTTTATATTTATACTATAATTAGACTTATCATTCTCTAAATAATATGTTATGTCCAGATTGATTTACTTTTATACAAAGGATTCTCTTGAGAGAGTAAGCTTTAGTCCTGACTTGTTTAGTAAAGTATTAAAAAAAGCCATGAAAAACTTATTGCCTTATGAGATTGAGCATTTGAAAAATTGGCTGAGGTTTTATACTGAGAGCAAGCCAGAATTAAAAAAATGTATTTCTGCAGTTTATCGATAATCCAGAATAGATTAATTTTTATTTCTTCTGGATTGGACTTACGATCTGTACATTTTGAAAAACAATCGCTCCCTTTATAACTCCTGCTATAGTACTCCTAAGCGCGTCAATTATTTGAATTTTTAATTCACTTTTAGGAAATATTAAACTCACTTCTCGAGCAGGTCTAGGTTCTTTAAAGTTTCTTAATTTTAATTTATCCACTTCCTTTAAATCTAATGTATGTAGATAAGGCAATAAAGTTGTGCCTAGTCCTTCATCAGCAAGTTTTATTAAAGTTTCAAAACTTCCGCTTTCTATTTTAAAATGATTAAAGTCATTTTTCGGATTGTTTTTGCACAAATTCAAAATTCCATCTCTAAAACAATGTCCGTCTTGAAGTAAAAGGATTTCGTCGAGGTTTAGATCGGCTACTTCAATTTCCTCCTTGTGAAAATCACGGTGACCTTCGGGTATGTAAGCAACAAATGGTTCAAAATACAAAACAACTTCTTTGATTTTTTCTTCCATCAGCGGAGTAGATGCTATTGCAGCGTCTAGATGGCCATTATTCAGTTTAGTGATTATTTCCACGGTATTCAGCTCTTCAATGATGAGTTTTACTTTTGGATATTTTTTAATAAAATTATTTAAAAACATCGGCAGTAAAGTAGGCATAATCGTCGGGATGATTCCCAATCTAAATTCCCCGCCAACGAACCCTTTCTGTTGCTCAACGATATCTTGTATCCGTCCAGCTTCATTTACAATGTTCTTGGCTTGATTCACTATTTTTTGCCCAATATCGGTTAGTTGAATTGGCTTTTTTGACCTATCAAAAATGAGAATATTTAATTCTTCTTCAATTTTCTGGATCTGCATACTCAGGGTGGGTTGAGTAACAAAACATTTTTCTGCTGCCAATGTGAAGTTTTTATGTTCTGCAACAGCTAACACATATTTTAGTTGAGTGATTGTCATGTATTGTATATTATGATACAAATATAAAAACAATCAATTAGGTTTATAGTGTCTTTCCCCCTTTTATTCCTTAAATTCGCTAATAACACAAAACATAAAACATGAAAACAAATATTTTAGGTTTACCAGTTCAAGAATCAGAATTAATAGTAACGGAATTAAACTCTCTGTTATCTAACTATCAAGTGTACTACCAAAACCTGAGAGGGATTCATTGGAACATTAGAGGGAAACGTTTTTTTGACTTACATGTAAAGTTTGAAGAGCTCTACAACGATTCGCAATTAAAAGTAGATATGATTGCTGAGCGTGTTCTTACGTTAGGGGGTACACCTCTGCATACTTTTGAGGATTACATCAAAAACAATAAATTAGAAGTGGGTAAGAATATTTCAAATGATGAAAGAGCCATTCAGTTGGTTGTCAGTTCATTGTCTGATCTGTTAGGAATTGAAAGAGAGATTCTTAATAAATCAGCGGCAATAAATGATGAAGGAACAAACTCCATGATGAGTGACTTTATAGTTGAGCAGGAAAAAACCTTGTGGATGATGCAGGCTTGGCTTGAAGAGTAATTGATTTCGAATCAAGCTAAATAATTAAACCAAAATA
The DNA here is from genome assembly GCF_052113685.1 of Flavobacterium sp. W22_SRS_FP1. Lineage (NCBI taxonomy): Bacteria > Pseudomonadati > Bacteroidota > Flavobacteriia > Flavobacteriales > Flavobacteriaceae > Flavobacterium > Flavobacterium sp. W22_SRS_FP1. Next base: position 194,170 of record NZ_JBGQOE010000001.1, read on the forward strand.
CTAGTCTACTACTATTTTGGTTTTTTTATGAATGTTAATTTTTTATGAAATTTTTAAGTATTTTTTTTAGATTCAGATCTTAAATCATATTTTCGCCTTGATGAAACTAATAGCTAGCATATTTTTATTTTTATTTATAGCTTTTCTAGCTACACCCACAATTGTGAAGATGGCAGAGAAGTCGTGTGATACATCTATGTTCTTTAGTGAGTCAGAAAAAGAGAGTGTTCAAAAGGAAATCAAAGTTTTTACTTACTACGAAGGAATTCAATCCGGATTTCTAATTGGCAAAGCCAATAAATCAGGCCTTATACTTTATGAAAACTTATCTAAACATGATAAGATTACTACCAGTATATTTTCCCCTCCGCCAGATTTTACATAATACATGTTTTTATTTTTCAGAACAAAACAATAGTCTGCATTTTTTTAATGTGGAAAACGTTTATGAATAAATTATTATTGAATTATGACAAAAAAAATCAATCTTTTCGCTAACCTCAAATCAGATTTTGCTTCTGGTTTAGTTGTTTTTTTGGTGGCGCTACCTCTATGTTTAGGAATTGCAATGGCCTCAGGAGCACCTTTGTTTTCAGGAATTATTTCTGGAGTTGTAGGCGGAATCGTAGTAGGGTATTTAAGTACATCTCACATAAGTGTCGCAGGTCCTGCAGCGGGTTTGACAGCAATTGTTTTGACTGCTATAAGTGATTTAGGTGCATTTGACATCTTTTTAACTGCCGTTTTTATTGCTGGTTTATTGCAAGTGATATTAGGGTTTGTTAAAGCCGGAAGTATTTCTAATTTTTTCCCCACAAATGTTATTGAAGGAATGTTAGCTGGAATCGGGATCATAATAGTAATGAAGCAATTGCCTCATGCATTTGGTTATGATAATGATTTTGAAGGGGATCTTTCTTTTTTGCAGGCTGATGGAACAAATACCTTTTCTTCATTGTTAGGTATTTTTGATCATATTCAATTGGGTTCAATACTAGTAACAACTATATCATTGGTAATACTAATTTCATGGGATAAGTTTCCTTTTCTTAAAAAATTAAAATTGGTTCCTGGGGCGCTCGTGGCAGTGGTGTTGGGCCTTGTTTTGAATGAAGTTTTCATCGCTTCTGGCAGTTCATTGGCTATAGCAGAAGAACATTTAGTTTCTTTACCAGTTCCAACATCTTTAGAAGAATTTAAATCAATAATTGTGACGCCCAATTTTGCTGGCATTCTAAATCCTCAAGTGTGGGTTGTAGGGATGACCATTGCTATCGTTGCCTCTATTGAAACTCTTCTAAGTATAGAAGCTGCAGATAGGATGGATGTGCAAAGGCGTTACACAAACACTAATATTGAGTTGAAAGCGCAGGGAGTTGGAAATGTTATAAGTTCATTATTAGGAGGTTTACCATTAACTTCAGTAATTGTTAGGTCTTCAGCAAATGCAAGTGCAGGTGCGAAATCTAAAATGTCTGCTATAATCCATGGAGTTTTATTATTGATCAGTGTTCTGGCTATTCCTTTTATACTGAATAAAATTCCATTGGCTACGTTAGCTGCAATTTTACTTGTAGTGGGATATAAATTGGCAAAACCGGCAACATTTAAACATTTTTGGAAGAAAGGAAAGTACCAGTTTGTCCCTTTTATTGCCACTTTATTAGCTGTTGTATTTATGGATTTATTGAAAGGTGTTGCGCTGGGAATTATAATTAGTATAATTTTTGTTCTTAAAGGAAATCTTCAAAGGGCCTATAGTTTTAAAAAAGAAGAATATATTGATGGAGATATCATTCATATCGATTTAGCTCAGGAAGTCTCTTTTTTGAATAAGGCAGCTATAAAAAGTACGCTTAACGCAATTCCTGAAAATTCCAAAGTAGTAATAAATGCGCTGGACACTGTCTATATCGCTCACGATGTCTTGGATTTAATAAGGGAATTTAAGGAAACCAGAGCAATCAATGAAAATATAAAGGTAAAACTTAAAGGATTTAAAAACGCCTATGATCTTGTCAATAGTCCTGATGTTGAAAACCATGTTTCTTTTGAACATTATTACGACGTTGCGAAAAGGGTGATGGTTAAAAAAGAAGTTGTCAAAGAAAAATTTGATGATTAATTTTAAAAAAATTGGATCTCGATGTAATTCAGAGCTAAAAAAGATTTTTCTTTACATTGCTTTTGAATAAGACATAGAATAGAATATTTAAAACATAAGAAAATGAGTGATTTTTATAAAAAAATATTAGATAATAATAAGGAATGGGTTGAAAGTGCTTTAGCCAAAGACCCTAATTTTTTCGAGGAGCTGGCCAAGGGACAAACGCCGCCATTATTATGGATTGGTTGTTCTGATAGCCGTGTTCCCGCAAATGAAATCATTGGTGCTAAACCTGGTGAAGTTTTTGTCCACAGAAATATCGCCAACATGGTAGTACACTCGGACATGAATATGTTGAGTGTCTTGGATTATGCAGTAAATGTGTTGAAAGTAAAGCACGTCATCGTTTGTGGTCATTATGGTTGTGGAGGCGTAAAAGCTGCAATGGGCAATCAATCAATAGGGATTATTGATAACTGGATTAGGCACATTAAAGACGTGTACCGACTACATAATCAGTATCTGGACATGATTGATGACGAAACAGAACGCTTCAATGCTTTTGTTGAAATCAATGTAAAAGAACAAGTTTACGATTTATCAAAAACTTCAATAGTACAAGCAGCTTGGAAAAATGGTCAGGAATTAAGTTTGCACGGCTGGGTGTATGGATTAAATTCAGGATTTGTTACTGATTTGAATGTCAATTTCAGTTCTAACGTAGAATTAGATGAAGTTTATCAGTTAAATTTATAAAAAAGAAAAAAATCGCCTAAGGGCGATTTTTTTATTCATTATCATAAAGGTTTTCATTAAAAGCTGAGGGCAACATCTTTGGGATGAACTTTATCAGTATGGGTAATAATAGGCTGCCGCCTGGCAATAGGAAAATAGTTAGTGAAGGGACAGATTTACAAATATCCAGTAATTGATTTTTGACCTTTTTCTTTTCCTTTTCATCTAAATCTCGTCGTGTTGAAATAGCTAATAAAATCATCAACTCTTTACTTTGAATGATTTCTTTAACTAATCTATTTTTATTCCGTCTAATTAATATGATTACGCTTTGTGTCGCCTGATCGTAGAAATGTTTAACGGGATTAGAGTAATTAAAGTAGGAGATGTCTTTTTTATACTTTGTTATAAAGTCATCGGTACTTTTTATGCTTGTTGATACAAAATCGTCGGGAACTGATATTAGTTCAGCTAATTTATGTAAAAAGTAGGCTTCTTCATTTTCAATTTTCCCGTCACTCCATAGTGCCATTCCTGCCATGTCAATTAAATAAAATTTTTCCAATTCTGAATTGAAATAGCTTAAATCCAGCTCTTCAAGATTTTGGGTGTTTATTTTTGAAAACTTGCTGTAGCGAACTGATGCTTCAAACAGTTTAATTAATAAATCATCATAATTAGACTTGTTAGTTTTCGTTTTTAAGGCGAGTGAAACAATACTTATAACTGCCTCTTCAATTTTTTTCAAGTATTTTTCGGGAATAACTCCATGTATCAAATATTGTCGAAAGGCCAAAACATCAATAAATAGCAGTGCATTTGTTACTATATGCGAAAAGTTTTTACTGATAATATCGATATTGGTTTGAACCCTCTCATCAATTATTTTTTCTAAATTTAGAGAAGGGGAACCATTGGGTAGTACTTTTTTAAACAAGTTAAACCCTTGGGGATTCATTTCGTCATAAAAGGCTAAGGTTTTTGATATAAAACTAGTAGAATCAGATTCCTGAGTTGTGAGTCCATAAATGGCATGTAAGCTATTGAGTAATGCAACTTTTGGGATGTCATTTTGACCCCAGTCTTTCGGTACTATAGGAACAACTGTTTCAAATGAAACAATATGACCATATATAAAGCCTGTTTTTCTTATATTCTGATAAAACAATTCGGGACTTTTATATATAGCTTGTTCTGTCAGTTTTTGTTTAAGAAAATATTTGTCTATCCAACCTGTTGCCGAAGGGTTAATCATGGTTCTGTATTGAAGCCGCAAAGCTATGTTATTTTCTTTACGTTTAAACATTAAAAAAACAACCTTCTCTGTTACTATAAGAGAAGGTTATTTTGTATTAGGTTACTTATCGGATGATGGCTGAACATGCGACTCTTGCTCCAGCATCACCAGACGGCTGTGAAACAAAATCATCAGTACCTTTATGGACTATTAATCCTTTTCCTAGAATATCTTTTGTAGGATCTCCAGAGCCCATATCCCATTCATCAGTTGTCAAAGTAATGGTTCCGTTTCCGCTAGCATCAGCGGTAAAGTTACCAATATCTCCTTTATGGTGTTCTCCAACGCCCCATTTACCATGTTTTTTAAAAGTGGGGTTCCAATGTCCTCCAGCAGAGCTTCCATCTGCAGCAGAGCAATCTGATTTCTCATGGATGTGAATAGCGTGAACGCCCGGCTCTAAGCCCGCTAATTTCGCAACAAAACTAACTTTACCATTTTTTTCGATAAAAGTTGCAGTACCAGAAACATTGCTATTGCTTTTGGGTTCAAAAGTAATTACTAGTTTTTTTGAGTCATTAGAGGTGCTATTTGTTTTACAACCAATAAGAACTGAAATGATTACTGCAGTCGAAAATATTATTTTTTTCATAATGTTAGGTGTTTATATTAATATTATATAAACTTACATATAAATATAGGATCATATATGTAATTGTAGGTTAAATATTTATTAGCATTATCTTACAAAGTAAATATGGTGTTTAGGAAGCTCGGTTTTAATAAAAGAGTAATAATAAAATAGTGATTCAATTTCTTTGTATCATCACATGACTAATTAAGTCAGATTTTAACTGGATATAACAAATTATGTTAAATTGTTCTCTTGCAATAGTTGTGAAAATTGATTTAGTTTAGTTTTTTCATCTTTTATAATGAGTTTAATTAGCAGTATAAATATACATACGTCAATCTTTGGTTCTTATTGTTGTGACATTCTCTTAAATAAATCTGATTCCTGATTTATAGTGGGTTAACCTTCTTTTTTGCTTACTTTTGCCCTCCAGATATTTTACTTTTTTAAGACTTGTTCTGATCAAGCAGTTTGATATTGATTAAAAATCTTTAATCATTTACTTATTTAAGTTTCTTTTTTTGAAATACGTACTGTGGTATTCTGCTATAGTATGAGCGATGTTTTTTTTTAGATGTATTTACAAAAGAGGCATTGTTAGAGATTAATAAAATTTACTGCCGTACTTCTGTAGAAACAATTATATAAGAATTTTCGCGATTTTTTTATTTACAATTTATTAATTTTAGAATCACTACATGTTAAAAAAAATTACGCAATTACAATTCGTAAAAACTTTATGCCTTGTATTTTTAGGCTTGCTACTGACGTCTCCGGCAATGGCTCAAGACAAACCAGAAATTAAAATTGGTGGGGCATTGCGTTTCAACTATAATATGTCCTCCTGGAAAGACGGTCAGAAAAAACGAGGTGGAGATTTTGGATACGATGTCTTCAGAGTCAATGCTAAGGGTGCTTACAAGGGAATACTTATGAATGCAGAATATAGATTGTATTCTCCAGGTTTTGGGGGTGGAATGCTAAAGCAAGGCTGGTTAGGTTACAATCTTAATGAACAAGATCAAATCCAATTGGGTTTAACTCAGGTTCCTTTTGGTATTCAACAATACAATTCTCACAACTGGTTCTTCAACATGACTTACTATGTTGGGCTTGAAGATGACCATGATATGGGTTTTAAATACATGCACACAGGAGAGAAATTTGAATATCAATTAGCATTTTTTAAAAATGCAGAAGAATTGAGATTTGGTAGCAATTCCGAAATTTCACCTAATAGATATTCTTACGACATCGCAGGTAGAAACAAAGAGGTAAATCAATTTAACGGAAAAATCATCTACAAATTCGGAAAAGAATCTGCAAGTAGATTAGGTGCTTCAGTAGAATATGGCGGACTTTATAATCTTGATACCGAAGAAATGGGGAATCACTCTGCTTTTGCCGTGCATTACGAATTAAACAGAGGGAAATGGAATGTTAAAGCCCAATTTATTACTGCTTTCAATAATCCAGAGAATGCCTCAGGAGAATCTAGGGATGTAGTTTCAATGGCGGCATACGGATTTCCGTATGAAGTAGCTTCTGACTTCAATATGTATACCTTGGGTATATCTAGAAATGTTCCCGTAGAATGGGGGCCTGTTACAAATTTACAGTTTTACAATGACTTCGGTTTTATGGAGAAAAAAGCTGCTGGATTTACTGATTCGTACATGAATACCACAGGATTTTTAATCTCTGCTGGAAATGTATATACGTACATTGATTATGCTGCGGGATACAATCATTCTTGGTTAGGTGGTAATTTTGTTGACGATTTTGCTCAAGGAAATCCGGATGCCAAATGGGAAGCAAGGTTTAACGTTAATGTTGGATACTATTTTTAGAGTTTATATATAATACGACGAGCTTCAAATTTTCAGAGAAATTAAACTACATTAAAAACAACATGCTTTATGGCTAAGAAAATCATAAGAAGCGATGAGAAGAAATCCATTTTTGGATTAGAAGTTAATGGTCCTGTGTTCTTCACATCGGCTATTATCATTATCATAATAATTGCGTTAACCCTTATTTTTAAAGAAGGGGCAGAACAAGTTTTTACAGCTACACAAAATTATGTTGCAAATAAGGCGGGCTGGTTTTTTATATTGAGCGTAAATGTTTTTCTAATATTTATGATTTATCTTGCCTTCAGTAAATTTGGTCATTTAAGGATTGGAGGACAAAGCGCCAAACCTGAATTTAAAACCATTTCTTGGTTTGCGATGCTATTTAGTGCGGGGATGGGTATTGGACTGTTGTTCTGGAGTATTTCAGAACCGGTTTATCATTTTTTAAGTCCTCCAATGGCAGAGGGGGGAACTGCAGAAGCGGCTAAGGAAGCTATGAAATACACCTTTTTGCATTGGGGTTTTCACGCCTGGGCAGTTTATGCATTGGTAGGGTTGTCACTGGCGTATTTCACTTATTCTCGTGGACTTCCACTTACGATCAGATCGATTTTTTATCCTTATTTAGGAGACAGAATCTACGGAAAAATTGGAGATGCCATCGATATTTTCGCTGTAATTGCCACATTATTCGGCCTTGCTACTTCCTTAGGTATGGGAGTGCAACAAATTGCGGCTGGATTAAATCATCTCTTTGGCATAGATAGTGGTGTACAAACTCAAATCCTTCTAATTGCTGGAATCACTTCAATTGCGACCATATCAGTTGTTTTAGGAGTGGATAAAGGGGTACGAGTTTTGAGTGAATGGAATATGAGAATAGCAGTTCTATTTCTTGGGATAGTTGTTGTACTCGGACCAACAATCTTTATATTTAAATCTTTTGTACAAAATACAGGGAGCTATTTTTCCAGTGTTTTGGAAATCGGAACCTGGACAGAAAGTTACACTGGGTCTAATTGGCAAAACGCGTGGACTATTTTTTATTGGGGATGGTGGATTGCCTGGTCTCCTTTTGTGGGAATGTTTATCGCCCGTATTTCTAAAGGGCGTACTGTGCGCGAGTTTATCTTGGGAGTCTTATTAGTACCTTCCCTTGTAACTTTTTTCTGGATATCAGCTTTTGGAAGTACAGCATTACATATGACGCTTCTCGGAGACGATACTATTGCAAATGCAGTGAATGACAATGTCGCAACTGCTCTCTTTGTGTTTTTGGAGGATTATCCTTTTGCATTTATTCTTAACATTATAGCTATTGTTTTGATTGCAGGATTCTTTATTACCTCTTCAGATTCAGGATCTTTGGTAGTTGATAATTTAACTTCTGGAGGTAAAATAGATGCGCCAGTAGGTCAAAGAATCTTTTGGGCTCTCACCGAAGGTGGTGTAGCAGCGGTTCTTTTACTGGGCGGCGGATTACAAGCTCTTCAAACAGCTACTATAGTAACTGGATTACCTTTTGCTGTAATTTTGATAGTCATGTGCTTTTCACTTTACAAAGGTTTAAACGAAGACTTGAAGAAACTAAATAAGAGAGAATCACAAAAAGATCTTGAAAATTACGAGGAAATAGTTTCTGAAATCGTTAAAAAACAAAATGTTAATCAGCAAAACAATATTAAATAAACCTAATAATGACTGAAATAAAAAATATTATGGTCGCTTTAGACCTCTCAGATATTGATAACACCTTAATTGAGTATGCATCATTTATAGCTGAAACTCTAAATATTGAAAAAGTGTACTTTGTACATAACATCAAAAAATATGAGATTTCAGAATTATTTGAAGAACAGTTAAAGGATGTTAATCTGGATGAAATAATAGGAGATGAATTGAACGACAAGGTTAAAGAAAAATTTACATCCTCTGTAGAGTGGGAAGTACTTATTTCAGAAGATCCTTATTCTGAATCTCTAATCAATTATATTGTCAACAAATATGAAATTCAGCTCGCTTTAATAGGAAGTAAAAATAAGGTTAAGGGTACTGGAGTCGTTAGTGGAAAGTTATTGCGTCTACTTAAATGTAACATTCTTTCTATCCCTAAAAATGCGAAGCCAGTTATAAGCAATATATGGGCGGGAACAGACTTTTCAAGTGCCTCCAAAAAAGTTTTTGAAGTAGCTGAAGATTTACAGACTGCCACTTCGGCTAAAGTAAAAGGAGTACATGTGTACAATGTGCCGATTCAATTTTCGCCCTACATTCCAAAAGAACATCTTGATCAGAAGATAGAGAATCATTTGAAGGAAAAGTATGAAAAATTTATTAAAAAGATCGAATACAAAGGGGAGTTAACTTCAGAAATTATTCCAGGAAGAGATAGCGGGATTGCAGAAAAACTACGTGCCAAAGCGGAAGGTTCTAAAGTAGACCTTATTATTGTAGGGGATAAAGGCAGAAATACTTTTTCTTCTCTACTTGTAGGAAGTGTTACTGAGGAGCTTTTTAATCAAGATCTTGAAGTACCTTTATGGATTGTAAAGTAGTAAATGCAAACTTGGCTTTACACTTTTTAGTTTTCCACTATCCTTTTAAATAGAATAGTACAAAATTGTATTCCGAGTTTATAGATGTGATGTTTAATATAATATTTTCAACTATCGCCAATAATAAACCTAATGTGTATAAAATTAAAAACCGCAATCATCTTGATGATTGCGGTTTTTTTTAAACAAACCAGTTCAACTAAAAACTACCTTTTTGCTTAAAAGCAATATTCATTTTCTGCCACTAATTTTTTAGTGATAGTTTCTCTTAAACCTACAACATTTGGCATATTTGTATATTTTGTGAAACGTCTCAAGCCCATTAGCATCATACGTTGTTCGTCGCCTTCAGCAAAAGAGATAATGCTTTCTTTTCCTTTTAGAGTTACAACATCAACTGCTTGGTACAAGTATAATTTTGCCATTGCAATTTGTTCCACTATTTTGTCTTCACCTTCTTTTTTGGCAGTTTTTTCTGTTCTTAGGATCGTACTTTCGGCCATGTAGATTTCGATAAGAATATCAGAAGCTGCCATTAATAACTGTTGGTGTGCATCTAAATCTGGTCCGTATTTTTGAACAGCTCCACCAGCAACCATTAAGAATGCTTTTTTCAATTTAGCAATCATTTCCTTTTCTTCTGCAAATAACTCAGAGTAGTCAGGAGTTTCAAAAGAAGGTATTCCCATTAAGTCTTCTTGTACTTTTGAAGCTGGACCTAATAAATCAACATGTCCTTTCATTGCTTTTTTGATCAACATTCCTACAGATAGCATTCTGTTGATTTCGTTAGTCCCTTCATAAATACGAGCAATTCTAGCATCTCTCCAAGCACTTTCCATCGGAGTATCTTCAGAGAATCCCATTCCACCAAAGATTTGAATTCCTTCATCGGCACAATTTTGAACATCTTCAGAAACCGCCACTTTTAGGACAGAACATTCGATAGCGTATTCCTCAACACCTTTTAATTCGGCATCTTGGTGTGAAGCACCCTCTGCTTCACGAGCCGTAATTCTGTCTTCAATATCTTTTGCGGCTCTATAGGTAGCACTTTCGCCAGCATAACAAGAAGTAGCCATTTCAGCTAATTTTGAACGAATGGCTCCAAATTGTGAAATCGCAGTGTTAAACTGGATTCTTTCGTTTGCATAGACAGTTGCGTTAGTAATCACTCTACGTTGTGCGTCAAGACAGGCTGCAGCCAATTTGATACGACCAACATTTAAAGCATTCATGGCAATTTTGAAACCATTTCCTCTTTCAGACAACATGTTTTCAACAGGAATCGTTGTTTCATTAAAGAAAACCTGACGAGTAGATGAAGCGCGAATTCCTAATTTGTGTTCTTCTTCTCCCATTGAAATCCCATTGTCTTTCGTGTTTTCAACAATGAAACCAGTAATGTTTTTATCGTCTCCAATACGAGCGAAAACGATGAAAAGGCTACAAAATCCTGCATTCGAAATCCACATTTTTTGACCTGTAATAGAATATGATTTTCCGTCTTCAGACAAAACGGCTTTTGTTTTTCCTGAATTGGCATCTGATCCTGCACCCGGTTCAGTAAGGCAATAAGCGCCAAACCATTCGCCAGAAGCTAATTTAGGCACGTATTTTTGTTTTTGTTCTTCACTACCATACAAAGTGATTGGCATTGTTCCAATTCCTGTATGTGCGCCAAAAGCAGTAGAGAATGAACCCGTTGCTCCTGAAATATAATCACAAACCAAAACCGTATTTACAAATCCCATTCCCATTCCTCCGTAGGATTCAGGAACTGCAACGCTAAGAAAACCAAGGTCTCCCGCTTTACGCATTGCTTCTTCAGTCAAGGTGTAGTCCTTCTTTTCAAAACGGGCTTTATTAGGCCATAATTCTTTGTCTACAAACTCTTTTACAGAGTCACGCATCATTAATTGTTCTTCATTGAAATCTTCTGGTGTAAAGACATCTTCACACTTGGTTTCTTTTACAAGGAATTGACCTCCTCTGGTTACGTTGCTCATTTTTTTTGTTTTTTTTTAGATAAAAGATTTTAGAGTAAAGAATATAGAAAATAGATTAGTGAGAATTGCCGACAGTATTATTTCGATCCATTTTGAAAACCCATAGTCATTCTTTGAAATTCTTCTACTTTTGTTTCTAGTTTATTAAATTTTTCTTCGTTGATATATTTTTATGCTTTGCAACTATTAGTTGTGTAATGAGTTCAAATGAAGAACCTAAAGCGATATCTATAAAGTGGCTAAAAGATTTATCAGTTCTTGACGAACCTTCAGCGATATTACTAGGAATTGAAACCGAACATCTGCTTAATTGAGAACTCAAATCAAATCTTTCATGTTTTGGAATCTCTAGAAGTATATCCGAAACATCATTTGCGATTTCGATGCCTATTTGCCAAATTTTTAAATTCTTATAATTATGGCGCATACGCTGTCTTTTTAAACAATATTCTTTTCTCTCTGTTCTATCCTCTTTATTCTATATTCTTTGTTCTCTTCTCTTTACGCTTCTCTACAATAGCTCATAAACCCCAGCACTTCCTTGACCTGTACCTACACACATACTGACAACTCCGTATTTATTTCCGCGGCGTTTCATTTCGTCGAATAATTGAACGGACAATTTTGCACCTGTACAACCTAATGGATGTCCCATTGCGATTGCACCACCGTTTACGTTTACGATATCAGGATTCAATCCTAACTCGCGGATAACGGCTAATGATTGCGAGGCAAAAGCTTCGTTTAATTCGATTAAATCAATGTCATTCAGCGTTAATCCTGCTTGCTTAAGCGCTTTTGGAATCGCTTTTACTGGGCCAATTCCCATGATTCTTGGTTCAACTCCTGCAGAGGCAAAGTTTACTAATCTTGCGATAGGTTCTAAGTTTAATTCTTTGACCATTTCTTCGCTCATGATCAAAACAAAAGCCGCTCCATCACTCATTTGTGAAGAGTTACCCGCAGTTACACTTCCACCAGCTTCAAAAACAGGTCTTAGACCTGCCAAAGCTTCTTTGGAAGTTCCAGCTCTTGGGCCTTCATCTTTATTGACTACGTATGATTTAGTTTCTTTTTTACCATTCTCATTGATAAACGTTTGCTCAATAGTTATTGGAACAATTTGTTTGTCAAATTTACCATCCGCTTGCGCTTTCAAGGCTTTCATGTGCGAGTGATAAGCAAACTCATCTTGATCTTCTCTGGAAACCTTAAATTGCTGTGCAACGGCTTCAGCAGTTAGTCCCATTCCCCAGTAGTAGTCTTCGTTTCCTGCTTTCGCAACAGCATAATCAGGAGTCGGTTTGTATCCACCCATTGGAATAAAACTCATGCTTTCTGCACCACCAGCGATGATACAATCAGCCATTCCTGATTGAATTTTGGCTGTAGCCATCCCAATTGTTTCTAATCCAGAGGCACAATAACGGTTTACCGTCACACCAGGAACATCTTCGATTTTTAATCCCATTAAGGAAATCAAACGACCTATGTTCAATCCTTGTTCCGCTTCCGGCATGGCATTTCCCACCATAACGTCATCAATACGAGTCTTGTCAAAATCAGGCAGCTCATTCATCATATATTCGATGGTTTCTGCAGCTAATTCATCAGGTCTTTTAAATCTAAACACTCCTTTTGGGGCTTTCCCCACGGCTGTTCTGTATGCTTTTACTATATAGGCTGTTTTCATGTTTTTTCTTTTTTAAGAGTAGAGAATATAGAGAAGAGAGTATAGACTCAAAATTATCTGTCTTCTATAATTCTATTCTCTTTGTTCTATTTTCTAATTTCTAAGCGGTTTCCCTTTAGTTAACATAAACTGGATTCTTTCTAATGTTTTTCTCTCTGTACAAAGTGACAAGAAAGCCTCACGTTCTAGGTCCAATAAATATTGTTCACTGACCAATGTAGGTTCAGATAAATCACCACCAGCCATTACATAAGCTAGTTTGTTAGCGATTTTCTTGTCGTGTTCAGAGATGTATTTTCCGGCTTGCATTTGGTCAGTTCCTACTAAGAACATTCCCAACGCTTGTTTTCCTAAAACCTTAACATCTTTTCTGTGAATCGGTTGTGTGTATCCCGCTTCGGCCATAATTAACGCATGTTTTTTGGCTTCCGCAATCTGACGGTCTTTGTTTACTACGATGATGTCTTTTCCTTTTTGTAAAAGTCCGGTATCAAAAGCTTCATATCCAGAAGTAGATACTTTAGCCATAGCGATCGTCAAGAAATATTCTTGCAACACGTTTAATTCGACATCATTTTTGTGAAATAAGTCAGAAGCACGCAATGCTAATTCTTTAGAACCACCGCCGCCGGGAATTACTCCAACACCAAATTCAACCAATCCCATATAAGTTTCTGCAGCAGCTACAACTTTATCGGCGTGTAAACTCATTTCGCAGCCACCACCAAAAGTCATTCCGTGCGGCGCAACCACAACTGGAATTCCAGAGTAACGCACACGCATCATCGTGTCTTGGAACGTTTTGATCGCCATGTTCAATTCGTCATATTCTTGCTCAACGGCCATCATAAATATCATTCCGATATTAGCACCAACAGAGAAATTTGCTGCTTGATTACCAATAACCAGACCTTGATATTCATTTTCGGCTAAGTCAATTGCTTTATTGATAGCTTGTAAAACATCGCCACCAATAGTATTCATTTTAGATTGAAACTCTAGGTTCAAAATTCCATCTCCTAAGTCTTGGATTATAGCGCCACTATTACTCCATACTTTTTTGCTTTCGCGAATGTTGTTCAGGATAATAAATGAATCTTGACCAGGCACTTTAGTTTGTAGTTTTGTAGGGATATTGTAGAAATAAGTAGCACCTTCTTTTATAGAATAGAAGCTTTTGCTTCCGGCAGCTAGCATATCATTTACCCAAGCAGCAGGAGCAATTCCTTCGGCTTTCATGATTTCGATTCCTTTTTCGACACCTATAGCGTCCCAAATTTCAAATGGACCATTTTCCCAACCGAATCCAGCTTTCATAGCATCATCGATTTTGTATAATTCATCTGAGATTTCAGGAATTCTATTCGAAACATAAGCAAACATACCAGCAAAACTTTTGCGGTAAAATTCACCTGCTTTGTCTTTTCCTTTTACTAGAACTTTAAAGCGATTAATTGGTTTGTCGATTGTTTTTGTTAATTCTAAAGTCGCAAAAGATGCTTTTTTAGCCGCTCTATATTCTAAAGTGTCTAAATCCAAAGTCAGGATTTCTTTCCCTTCTTTTTTATAAAAACCTTGACCAGTTTTACTACCCAGCCATTTGTTGTCCATCATTTTATTGACGAAATCAGGTAATTTAAACAACTCATGTTGTTCGTCATTAGGGCAGTTTTCGAAGATTCCGTTAGCAACATGTACTAAGGTGTCTAATCCTACTACGTCTACTGTTCTGAAAGTAGCTGATTTTGGTCGGCCAATAACGGGTCCAGTTAGTTTATCTACTTCTTCAATGGTTAATCCCAATTCTCTAACCAAATGGAATAAACTTTGAATTCCATAAATACCAACACGGTTTCCAATGAAAGCGGGAGTATCCTTGGCAACAACCGAAGTTTTACCCAAGAATTTTTCTCCGTATATAGTAAGGAAGTCCAAAACTTCAGTTGAAGTTTGTGGGCCAGGAATAATTTCAAATAATTTTAAGTAACGCGCAGGGTTGAAAAAGTGAGTTCCGCAGAAGTGTTTTTGAAAATCGTCAGACCTTCCTTCACTCATAAAGTGAATAGGAATTCCAGAGGTGTTTGAAGTAACCAAAGTTCCTGGTTTTCTGAATTTTTCAATTTGTTCAAAAACTAATTTTTTAATATCCAATCGTTCTACGACAACCTCGATAATCCAGTCTACATTGGCAATTTTTGCCATGTCATCCGTAGTATTTCCAGTTGTAATACGATCAGCAAAACTTTGACTGTAAATAGGGGAGGGCTTCGATTTCAAGGAATTCGCTAAATGCTCGTTTACCAAGCGGTTTCTAACGATTTTACTTTCTAAAGTAAGTCCTTTTTTAGCTTCGGCATCAGTCAGTTCTCTTGGAACAATGTCCAAAAGTAAAACTTCAACTCCAATGTTGGCAAAATGGCAAGCAATTCCTGAACCCATAATTCCGGATCCTATCACTGCAACTTTTTTAATTGTGCGTTTCATAAGTTGTTTATATTTATTTTTTATTAAACCCCGATGACTATCGGGAGGTATCAGCCTTTATTTTCCAGGAGTTGGAATTATTTCGATTTAATACCTGGTGTAAAGTTTTGTTTTTTTAACTGATAGCACCTTCAATTTCGGTGCTTTCTGTTTGCTTAAAAATATTTTTATCTTGAATTAACTCGTTAATTGTATCTGCTACTTCAATGAAATGTTGAAGTTTTTCCTCAGAAATATGCTGTTTCACCGTTTCATTAAACATTAAAACAGTACTCTTAGACAGCTCTCTTTTCTCTTTACCAAAATCGGTCAAGTAAATCAGTACGCCGCGACCATCTTCTGGATTTTTTTTTCGGATGATGAGTCCTTTTTCTTCCATAGATTTTAGGGTTCTGGTAAGGCTTGTGGCTTCCATTCCCATTTTAGGGCCTAAGGATGTTGAAGGCGTTCCTTTATCCTTGTCCATACTTAACAAGGCAAATCCAGTGGACATGGTGGCACCATATTTAGAAGCTTCCTCATTGTACATTCTCGAAACCGCTTGCCAGGTTGCGCGTAATATGTAATCTATCGTTTTGTCTTTCATAAGTAACTATATCGATTTCAAATATAATAAAAAATACTATGCATGCATAATAAATTAAAATGTTTTTTTGTTAAATGCTACGAAATATAAATAAATACGGCTGAATTTGAGCAAATTGAGTGCTTATTTAGGTGTTTTTTGGGCGTTACCCTTCGTAAAGACTACGGGTCGGGCTGTACGTTGTATCTTTTATTCCGCTAGCGCTACATAAAAGGATGCCACTTCCATCCCTAACGCAATCCGGAGTAGAAAGGAGTTAAAAAAAGGGATTATAAATAACAGAAAAAAAACAACAATAGTTATGTGAATGGTACGAAAAGTTGTATATATTTGATAATATTTAATAGTTATTCGTCACTTTAAAAGACACCGAAATAAATATGATATCAAAGAAAGACATACCTTTAGATTTACTTAAAACAGTTGAACCAATTGCTCAAGCTAACCTCGACCTAATTCAATTAAAAAAAGAGGATAACACTTTTTACTGTTTCGTGGAAACAGACATTAACGCTAAAAATTATTTCAAAATATTTATTGATGGTGCAAAACGTGTTGGAAATTACGACAAGACAAAATATACATGTGAATTTAAGCCTGCTAACAATACAAATGCAAAACAAAGTATTGGGCAAACGTCTTTAAACGACCTTGGAGAACAATTTCAAAATTGGATATCACTAATTCGTGATATTCACGAAATACCTAGTGTTCACGATGATAACTTCGTAAAACAATATGCTGAATTTTATTATAATGAATTCAAAATTGTTGACGAAGATGCGGATAATTCTCCATTTGATCCTAACCAACAAGATTATGTAGAAATTTATCTTCTGTCTTTAACCAATGTAATTAACCAATCAGGTGATAAATTAAGTGAAACAGAAAAACAAGAACTTCTTAATGATATTAAAGTAATACAATCTGCTTTGCCGACAACAACCAAAAGTCAAGTAATGAAAGGTATTACAAAAGTTTTTGGTAAACTATACAAAATAAGCAAAACACTTGCTAAAGAAATTGTGACAGAAGCGAAAAAACATTTAATAAAAAATCTAATTGAATTAGGAATTGAATATGGTCCAAAACTTTTAGAAATGTTCAGTAAACAATTACAATAAACACCAAAAGAAAAGAAAAGAAAAGCGAGCGCATAACAGCTATATTGAGTTAGCGCGAATTTAGTGGAATTACCGTTTCGCATCAACTTTTCTACAAAACAGAAAACTGAGCGTTTACGAAATCCCCACCATCGCGAAGTAGCAAAACTTTGTTTCATAGTTTACAGCAAGATAAATCCGAAAGAAATTAAAACTAAAAATGCAATAATAATTAAAATTTATGAAGTCAGGGTTTACACTAAAGCTGATAGCGACGCTATCAATTTGCTTATTTACAATTTTTGCTAAAGCTCAAGATGCGAGCGTTGAAAAGTCAACTTATGGAATTCAAATAGGAATTTTAGGAATTTGGGCCCATCGGGAAGTAAAATTAACAAATCAACTTGCTTTAAGAGAAGAAATTGGAATGGATGCTGGATTTTGGGGCGGAAGTTTTTATTCGCAAAACGGCTATTTAATGACTCCTGTAATTACATTAGAACCAAGATGGTATTATAATTTAAATAAAAGAATAGCTAAATCAAGAAATATAAGCGGAAATAGCGGAAACTTTCTGTCTCTTAAAACGAGTTATCACCCAAACTGGTTTGTAATCTCTAATTATGACAACATACAAATTGCCGACCAAATTTCAATAATACCAACTTGGAGTCTAAAAAGAAATATCGGAAATCATTTTACATACGAAACAGGAATTGGTATTGGATATAGATATATTTTCGCTAAAAGTGTAGGGTATTTAGAAAATCAAAGTGAAACCGCAGTAAACCTGCATTTACGACTTGGATACCGCTTTTAAAGATAGAAAACCTTGCGCAACAACAGTTATAGTGAAATGTTTTAGTATCAGTCCCTTTAAGCATTTTATTTTCTGCAAAACTGAAAATTGAAAGGCTAGGTATCATAAACCAGCTCGACGCACCGAAACAAAGCGCAATAACTTAATAACCGATAAGAAATAAAAATAGGAGCAGCAGCCCGATTGCAGAAGCTCAGATAAATTATTATCTGAGACGGGCTAACACAACGGTTAGCAATTGAATAAAATTTTAGAATTAAAATTAAAACAAAAAAACCACGAAGATCAATTCGTGGTTTTTTGTATAATAACCGTTTTGTTTTTAAGACTTCTTAAATTCACCACTATCTACATCTTTCAAAAACTTAATAACACCTGGAAAGTAGGTTTTAGGATCATCGTATTGCGAAAGGTGACTTCCGTTAGGGCAGTATAAAAAGCGTCCGTTTTGCACCTCGTTAGCAATCCATTTCATGTGGTCGGGATCCATGGTGTCGTATTTAGAACCTATGGCTAGAGTAGGAACGGTCAGAGTTTTAAGTCTGTCTTTGACATCCCAGCTCTTTAAGGAAGCGTTTCCTGTGATACCAAATTCACTATGACCTTGCATAAACACATATACTTCTGGATTGATGTGCTTGAAACATCTGTTGATCGATTCAGGCCATTGGTCCAGTGGCATTCTCAAAATATGTTCAGTGTAGTAATATTTAAAAAGCAGTTCGCTGTATTTTGGATTATCAAAATCATTATTGTTTTCTATATCCTGCAATTGCTTTAGGATTTTCGGATCCATTTGAGGCGCTAGGACTTCTTTTGCGTAAGCGTTATACTCGGGAATACTCGCCATCATATTAGAGATAATCAAGCCTTTCATGTTTTTTTGGTACTTCAAAGCATATTCCATGGCTAGGATTCCGCCCCAAGATTGTCCCATTACATAAAAATTAGAACTATCACAACCCAGAGCGATGCGCACTTGTTCCACTTCTTCTACAAAGCGTTCGTTAGTCCACAGACTACTGTCTTTGGGTTGGTCGCTATAATAGGAACCCAATTGGTCGTAGTAGATGTATTCGATACTTTCGTTAGGGAAATAGCCGTCAAAACACTCGTAGAGTTCATGCGTTAGTCCGGGTCCACCATGCAGCAGCAATACTTTTATTGTCGGATTGTTCCCTACAGTTTTTGTCCAAACCTTAAAAGTGCCTTTTGGTGTTTTGATTGGGATCATTTTGATGCCGCCAGTGAGCTGGTCATCGCGTTTTGAAAAATCCAAGTAATTTGCTTTTACCGAATCTTCCTTCTGTTTTTCCTGACAAGCAGAAAAAAAGAGCAAACTAATAATGGAACAAATTAGGACTTTTAGTTTCATAAGAGGTTTCTTTTATAATGCGCTAATTATATATTTTATGGAATAAATCGATATATTTCTCCATCACCAATTTGCGTTTCATTTTCAAGGTTGGAGTCAGGTGTCCGCCTTCGATAGACCAAATGTCAGGAGTCAGTTCAAAACGTTTTATTTTTTCCCAGTTCCCGAACTTTACATTCAGAGAGTCAATTTCTTCTTGGATACGTGCGATTACTTTTTCATTTGAGATCACTTCCTCATTACTCACCCCCACATCAATTCCGTGAATGTTCCCCCATTCTTTTACAAATTCAAAATTAGGTTGTATGATGGCGGCTGGCATTTTTTGTCCATCACCTATCACCATGATTTGATCAATGAAACGAGATTGTTTCATCGTGTTTTCAATGATTTGTGGCGCAATGTATTTCCCTCCAGAGGTTTTGAACATCTCCTTTTTACGATCGGTAATTTTAAGAAAACCCTCTTTGTCAAAAATTCCGATATCACCAGTGTGGAAATAACCATTTACAATTACTTCATTAGTTAATTTTTCATCTTTATAATACCCCATCATCACGTTAGGGCCTTTGCAAAGTATTTCGCCATCTGGTGCAATTATTACCTCTACGTTATCAATTACTTTACCTACGGTTCCTACCTTATAGCCTTTGTTTCTCATATCAGTAACAGCAATCACAGGAGAAGTTTCAGTCAAACCATAGCCTTCCATAACTGGAATTTCGGCAGCAGCAAAAATTCTAGACAATCTCGTTTGTAACGCAGCGCTTCCAGATACCATCAATTCTAAGTTACCTCCTAAACCTTCTTTCCATTTACTGAAGATCAATTTACGGGCGATTTTAAGTTGCATTTCATACCACCAGCCATTTGTCCCGTACGGCTCATATCGCAATCCTAAATCAATAGCCCAAAAGAATAGCGCCTTTTTGATACCAGTTAATTCAGCACCTTTTGCATAAATTTTGTCGTATACCTTTTCTAGGAGTCTAGGAACAGCTGTTATTACGGTTGGTTTTACTTCTTTAAGGTTGTCACTAATTTTATCAATGGCTTCACCAAAATAAATTGAAACACCATAGTATTGATATAAATACAAAATCATTCGTTCAAAAATATGGCAAATAGGGAGAAAGCTCAATGCGCGACTTTTCCCTGCTTCAAATGGAATCCTCGAAGCACTGTCCAAGACATTAGAGACAATGTTTTTGTGCGAAAGCATCACTCCTTTAGGTTTTCCGGTTGTCCCTGAAGTATAAATGATGGTTGCTAATTCTTCTGGCTTTACATCATTTTTTCGAGACTCAACCTCATTTTGGTTGCTTGGATCAAGTCCAAGAATCAGTAATTCATTCCAGTTTTTGCAGCCTTCAATTAGGTTGAAAGAATACACTTCTTTAAGATTTGGAACTTTGTGTCGTATTGAATTCACTTTTTCAAGAACCTCTACATCAGAAACAAAACAATAAATTGCACCGGAATGATTCAAAACGTATTCGTAATCGTCCTCAGAAATCGTCGGGTAAATAGGGATTGTTTGCGCTCCTGTTTGCAAAATACCAATATCCATTATGTTCCATTCCGTTCTGTTGCTTGAAGATATTAGCGCAATTTTATCGTCTTTCTGAATGCCCATTCGTAAAAGTGCCCTTGAGACAGAATTGGACTTTGCAATATATTCTTGTGTTGATGTCTTTACCCAAACCCCGTCTTGCTTTGTTACTAAAGCATCCGGAATTGAAGTATATTTATCTTGTTGATAATAAGGGAAATCAAAGAGTCTGGTTATAGAAGTCATTATTAAAATATTGAATTTAATCGCAAATTAAATAAAAATTCATTGTTATTTTTATTTTTCAAAAAAATAAATAAAAAATTAAGTCTAATTAACGCAATCGATTTCTTGTGGAGTTGTTTAAGTCGTTGATTATATTGCAGGATACTAATTAGTTAACTTTTCGGAGGAGTCTATATAGTTTTTACTCCTGTCCCCGGATATAAACATTTTCTTTTTTTCGAAATGGATCGAAAAGTGTGCATAAGTCCACTGGGCATCGTTATCCCCTTTGCTTTTATAATACAGCGAGTATACAGCATAATTAAATCCTTTTTGGTATTTTGGAGTTCCATTTTCAAAACATTCGATTCCCCAATCCATATTTGTTTTTGACAAATCATGTAACTGAAAAATCCCAGTTCCATCAGGGTTGAGTTGAACGATGGGTTCTAGCTCTCCTGCAATCAAATATGTTCCTGTTACAGGGTAATTAATGCTCGTGGTGATATAATGTGTACCAGCTTTTGTAGTAATTTGTTCGGCTTTTTGAGCATAACTATTAGAGGTGAATAATAGGAATGCGATGGTAAGGACGTTTAAGTATTTCATGAGAGGTTTTGTACAAAGATGGTACTCAAATTTAATTAAAAGTAGTTTTTTTGCGAGTTATAAGTTATCTAAAGAGAGCTTCAACCTAAGTAAAATCACGAATGATAGTCTGATTTATAGCGCTTTTGTAAATGTTTTGCTTGTTTTTTAAGGATTTAAGAAACAGCAAATAAAAATAATATATAAGATAAATCTTATTCATTAAATTAATACATCCGGCTTCATGTTATGCTCACTAATTTGATAAAAAGACAGTAGTCTTCGGAAAAACAACGGTTTTTATGCTGACGTACGAGCAACGACATGGCATATGAATTGGATAGCAGAGAATATGTCGTAAATAGTATTGCTAAACAGCTTATTTTGTCTAATGCTAAGTTATGGAAGCGAATTCAAGTGACGGGCAAGATAAACGCCCATGCTAAAGCAAGACTGAAGCAGATAGCCTCCCGTTGGCGCGTCGAGGTCTAGCATTTCTCCAATACAATAGTTGTTTTTCATCATTTTTAGTTGGAAATTTTCATCTAAGGCTGTCAGTCCGATCCCGCCAGTTGTAGATATTGCCTCATCTAATAGCGCTGATCCTGTTATTTCTACAGGGAGTTTTTTTATTTTTTGTGCCAAAATCTCAGTATTCAGGTAGCTTTCTTTTGAGAGATAAGTTTTTAAAAGTCCAATTTGCGCAGGATTCAATTTAAGCTCTTTCTGTAATTTTTCGCTGGTCTTTTTTAAGTTTGATTTTTGGATCTTTTCAAGTAGATTAGCATAACTTAATGTTGGCTTTAGATCTAGAAAGACAGTAGCGGTTTGATTTTTGTCAAGTTCCTCGCGAATTTGCGGGCTTATTGCATATATGGCATTGCCCTCTAAACCGAAACGTGTAATCACTAGCTCGCCTTTTTGGGTTTTACCTCCACAGCTTATAGCAATGTTTTTAAGTGGATTTCCCTCGTGCTTGTCGATAAAATCCAGTTCCCAGTTTACTCGATAAGCACAATTTGAGGCTTTAAAAGAAACAATATCAACCCCTTGTTTCTTGAACAGACCAAGCCAGGTTCCATCAGAGCCGGTTACTTTCCAGCTGCCTCCGCCCATGGCAAAAATGGTATAGTCAGACTTGACTACTGAGTCAGCATTGAAAACAATATCGTGTTTAGCATCCCAGCCAGTCCAGGTATGCTGATAATGAATTGTAACCCCTCGCTTATTGAGTACATCAAGAATTGCGTTCAGTACCGCAATCGGTTTAATTCCGCTTTCAGGATATACGCGTTTACTGCTACCGATGTAGGTAGGAATGCCCATGAGATCAATCCATTTTTGAAAATCATCATTGTCAAAATCTAGTAGGGCTTCTTGTATAAAATGGGATGGTGTGTAGCGCTCTATCAATTGCGCAATTGGTTCTGAATGAGTAAGATTAAATCCGCCTTTTCCAGCTACAAGAAACTTCCTTCCAAGGGTTTTATTTTTCTCGTAAATGCTAACATTGAATTTCTGAGGATCGAGAAATGCGGCTAGTAAAAATGCTGCGGGCCCTCCACCTATAATTGAGACTAATTTCTTCACACTGCAAAAATACTCTTTGTTTAAGGATTAAACCTGATATCATTTTTTTTAATAGCTGTTGCGATAGCAAAACGAAATATAATATTGGTTGGCTTTTCTGGCTTGGCGGAAATTTCAACTTGAATAATTATTTAAATACAATTCGGCCCCAAATGAGATGTGCTTAAATTATGGGTCGTCGTTCCCGCGGTCTTGCGATTCTATCGTAGTAGGCTGAGGATTGTGCTTTAGGTTATCTTTGTTAATTTTAGTAAAAAAGTACTTTTTTTTTAGTCAAAGGACTAAATCAGATTAAACCACTGTTATCCTCAGAACCTTTTCTACTCAACGAGGTCAATTTCTGCATAGGCTTTGAATCAAAAGTGTATGTATCTATTGAAGTCGTTTCCAACTTTAATGAAATTAGGTAATTTTTTTTTATTCAGAAAGACATCAAGAGCAATTGTGTAGAGTGAAAAAGAGTATTTTTTTAGAGATAATTTAAAATCTATAGGCTTTTATTGTGGATACTGCGCTATATTTGAACAAAAGTTAATTATAAGTTAAAGAAGTGTTCTATGATCAGTTTACAGCTGTTAAAAGATATTTTTGATTTTGAAAACTATTAAAAGCCAAAAAATGAATAAAATTCTCGTTTTAATCACAGTCGTCCTAGTCATGCTCTTTCCAACATCGCAATTTGCCCAATCAAAGCGAGAAAAGAATAAAAAAACCGAAGCCGCTGCGTTGCCTGCTGCAGAAAAAAAGTCGGAAGTAACCATCAAGGAGTATAGCAAGGTAATAACTAAAGAGGCCATTTCTGATACTGGATTGTTTACGGTTCACAAGGTAGATAAAAAATATTTTTTCGAAATACCAAATGTCTTGTTAGACAAAGACATGCTTTTGGTCAGTAGGTTATCAAAAATCCCATCTAATCTAGGGGGAGGCTACGTAAATGCAGGTTCAGAAACCAATGAACAACTAATCGTCTGGCAACGTTTTCAGGATAAAATACTCATAAAGCTGAAGTCTTATAAATCAATCGCTAACGATAGCTTGCCTATCAGTATTTCAGTAAAATCAAATAATTATGAGCCTACATTGTTTGCATTCGACATCGTCGCGTTTAGCAAAGATTCTGCTAACACCGTAATTGATGTGACTAAATTTTACAGCACAGATGTGAAATCTATCAGTGGATTGTCGGCAGCTATGAGGGAAACATACAAGGTTAAAGGACTGGATGATTCGCGAAGTTTTATCAATGCAATGCGAAGTTTTCCAATGAATATCGAGGTCGTTCAAGACTTTAGCTATAATGCCTCAAAACCACCAGTTTTAGAGGATTCCGAAACGATAAGCATCCAGATGAATCAATCTATGATTTTGCTTCCTGAGAAGTTGATGCAGCCCAGATTAGCTGATTCAAGAGTGGGATGGTTTACTATGAGTCAATATGATTACGGGAGTAGTGAATTAAAATCAGACAGTAAAACCTATCTACGCCGTTGGAGACTGGAACCTAAAGATCCTGAAGCTTATGCCCGCGGAGAATTAGTGGAGCCTATAAAGCCAATCGTATATTATTTAGATCCTGCGACTCCTGAAAAGCTGCGAAAATACATCAAACTGGGAATCGAAGAATGGCAAAAACCCTTTGAAGGAGCTGGATTTAAAAATGCAATCATTGCCAAAGATGCACCAACAAAAGAAGAAGATCCTGATTTTAGTCCAGAAGATATCCGTTATTCGGTTATTCGTTACGTCGCTAGTACAACTCGAAATGCAGTAGGACCAAGTGTTACTGACCCTAGAACCGGTGAGATAATAGAGAGTGATGTGATCTGGTATCACAACCATTTGCGTTCTTACAGGAATAGATATTTATTAGAAACAGGAGCAGCAAACCCTTCTGCACGAACTTTAAATACGAGTGACGAGGAAATGGGTGATATGATGCGCATGGTTATAGCACATGAGGTAGGGCATGCACTTGGTTTACCCCATAATATGGGTGCCAGTTGTGCTTATGAAATAGAAAGCTATAGAGACGGTGCATTTACGCAGAAAAACGGAATTGCAGCCAGTATAATGGATTATGCGAGGTTCAATTATATAGCGCAGCCTGGTGATAAAAACATTCGCTTTATACGTCAAATAGGAGCTTATGATCATTATTCTGTTAATTGGGGATACCGTGTAATTCCGGATTCAAGCTCTCCCGAATCGGAAAGAGCTACACTAGATAAGTGGATTTTGGATAAAGCAGATAATCCCTTGTATAAATACGGAAAACAGAGTAGTAGTTTTGACCCAACTTCACAAACGGAAGATATTGGTAACAATTCGATGAAAGCGAGCTCTTACGGTCTAAAAAATTTACAATATGTTGCGGCTCATTTGTCAGAGTGGACCAGTGATGTAACCAATAATTATCAAGACTTAGACGAACTATATAAAGAATTATTGTCTGTTTGGAGTAGGTATATAGGTCATGTCGTGACCAATGTAGGAGGTGTTCATGAGAACCTTCAAAAGCCTGACCAAAAAGGGAATGTATATGAAATCGTGCCAAAATCGCAACAACAGGAAGCGATGCAATGGTTGCAGGATAATGCATTTAATTCACCAACTTGGTTAGTGAATGTGTCCACTTTAAAAAATATAGATTATTCAGGGTACACAGAGATTTTTAGAAATCTGCAAGCCCGACATTTAAACGATGTTTTGAGTTTTGGACGTATCGGAAGATTAATGGATGCGGAGATCATGGGAGGTCCTAATTATAAAGCACTGGACTTGCTTCGAGACATGAGAAAAGGAATCTGGAAAGAAGCAAATACGGGAGTAAATGTGGTTATTTATCGAAGAAACCTGCAACGGGCTTACATCGAAAGGATGGACTATTTAATGAACGAAGAAATTAAATCTGAAAGATCAGAAGGATATTATAACGTATCGCAATCAGATCTGCGGTCTTTGGTGCGAGGAGAGCTTAGTGTTCTAAAAGAGATGCTCGTTAGTGCCAAAGGCAAAACCCTAAACACCGAAACGAAATACCATTATGAAGACAGCATAAAACGAATTGAACTAATATTAAATCCAAAGTAATTTTTAGCTTAGTATCAATTAAAAAAAATCCGTTTGTTAGACTGAGCCCAAAATTTTGGACAAATTTCTAATTAATTTTGATAATAATGAGCTCGATATTGTATCGGGCTCATTTTGTTTAAAACTTTTAAAATGTAAAGAGTTAGTATAAACTAATTCATAAATTGAATCAAATCAATACTATTGCCGAAGTCCTGTTATTAATTCTTTAAATTCTTTGAACTTAAATTCATCACCATTAATGGTATAAGATTCTGAATTTTTAAAAAGAGTAGTAACAGCTCCAATTGCCGCTCCAGCGGTTCCACCTACAATAGCACCTGCGGCTGCTCCCTCTCCCGCTGTATAGCCTAATATGAATGCATCTGGGTCAGCTGTAGCTACCCCAATAAGCGCAAAGAAAGATCCACCAATCAGCGCTCCTTTAAGAATATTATTCCCTGCAGAATGTTTAGTTTTAATTAAGCCTATACTTTTACATTCAATTTTAATTGGTCCTTTTTTCGCTTTTAGTTGAATTGATGTATCAGAAATTAAAAGTATTTGTCCTTTGCTAATTTTTTTATTCTGCAAATCATATACTCGAACAAAGACATTGGATATTTTAGTTCCTTCTTGAGCATTAATAGTAATACTTAATAAAAATGCAATTGCAAAAAATAATGTTTTCATACTACTTTACTTTGAGTTATTACTATGCACAATAGTATATTATATAGACTGTTGTGGTTTTGAGCACAAGAAATTTCTACTGGAAAATTAGATATACATAAAGCAATGAGCTTTGATTCAAATTAAAGTTAGCGATTATTTCTATACTTTCTTGTACGCTGGCTTTTATTATTTTGAAAGTTGTTTGATTTTTTACACCTTCAATTTCTCTATCAGTAATAGTGAAGTTATTATCTAATTCATTAGTAATCAAAAGGTCTAGCTACATAAGTAAAAAAATCCCAGAAAATAGCTGTTGATTATGTTTTAGACTTCTTGTTTACAAACGTATAGCATGCTACTTTTTCAAAATCAGAACTGCTTGTCTATTAAGTATGACTAAGTATTAAGCTGGGCTTAAGCGCTTTGTTAGGAGTCAATTTTCTTTATGGCGCTCCCTCTAGGTTGATCAGCTTCATGTAGCACAAGCTCAGAATGTAGAAACTCTGCCGCGGCTGCAGAAGCTTTTACTTTGAAAGCACTGCGTTCTAACATTTCAGCTTCAAAGTCAATTAAGACACTTTTCCGCAGTCCAGTTTCTCTCCATTGAGATAAGGGTTTACATCCTTTTGATATTCCTCGTGCCAGCGCGAGCGCATCCAGAAGTGCTTGATTTGCCCCTTGCCCTTTAAATGGGCTCATTGGGTGAGCAGCATCTCCGATAAGAGTCACTGGGCCTGCTTGCTCTAACAATTCTGACGAGAGTAATTCTCGGTCGTACACGGGATAGCCAGAAATTTGAGCTTCTTGGGTCTCCGCTAGAATCTGAGGTATGGGATCGTGCCAGTTGGTTCTGCGGCAGGCCTCTTCTTTGAGAGCTTGAGGTCCTTTTGCACTTAGCGCCTTGGCCTCGTTTTCTGGCATTGGGAAACTAAGTTGCCACATCACCGATTCTGAATCATAGGGCATTATGTAGATTCGTTCATTGCCGTTAGCTGTTTGAAACACTGTTGCCGCGTCCAGCAAAGGACTATTAAGTCCTTCAAGAGATGACAATGGGCAAATACCTAATATCACAATACAGCCTAGGTAATGTAATGGGCTTGTATCCTCGCCAACAAGCAAATTCCGCACCGAACTACGAATACCATCGGCTCCAATCACAAGGTCGGCTGTGGTGTGCTTGATCTCCCCGTCGACTAAAAAGCTAATACCAACTGCTTGATCCTCATATCGTTTTAAATTTACTAACTGATGTCCCCACTTTACCGCATCATATCCGCCTAGTTGCTCAAGCAAAGCCAAGCGCAAAGATTGACGTGCAATATGCACATTTGTACGTTTTGGAGTCGTTTTCGCACCTGACTGCATCCACTTTCTGATTCCCCATTCCCCAATCACTTTTCCTTTTGTAGTATGAACAACATGTCTTGTTGAAACTACTCCTTGTTCTAATGAAAAAACGCCCAAGCCCTCAATAGCTTTACTAGCTTGTTGCAAAGTGAGTCCATAGCCCTGAGATCTAACATTGAAGTCCTTGTCCCGCTCATAAAGGTTAAAAGGGATTCCACGGTGTAAACAAGCGACAGCTAGGGCTATTCCTCCGATACCACCACCAATAATAGCAACCTGTGGATAGTTTTCTTTATCCACTGTAGGAGGACTAGTAGCAGGAATCAACCCAGATCCAGAACAGTTCGAGCAGGAGTATAGGGGGGCTTTAGGACAAACTGGAGCTGTTGCCCCCTCGCCTTTCATTTTTTCAAATTGATCCAATGCTACCTTATAGCGGAGTCTTACTTTTTTGGGTAGCCCTCGACTTGTTTTGCCACGTCCTTTACATTCTTGACAAATACTCCAGCTTGATTCTTCATTTTTTTGCTTTTTCACCTGCTCTTTATTTAACTAGATCTTGACTCCATTCTAAAGTAAAAAAGGGAGCTGTTATAAGTAATTCTTGTTTCAATTGGACAAAAATGATTATGACTTCTATATGGTTTAATAGGAGAAATTCATGTTTTTCAGTACGATTTCGAACTTTTTCGATAGCGAAAATTTTAGAATTTTATGATTTGTTATTTACTAAATTTCAAAGCAAAAAATCAGCTTTAAACCCCTCTTTTACATCGAGTGTGTTGTGCAGCGTTTTTTTTACTCAGTTATATTGTTTTTTATTTTTGGGTTTATTTGAGTCAAATCTTTTGCAAAATCAAACTTGTTTTTAGGTGAAATTATAATTTCATCAAACTTTCCATATTTTATTTCAATCCGGTCAAATGAAGGAGCTGGTGATGAAATAATATTTTTTGTTTTTGATATTTCCTTAATTTCGTTTATTTCGATAGTAGTATAATAAAATAGACCACATTTTATTTTTAGTTTTGTATTGTCAATTGTGTATTCTGTTTTAAAAAAAAGCTGTAAAATAAAAATAAACACCAATAAAAGAAATCCAATCACTCCTATCATATCTATTTGAAGTGGACCCTTTATTAAACGAGGAATTAATGGTCCAAAAAACACCAAGAATATAAAAATCAATAATCCGTAAGATACTTTCGATGGATATTTTTTTGTCAAATTACTTTTAATTTATTGCGATTTTTTTGAATAAGTATTTTTGGTTGGACGAAAATACAACTAAAAACCGCAATTCCATTAAATTTGAAAAGTGACAGAGATCTTTTTTCTATGCATTTTGCTCTTTTATTTGGAATCTCTAAATCAAAAAAGGTATAACCCACCACCGATTGACAAAAAATCATATGTGGGTGATCCTATCTTTAAATGTTCATAGCCCACTGCAAGAAAATAGTTCTTTTTATGGTATCTGCATTTCAATTCAAACTCATTGACAGGAACATTATTTATTGAGCTCCATTTAATTGAGCTATAGAGGCTGTAAGGCTTGGAAAGAAAAACATCAGTATTTAAACCATAACTAAATCCGGCTTTTTTAATGTCATTTGCAATATAATTTAAGCCTAGGCTCCAGCCCAAATTAAATCGATCAAATCTTATTCTGTCGTAACAAATATTGATGTTTAATAAAGACAAATTACTGTAATTCTTTTCAGTTTTATTGTATTCTATGATTGTGTATAAATCTGTTTGTATGTAAAAATACTGATAGGGACGAATCTTTGCTTTTAAATGATTTCCATATAAATTGTTGTGACTCAAAAGAAATTGATTTTCTAAGTCAAGCCTTAAATAATTAACTGTAGGAGAAACTGAGTTTGAATTCTGGAAATTACCAGATAGATTGCTGTAATAAGGATAGTCTGTTAAATTGTTATGTAGATGGTTTTCTATCTCATAATTCCAATTATAGAATAATAAGTAAGATACATAAATCCTTGAAGCAAAATGTTTCTAGATTCATTATCGAATGAAATAGGACTTGAAGAATTTGAATCCCGTTCATTATCTTTATTATCGTTATCGGTTCTTGACCGACTAGTGAGATCCTTTTTGGATCGTTCAATTTTGCTTTGAGCAAAACAATTGACTGAGTTTGCGAGAAAGAAGAATAAAATGATTTTGATGACTGTTTTCATATTTGTAAAACTGTAAATGGTTCGTTTTTTGCTATGATTAGTATTTTTAAAATGGTTTATAAGCTTAGCTAAGTAGTTAGCAGTTTATGAAAACGAGTATCTTCGGCAGTACGAATATATAAATAAAATGGATAATCCACTAAAATTGCTATTGAGACCGAGGCTGCTTTTAGTCAAATGACGTCGTATAGTGGCTAAATGTGAGGTTTTTCATCGCAGTCTTTTTATACTTTTAAAGAAAGAGTCGAGCGACAGCGAACTGCTCAGCAATCTTATCAAAATTCTCGTTTAGAGTAAGCCGTTTTAAAATTGCTATGCTCTATTCTCAATAGGAAGTTGGTTTTCAGTGTTGGCGAATATTAGCCTGGATTAATCAAATATTTACTGTGCTTAAATCTTGATTATTCAGCTATTTCGGGGGTCGACAACGATTAGTAATCCTCGATTTATGCGTTAAGATTTGTTTAAGGTGCCTTTTATTTGTACTTTTGCCCCCCATCAAAAGTAAAATTCACAAACAAAATAACGAAAAATTTTTAAGGCCTATAATTTGGTTTTCACAAATCAGATAATAGCTATATTTTTTTTATTGGTGTTAAATGGATATTAATTAGTGTAGGAAATATTGAGACCTACTAGAATGTGGCGCAAGGACAAGACTAACTCTGGTTCAGATCTGTTTGAGGAAATACATTCTCTAATAGTCTTGCTTATGCTAAGAGGTAAGTGCGCTTCAATATTGATAATTACTTTTAATTAGGAAAAAGAGATATATGGAAGATAAAAGAAAAATAAAAATCAAGGTTGAGGATTTAACATTGATTTTCGGAAAACGTAAACAAGAGGCTCTTGCGCTGCTTCAGAAAGGGGTTTCAAAAGAAGAAATTCTGAAGAAGACAAAATGTACTGTTGGAGTCAACAATGTTAGCTTTGAAATTAAAGAAGGAGAGATTTTTGTTATAATGGGCTTGTCCGGTAGTGGGAAATCTACTTTAATCCGTTGCTTGAACAGACTTAACGAACCTACCTCAGGTAAAGTGTTTTTTGATGATCATGATATCACCCGTGAGACAAATAAAGAGCTACTGGAAACCAGACGTACAGAAATGAGTATGGTGTTTCAAAAGTTTGGTCTTCTTCCGCACAGAACTATTCTTGAGAATGCTGCTTTTGGACTAGAGATTAGGGGAGAAGAAAAAGAGGAACGGGAAGAAAAAGCGCTAAAGGCACTTGAAACAGTGGGTTTAAAAGGGTATGAATATCAATATCCAGCTGCGATGTCAGGAGGTATGCAACAACGAGTAGGTTTAGCACGAGCTCTAGCAAACGATCCAGGAGTTTTACTTATGGATGAAGCGTTTTCTGCACTTGATCCACTCATTAAATCAGATATGCAGGATGAGTTATTGGCCATACAAAACAAGTTGCAAAAAACAATCGTATTTATCACTCACGATTTAGACGAAGCCATGAAAATTGGTGACCGCATCGCTATTATGAAAGATGGTGTTGTTGAACAAATTGGAACTGCAGAAGATATTCTGACAGGACCCGCAACTCCATATGTTGAAGCGTTTGTTAATAAAGTAGATCGAAAAAGTATTATTACTGCCGAATCGCTTATGTTTAAAAAGATGACGTTAGTTCAAATCGCTAAAGATGGACCCAAAGGATCTATCCGTAAAATGCGTGAAATAGGAGTTGATATTCTTCCCGTGGAGGATGAAAAGAAAAGATTTCTTGGTTATGTCTGGTTGCAAGACCTCTTAGAACTGGAAAACGAAAAAGAAATGTCTATCGAGAAAGCACTTAATACAAACGTGCCTAGTGTATATAAAAGCTATTCCGTAGAAGATATGTTACCCCTGATTGCAGGTACTAAATATCCTTTGGCAGTTATAGAGGAAGAAACCGGGAAATTACTTGGTCTAATATCTCAAACTTCGTTGGTTATTGAAGCTACGCGATTTGAAGAAAAAGAAATAAGTGAACTAAAAGAACGTGCAAACGAAATGTAATATGGAAAAGTTAATTGATCTTGGTAAATATATAGAAATTGGTATTAATAAGCTGGAAAATAATTTTTCCGGACTGTGGGAAGCCATTGATGGCGTTATTTCGTGGACCGTTGACAGTATGAACGATGTGTTACTTAGTGTTCCTTTCTACATCATTATCGCAGTGGTAGCCGTAGGGGCTTACTATGCCAATGCTGGTAAAAGTGCTTTTAAAAAGGAAGGATTTAAAAAAGGAGCAGGATTAGCACTATTTGCCGTTTTTGGATTATTGCTGATTTGGGCGATGGGGTACTGGGATGAATCCATCCAAACAACCACCTTGGTTATTGTTTCAACCTTGATTGCGTTAATTTTTGGTGTTCCGTTGGGAATTGTTTCTGCAAGAAGTACAACAGCTGATGTGATTATTAGACCCATACTTGATTTAATGCAAACCATGCCTGCCTTTGTTTATCTAATTCCAGCTATTTTCTTTTTTAGTGTAGGAAACACTCCAGGAGTTGTGGCTACTGTGATTTTCTCTCTCCCGCCGGCAGTACGCCTGACTAGTCTGGGAATTAGAAATGTTGCAGAGGATGTGATTGAAGCTGGGCGCGCTTTTGGTGCAACCGAAAGACAAATTTTATTTAAAATACAGTTGCCCTTGGCAAAACCAACAATTTTGGCTGGAATTAATCAGGTAATATTATTGGCTTTATCAATGGTGGTTATCGCATCAATGGTTGGTGCTAAAGGACTGGGAAGTATAGTTTATCAGGGAATTCAACAGAACGACATTGCAAAAGGTTTTGAATCTGGATTAGGTATTGTGATATTGGCTATAATTTTAGACAGAACCACACAAGCAATTGCAAAGAAAAAATAATAATAACGAGAATAATAATAAATAAATTTAATTATGTTAAAATTGAGAAAGTTAGGAATCTTACTTGTAGCTGTACTATTAACTGCTTCAGTTAGTTCGTGCAAGGACAGTGATAAGAAAAATGAAGAAGGCGAAAATAAAAAAGAAGTTAGCATCTTTTATCCCAATTGGTCTGAAGGTATTGCGTTCACTTATTTAGCAAAAGTAGCACTTGAAGCAGACGGTTATGAGGTGACACTTACTAACCTAGCACCAGGCTTGATATATGGTGAATTATCAAAAGACGACTCAAAAGGAGATGTGTTTCTTGATGCATGGCTTCCGAATACACACGAAGATTATTGGGCCGACTACGGTGATAAATTACTAGTATTAGGCGAATCGTTCAGTGAGGGTACAACTGGTTTAGTAGTTCCTTCTTATGTAACAATTAACTCGATAGAAGAGTTGAACGCTAATAAAGACAAATTCAATAGTGAAATTATTGGTATTGGTGGTGGTTCTGGTATTCATGCCAACACGCTGAAAGCTATAGACCAATATGGCCTAGAGTTCGAGCAAATCACATCAAGTGGACCAGCAATGGTAGCTAGTCTTGAGAAAGCAATCAGAGATAAAGAGTGGATTGTAGTAACAGGTTGGAAACCACATTTCAAATGGTCTCAAAACGACTTGAAATATTTAAAAGATCCTAAAGGAGTTTACCCAAAAGATGCTTGTACAATTATCTCAAGAAGAGGATTTGAAGCAGATCAACCTGAAGCGGCTACTTTTTTCAAAAACTTTAACCTACAGGAAGAACAATTGGCTGACTTAATGACCGTGATTAAAGACAAGGGCGAAGAAGCTGGAGCAAAAGAATTTTATGAAGCCAATAAAGTTTTGGTTGATTCTTGGATGAAATAATCTAGAAGTTTAAATACTTTAAAGTAATATATAAAAGGAACCACATTAATGAAATGTAGTTCCTTTTTTTACTTCATAATGGCCTGTTAGTGTTATTTTGCAATAACAAATAAGGAGACAGTATCAAAGCTGTAAATTCTGTTCAACATTATTTTGGGATGTTAGGAGTCTTTGTTTCCAGCTCGACAACAATCTCATTTTTACGATTAAAAACTTCAAAAGGAGGGTTATAACCGAAAAAGTAAAATCGGTTTGTGTAAATTATTCCCTCAGCATCTAAAGCTAATTTTAACTTCTGTTTGTACTTTTCTATTTTTTCATCATCAGCCCAACCGCCAAAGCTGATTGCAGCAACAGTTTTTGCAGGTTCTTCTTTAAATTTAATCTGGGATTGATTAGGCTGAGGAAGTGTTTCTTTTTTAAAATTCTTTGGAACCATAAACATCATAGTCATGGAGTCTTCTAAAGACATGGCAACTGGCGAAGTCATTGCTATTTTTTCATTCTTTTCATTTCCACCAAAAATATATCCTGCCAAAATAGAGAAGCCTTTACTGGAAGCATCTTTATATGTATTAGTTGATAGTTTGACAGAAGTAAATAAAGTGGCTTCATAGCTTCGTATTTCAAAGGCATCATACTTTTTACTGACCTCATAGGGGTAGGTTTCGATATTTCTTTGTCCATTTATGGCATAAAGCTGTACAATAATGAAGGCTAATAGGATTACTCCGAGTATGATTGATAGTATTTTCATTTCCTAAATTTAAGTATAAAGCTATTTCTGTTTAGCTTTAATTGTATTGAATTCATTCTTAACAGCTTCTAATTTAGATGGGCTAGTAAACATCATTGCATATGCTTCTTTTAGTGACCTACTTTTAATTACATCAAGTAACATGTCTTTCCATTCGTGAAAGTTTAAAGTAACGGGGTTATAGGTGTTAAGTGGTGTCGTGATACCATAGACGGCTTGCTCTTCTTCTGCTTCAAAAGTACCAAATATTCTGTCCCAAATAATAAGTGTTGATCCAAAGTTCTTATCTATGTATTGATGATTTGTTGAATGATGAACTCTGTGATGAGATGGTGTGACAAAAATGTATTCAATTGGAGCCGGTAATTTTCTAATATATTCGGTATGAATCCAGAACTGATAGAGTACTTCGATTTGATGACATATAAAAAATAGTACAGGGTCAAATCCCATTAAAATTATAGGAATAAAGAAGATGAATTTAATGTGTTGCGTCCAGCCCAACCGAAAGGCCACGGATAAGTTGTATTTTTCTGAATTGTGGTGTGTAACATGAGTTGCCCACCAAAAACGATTAACATGAGTTAATCGATGCGACCAGTATCTGAAAAAATCTATAGTAATAATGCAAAGAATATAGGCCCACCATTCACGCGGGATGCTCCAAGGAATGACATTATAAAAAAACAGCATAGTTGCAAAAATCCCTATTTTTAATAAGGCGGAGATACCCACATTTACAACACCTATAAATGTGGCTGATATAGTGTCTAAGCTGTTATAATAATCTTTTTTTTGTACAATTGTGAGAATCCACTCCAGTATTACAAGTAAAATCATTGGAATTGCTGCATATTGGATGATATCTAATCCTATTAGTTGATCTAACAGCATGTCCATAGTTAAGGGATTTTCTTTCATTTAGTAAAATTATAATGGAGTTATTAGGGTTATTGTAAAGCTTCCAAACTTTTTTAACGTTTCAAAATGAGAAACTTATGGGGACCATCGGATTTAATGCCTTATATAATGGACATTACGGTCACTTGGCGTTTATTGTACAAATTTTTTGCCAAAGCAATAAAAACCTTGTCTAATTTAATAGATTGATTTTTTCGAAGATAGTTTTTTAAAGTTTAATGCTACGGTAATGTTTCGTTAAATTAATATCAACGTTTTGAAGCCCCAAGACATTTGAGGATTGTGAAGAGGTATATTTGCGGTTTCACTAAAGTTTGAATGAAAACGATAATTACGCTAAAACCGCAATCTGCTCAAACAGTTTTTATCGGTTTAATTACTTTTAGTCGAATAATGTAGGGCTCTGAGTATACGGAGGGATTGCACCACAGTCTTGTCATCCTGAATAATGAAGATAAGAGGGATAGAGAATTTTGCGAGGTAATATAATTAAGAGTTTTTTTTAATTAGCCCTATCATAGATAATCTACTCTGGTTTCAAAAGTAAGTAGGCCCTAGTTGCAAACGAGAACCAGAATTGTCGATATACAAGCACCAGAGTGGTGAATTGGTTTTCTTGATTCTGAATATAAAATCATTGAAGATGATTGAACTATCTTTGTGTCTTTACATCAGAGACTTATGGACTACAATATATTTTTGTATAGCGATACTCTGATCTTACAAAAAGATTGACTTATGAAACAACAAGGGACATACACTGGCGCCGATGGTAAATCAGCTGGCTTCGATATTCAATATACAGTAAACCAAAAGCGACCTCTAATTTTGTTTTGCCATGGATTCAATGGATTCAAGGATTGGGGTGCATTCAACTTGATGGCGAATTACTTTGTGCAAAGTGGGTTTCAATTTGTAAAATTAAATTTTTCTCACAACGGAACGTCTCCTATGCATCCTTCGGAATTTGTAGATTTAGAGGCATTTGGTGCTAATAACTTTGAAAAAGAGCTCGAAGATATCGAGGCTTTGTTAGTCCAGCTAAAAACCGAAAGTTTTGCAGATTGCGTAGATTTTAAGAAACTATTTTTAATAGGGCATTCTAAGGGCGGAGCAACTGCTCTCGCGTACAGCTTGTCACATCCGGAAATTGTTTCTTGTGCCAGCTTAGCAGCAGTTCTGGACCCAGTAACTCGCTATGGAAAATTGAACGATAAACTATGGAAAGAAAACGGGGTTAAATTTGTCCTGAACGGAAGAACAAATCAAAAAATGCCACTGTATTATCAATTAGCCGAAAACACGCAGAAAATAAAAGATAAATTAGATTTCCGAAATTTACTAAAAGCCGATAAACGAAAATTTTTATTTGTCCATGGTGGAAAAGACGAAGCGGTTCCTGTAGCAGAAATAAATTTGGTGAAAAACCTGCCCAATTGTACTGTCTCTATTATTGAAGATACCAATCATGTTTTTGGTGCATCGCATCCTTTTGCAAGTACTGATTTACCTAATGATTTGCAACAAGCCTTGAGTCAAATCGTAAAATTCTTTCAGTCACTGGGATGACTCATTACTAGATACTTACCCGCAAATAGCTCGTCCTAAATGATGTGGCAGCGCCGGACTGCTGCAGTGATTAGTTAAAATATATTTTCATGAGCTCTTTTTTGAACTTATACTTTGTAGATTTCCTTTGTCGGTGCTTTCTACGCGCACGGATTACAAATCCTCGCTAACATTGTCTAAAAAAACTAATCCGCCCGATCGGACTATTTTAATTTGACATATAAGTAAAACCTAAGGTGAATACTAAAAAAAAAAGACATTCCATAATTCAAATTTCCTTGATAATCTTGGCCGGAATTCCTGCTACAATTGTATTAGCTGGAACGTTCTTAGTTACTACTGAACCTGCCGCAACAACAGAATTTTCGCCAATAGTTACGCCTGGAAGTATTGTTGCATTTGCTCCAATCCACGCATTTCGCTTGATATTTATTGATTTAAGGTCAAGCATTTTACGTTCTTTCGGATTTAGAGGGTGACTTTCTGTGATAATGCTGACTTTAGGACCAATGAGTACATCGTCTTCGATAAAAATTCCACCAAGGTCTAAAAACGTACAGGCATGATTGATAAACACATTTTTACCAATCTGAATATGCCTTCCAAAGTTGGTATGAAATGGTGTAAAGATTGTTGTACTTTTGTCAATCTGCTGTCCAATTATTTCACTCAATCGTTCTCTAATTTGATCAACATTAATTGACGTATTGAGTGCAACTGATAAATTAATTGTTTTAGAAACTTCTTCAAATATTTTTGGATATTCTGGGTCAGTAAAAGGAATTAATCCTCCGCTAAGCATTCTCTCAAAAATGT
Organism: Flavobacterium sp. W22_SRS_FP1; assembly: GCF_052113685.1. Taxonomy (NCBI): domain Bacteria; kingdom Pseudomonadati; phylum Bacteroidota; class Flavobacteriia; order Flavobacteriales; family Flavobacteriaceae; genus Flavobacterium; species Flavobacterium sp. W22_SRS_FP1. Next base: position 232,475 of record NZ_JBGQOE010000001.1, read on the forward strand.
CAATCTTGTTTTGATTCATATTATTTTTCATTTTCAAACGCCTCTTTTGCTATCATTATTGCAGTCATGGCTTTTGGCCAGCCTGTGTAGAAGGCTAGGTGAGTAATGACTTCTTTAAGTTCTTCCTCGGTCAATCCGTGTTCTTTTGCAAAATTTAAATGAAACTTAAGTTGTCCAGAATGTTCGCCCGCAACCAAAGCTGCAACAGTAATTAGACTTCTTTCCCGACGTGAAAGCTCTTTTCCTTCCCATAAGTCACCAAAAAGCACATTGTCAGTATAACCTAAAAGTTTTGGTGCAAAGTCACCTAACATTTTTTGTGCAGCTGATATTTTTTCTTCATTATCCATTTTATTTATGTTTTTAATTGTTAATCAAAATGTTGTTCGTATTGTTTGCTGTGTTTCATAATATTGTCACCAATGTTCTTGTGCTTCTAGACGTTTGCAAGTTATGAAAAGGATTGTTTTCTGATTTACGAAAATACTATAAAAAATGCTAATGACACTAAATTTAGAAATTGCTGGAGACCTGTGTTGCCTTTAGTTTTACTACTTAGTTGTAATTCAAGGAAAAATAAATTTTACATTTATTTTTCCTTGAATTACTTATTTAAAAACATTTTAATTTTTAGAGGATAGTACTTCCGATCCAATTCATAATTAGAACAACTGTTATTCCAAAACTACACAAAGCAAGAATACGCCAATAAGTAAACCTTCCATTCCCAAACCTCCAAATTCTCTCGCCCGTTTCTTTTCTGTTTGATTTTAAAGTATATTTCGCAAGTATATATGTTGAAACAATAAAAATTAGAATTGCAATTAACCAAAGTTTCAGCACAATTTATATTTTCAAAAGGATGTTAAATATACACTTTTTCCCTAAAACTATTGCCGACGATTTTTCTATAAGTAGTGGCGTTAAAACAGCATTACTTTTAGGATAAGTTCAATATAATTACTCTCTGAAATATCTTAAATTTTGACTTCGGGTTTTTTTGTCGCTTATTACGTAAACTCCTTTCATTTGAAAATTTCAATAATATCACATATTAATATTGGGCAAGGTCAGAGATATTTGCGCAGTAGCTATACTTTGCGGAGCTGGTTTTATAGATTGCTCTATGATATCACAGTACTACCAAACTGTAATTCTATCCTTTTCTGGCAAAAACATTTTATCTCCAGCTTGTACATCAAATGCTTTGTAAAAAGGGCTAGTATTCATTAATGGACCATTAACACGTAAAGCCGGCGGAGAATGTGGGTTGTTGTTAATCCACAAACGCAGGAACTCGTCTTTCATTTTCACTCGCCATATTTTTGCAACAGACAAAAAGAAGCGTTGATCTGGAGTAAAACCGCCAATTTTTGTAGTGTCCTGTCCTGCTTTGGTCATTTTAAAAGCATCGTAGGCGACAGCTATTCCAGCTATATCTGCCGTATTTTCACCAACGGTCATAGCTCCGTTGACATGTAAACTATCCAAAACGGTATAGGTACTGTACATATCGATAACCTGTTGTATTCTGGATTTAAACTGTTTATAATCATCCTTTGTCCACCAGTTTTTTAAGTTACCATCTTTATCGTATTGTGCACCTTGGTCATCAAAAGTATGGGTTATTTCATGGCCTATAACCATTCCAATACCACCATAGTTAAGCGCGTCATCAGCATTATTATCGAAATAAGGCGCTTGTAAAATACCAGCGGGAAAGACGATCTCATTTGCGGTAGGATTGTTATACGCTGTAACTGTTGGAGGTGTTGTATACCATTCGGTTTTATCAACAGCCTTACCCAATTTAGCCAACTGACGTTGATATGCAGCTGCAGAAGCCGATACGACGTTCTCAAAATACGAGTCTCTAACTATTTGCACATTGCTGTAATCTTTCCACTTATCGGGATATCCTATTTTCTTGGTGATGGCAAACAGTTTCTCTTTCGCTTTCTCTTTTGTAGCGGTACTCATCCATTCCAACTTGTCAATTCTCTCAGCATACGCTTTTTGAACATTATTAACCAGGACCAACATCCGTTTCTTGGCATCTTCCGAAAAATATTTCTTGACATACAATTGTCCTAAGGCTTCGCCCAGATAATTATCAATAGCACTAGTTATTTTTTCGCCCCGCGATTTTTGCACAGCTTGCCCAGATAATACCTTGGTATACTCAAATGCAGCATCAACAAAAGGTTTACTTAAATCATCTGCATATCTTTCTATAGAATTTGCTTTCAAGTACACTTTCCAGTTATTTATGGGAATAGTCTTTAGGAGTTTATTAAGGGCATCATAATAAGCGGGTTGGGCTATGTCGATTGAATCAGTTTTGGCACCTAAATTAGCTAATAAATCGCCCCAGCCTATGTTAACATGTGTTTTTACAAGATCTGTCACAGCCATCTTATTATAATTTGCCTGCACATCCCGCAGCTCAACTTTTGTTTTATGCGAAACAGCGAGTTGTTTGTCAATGTCGTACACCAGATTAGCATTCTTTTTGGACTCCTCGGTATTGCTTCCAGTCTGTTGAAATAATGAAGTAAGGTATTTCTTGTACGATTCTTGTATGGCAACAGTCGATAAATCAGATTTGAAATAATAGTCCCTGTCAGGTAAACCGATACCCGTTTGGTAGGCGTGGGCAATGTTCATACTGCTATTTTTATCATCGGATGACACTCCAAAAGCTAAAATTGAAGAATTGTCCACTTTTGCTTGATCAGCCACAAAATGCATTAAGGAAGGTATATCAGTTATAGCTTCAATTTTGGCAAGTAAAGGTTTAATAGGCGCATAACCACGTTTGTCAATAGTTACTGTATCCATACCAGACGCATAAAAGTCCCCTACTTTTTGTGCTGTACTTCCCGTAGGATTCTTGCTTTGTGAAATACTGTCCAATATTCCTTGAAGGCGCATACGTTGTGGATAATTCATAAACATATAGGCGCCAACTCCAGCTTGTGAGGCGGAAATCGCTACAGAATCGTAACATTTACCATTTACATATCTAAAAAAATCATCACCGGGCCGCATTGTAAAATCTATTCCTGTGATAGCGTCATTTTTATTTTCTACCTGTTTTGAGCAGGCGGTAAAAGTTAATAATGCAATTAAAAGCTTGAATGAATTTTTCATAATCTTGATGATTTCTATTAAAAATGAATTAACGAACGTTTGAATGTGGGTCTTTTAATATCGTATGCTTGGCAAAGTTAATTTTGAGGTAACAATTTTTAAATTCCGTTTTAAATTCCGTTATTTTATGTTAGTGCTACAACCTATACAACTCTGAAATAAATCAGTTACAGATCATTTGATAAATGTATGGTAATTCTGGTCGCTGAATAGATTTTCTACTAATTTGTAATCAAATATAATAAAAACACCAGAATATAAGCAGGAATTCGCTGCAATCATAAAATAATCTGCGGAACACGAAATCCCGATAGCCTAACCTTGTCTAAAAAAACATATCTGCGAGATCGGGCTATCCAATCTATTTCTAGGTCTACATTCTGATCAAAAAAGAGGTATAGCTCTTAGTTCTTTTTACCCAATCTTCGATCGTCTTTCGGTTTTCTACTGCGTCAAATTGGCCTGCAGCGCCTCTCGAGATTTTTCCCATGTTGAAGTACTGAGTAAAGATTTACTTTTTAACTAAATACTAAATTCTCAAATCCAGCAATACTGCCGCCGTACGTTCGTGCTTACTCAATCACTTTTGCTTTTATTTCTTGGACATTGAGCGTTCGACCAAATTCATGAACTCGCCCATTTTACTGTCGTCCATCCATCTTGTAACTACGACTAAGTCATTCACATTATCAATTACAATATAATTCCCTCCAAAACCTGCCGCAAAGTAAAGATCAGACGAAACGTCTTTCCATCTTCCACTAGTATTTATCCACCACATATAACCGTAATCTTTATTAGAATTTGAAGGTTTATGGGCAGAGGCAACCCATTTTTCTGATAATAATTGTTGGTTTTTCCACTTGCCCTTTCTTAAGTATAATAAACCAAATCTAGCTTGGTCTATTGCACTTACAAAAACACCGCCTCCAGAATGGCCTCCGCCACTTACGGACTGCATCATTAATCCATCAATATTGACAAAGGAGTTTTCGTACCCGTACCAACGCCAAGTGGTAGAAGCACCTATTGGGTCCATAATTTTTTCTTTAAGTACTACAGCTAACGGTTTTCTCCAAACTTGTAGTAAAGAATAGGCGAGCAGGTTAACGCGTACATCATTGTATTCAAAGACAGTTCCTGGTTCATTGAGCTTCCTGTTTTTCCAATCTTCAATAGTTCCTTCTTTAGGTGGGCGATCTGCCCAATCATGTAATCCGAATAGCGTTCCGCTCCAGTCAGAAGATTGGTTTAGCAAATCCTCCCATTTAATTTTTGAATTATGAGGTTCTTCAAAAGTTCCCTCCCAAACATAATTTTTCACACTATCGGTTACACTTTTTACAAGACCGTTGTCTATTGCCAATCCTGCTGTTGTAGAAAGAAAACTTTTTGTTACACTAAAAGTCATATCAACACGATTAATATCGCCCCATTGCGCTACGATGTATCCGTTTTTTAGAATTAGTCCTGCTGGACCGCCACGTTCTTTCATAGGTCCGATAATTTTATAGTCTGGCTCTCTCGCGTAGGATTTTAGATTGGCAATCCGTAAATCTCTCTCAACTTTATTTTCGTTTTTTAAAGCAAAATTCACAGCACTGTCTAATAAAGTTTTACTTAGCTGCATTTCAGCGGGTGTTTTTACCAGCCATGTTGCGTCAGGAAAGTATTGGCTTTGTGCAGTTGCAACAACAAAGCAAAAGCTAAAAAGAAATGTGAGAGTGTTATTTTTCATATTTATTTTTTATTTCTAATTTATCAGATTATCAAGTCGGATGGTAAATGCCGGTTTTATATTATGATTTTCGGCAGCTAGTAATTGGATGTTTTTCCGACATAGGATAAATGTAAAAAAAAAAATATTAGTAACGCATTCTAATGATTCTAACAATTTTCTTACTGTTATTCCCCCAGCTGCGCAAAGTCTCCTGACTTTGAGCTAATTTAAAATAATTGTAGACGCTATAAGCGCCTACGGTTTCCTAACTTTTTCACCGCCTCACTGTTAATTGTATTACACAAAACCATTTGAATCTAAGACATAAATAATAGGCAGCATATAGATAAAATTCTTATCTAATTATCCGCATTACAAACGTTAGTTTTTTTTTAATTGAGGAAGGTACTTTGATTTAATCTAGCACCAGCGGCTCTAATTGCTGGCTTTATTTTATATATTGTTCTAAAATTCCGCTGTCTTTTAAAAATCTGTCATAATCTTCAATATTTAAAATATGATTTACAGCTAATTTCTTATCTTTTGCTTTGTTAAAATAGGCCTTCACAATTTCGTAGCCTATCCAATATCCCAGATCATTGGGTCTATCATCTTTTCCACTAGTTTCATAAAGCCAATCCTGCATATTGTTTCCATTCATTTTTGCCACAAACTCATTGCATAACTCTTCCTTGTGCTCATTTCCGTAGTTGTTTGCTTCCTTATTTCCCTTTTGTCCTGTGACTAGTTCTGCGATAAAGTCTGCCGCTCCTTCAATGATAGATAGTTGCAGTAAGTTTCTTTCTCCATCTTCGGTGCGTTTTTGTTGGAAATGTATGGATTCGTGAATTACCAATCCAGGAAGTTGGTCTAGACTTGTAAGTTTTTCGGATCCAATTAGTAATCCGTCTTGAGATCTTGTTCCTGCACTATTAAATCTCCCTACAACAAAATAAACTGGTGGATAAACAGCAGCTGGATACCAATATTCCAATGCATAAAAGTATGGTTTAACCTTTTTTTCCTCTTCTCTGATTTTTACCGCAATACCTCTGATTTTTTCATAATCTTGTCTTCGTCTATTTACCATATATAGTAAAGAGTCTGCACTAATTATTCTATAAGGAATAAAATGTTGAAGTCCAATTGTTCCGTTTTTGATGTAAGTTTCGAAAGGGTTTGCATCTAAGTTTTCTACCGTATCAAATGCTTTCCAAAAATTTTGAATATCTGAAGTTTCAAATACAACTTCCTGAGGGTCTTTTGGGAAATTTATCTCTTGTCCAACTACTTTTGAAAAGCATAATACTATGACTATTAATATTACTGTTTTATACATTGCGATTGTGTTTTCAGGTAACTTTATGCCACTTTGAGATGGCTGGAAATTCGTACCCCCTCAATTTTCGGCTTAACGAAAACTTGATGCGAAACGATTATTCCACTAAATTCCAGCTAGCTCAAAATCGTGGCAAGCATTAGTGTTTATTATTGATTTTCTAATTTTGCAATAAACTTGATTATTTTTTTAACTTTTTGGTTTTCTGTTGCAACTGAGTTAATGCTTTCTATTATTTCATTTTGTTCTTCAAGTTTTAGTTTTTTAAAAAAATCTAAAACTTGAGCATCTTTAAAACACTCGAAAATCATTTCATTATCATTTGCTTTTTCGTCGTTTTGATTTTCAAGATAAAGTGTAACATTGACAAAATCTCCAGCGCCTTTTCCGATAGAATTTCTAATTTCAGAATTTAACGCCATTTTTTTGTCGGAATTTTTCATTGGGCCTAAATTCTTATTTTTAATTTCAAAATTGTCAATTTTACCAGATACTTTTAAATCTCCCCATTTTCCTTTTATATCTTTAGTATTTGGAATAATAAGTTGATAAGTCCAAGCACCATTTCCAGGAATATATTGAATTATTAATTTTTCATTATTTACTATATAATTCATTATTTTTTTCTGTAAATCGTTGTTTTTAAATATTTCACTTCTGTTTTTGGGCGACATTACTGCCGACGTTATGCCACTTTGAGATGGCTGGAAGTTCGTAAGCCCTCAATTTTCGGATTAACGAAAACTTGATGCGAAACGATAATTCCACTAAATTCCAGCTAGCTCAAAATGGCTGTTAGCAGATCGGCTTTTTTTACTTTATGTTGTTATTTCAAAAACTTTTTCAAAATTAGTTATTAGTTTGTTTTTTTTTCGCCACATATAAAAACGGCTAATAATGAAAAAACCTAAAAGAATTATATTTATTATTGTATACATTTCTACAGGTGTCGATTCCATATAAAGGATTAAATTAAAAATAAGAATTCCAAAAATCGGCAAATACTTTATCCAATAATATCCGAATCCTATAGGTTTAACTTCGTAAACTATTTCTGTTCGATTGTTGCTTGTTGAATTAAATTTTCCGCAAATAATAAATGGTGCTGGAAATAAAGTAGAGTTTTTAGTCAGTTCAAATTTTGCTTCATTATATGTTCCATAAAAACTTTTATTTGATTCTCCGGATATTGAAAACACTGCAAATGGAGTTCCTTTAATTTTTGGATTTCCATATTTTGTATTTTTAACTAAACGTTCTCTACATTCTATTATACTAATTTTTGTAACCATTTTGATAAAGTCAACTTTATTTTTTTTGATAGTCTATTTGTCTAAAATAGTTGTTTTTATACGATTTTCCCTAAGCTGTCTGCTAACTACCCCATTTGGGATGTAGATACGAAGTTTTGTATCGTTTTATATAGCATCAAATATATTCATTAATTTCTTACAAAGTATGAAATCGACTCTAATTCATCCACATAAAAAAAGCGCTCCTTTTCAGGAACGCTATCTATATAGTAAATCAACGAAATTATTTTTTAGCTATCCATTTTTTGGCATTGACAAAAGCTTCGTGCCAAGGAGAAACTTCATCGTTTCTGCCTGCCGGATAATTCGCCCAGTTCCATTGGAAGTTAGAACGCTCAATATGCGGCATCATCACTAAGTGACGACCTGTAGTGTCGCATAACATGGCGGTGTTATAATCAGATCCATTAGGATTCGCTGGATAACCTTCGTAACCGTATTTCCCTACTATGTTGTAGTTTTCTTCGGCAAGCGGCAAGTTGAATTTTCCTTCACCATGCGAAACCCAAACTCCTAATGTAGATCCAGAAAGTGTAGACAGCATCACTGATTTATTTTCCTGTACCGTTACCGAGGTAAAGATACTTTCGTGTTTATGGCTGTCATTATGAAGCATTTTTCCGTGCACTTCATGCTCAGGATTAATCAATTCTAATTCCATGAACAACTGGCAACCGTTGCAAATTCCAACAGATAGTGTGTCTTCTCTTTTGAAGAAGTTTTTCAACGTGCTATTTGCTTTTTCGTTGTATAAAAATGCTCCCGCCCAACCTTTGGCTGAACCCAATACATCCGAGTTAGAGAAACCACCCACGATACCTATGAATTGAATGTCTTCCAGGTTTTCACGACCCGAAATCAAGTCGGTCATGTGAACGTCTTTAACATCAAAACCGGCAAGATACATCGCGTTTGCTACCTCACGCTCAGAATTACTTCCTTTTTCACGGATAATAGCTGCTTTCGGACGTGGTTTTGAGAAGTCGATTACGGGTTTCTTTCCTGTAAAATGTGCAGGGAAAGTAAACTGTAAAGCTTGGTTTTTATAATTGTCGAAACGAGCTTGCGCCATTCCGTTTTTAGATTGCTTTTGGTCTAACAAGAACGAAGTCTTGAACCAGATATCCCTGTACTCTTTTATGTCAAAAGTCAATTGTCCAAGGTCTAAAGTTTCGTCATTCGTAACAGTTCCTAATTTATAGAAAGCAAGCTCGTTTCCATTTAATTTATTTTCTAAAGTAGCATCGTCTTTGGCTTGGAAAACAATTCCTATGTTTTCAGCAAAAAGATATTTGATGATGTCTTTTTCTTCAAAAACAGAGAAGTCAATTTTGGCTCCCAAATTCAAATCGGCAAAACACATTTCCAATAAAGTTGTGATCAATCCACCACTTCCTATGTCGTGCCCAGCAATGATTTGATTGTCAAGAATTAATTCCTGCATCGTATTAAAGGCCTTTTTGAAAAAAGCAGCATCTTTAATTGTCGGTGCATCTTTCCCGATGGTATTCAAAGTCTGCGCAAATGAGGATCCACCTAATTTGAAATCATCTTGCGAAAGGTTGATGTAGTAAATAGAACCGCCGTCTCTTTGCAAAACAGGTTCCACTACTTTATTGATGTCGATACAATTTCCACCTGCCGAAATAATGACCGTTCCCGGAGCAATCACTTCTTCGTTTGGATATTTTTGTTTCATCGAAAGTGAATCTTTTCCCGTAGGGATGTTGATTCCTAATTCGATTGCAAAATTAGAACAGCTTTCTACCGCTGCGTACAAACGAGCGTCTTCGCCTTCATTTTTACAAGCCCACATCCAGTTAGCCGAAAGGGATAATCCTTCCAAGCCATTTTTGATCGGTGCCCAAACGATATTTGATAATGCTTCTGCAATTGCGGTTCTACTTCCTGCAACAGGGTCGATCAATGCCGCAACGGGCGAATGTCCTATTGAAGTCGCCACACCTTCTTTGCCTAAGTAATCCAAGGCCATTACGCCACAGTTATTCAATGGTAATTGTAAAGGTCCAGTAGTTTGTTGTTTGGCTACTTTTCCACCCACACAACGGTCTACTTTATTTGTTAACCAGTCTTTACAAGCCACTGCTTCTAGTTGCAATACTTGCTCTAAGTAGGTTGATATGTTCTTTTTATCGTAATGCAAATCAGCATAATTTCTGTTGATGTTTTTGTCGGTCATCACCACTTTTGGAGAACTTCCAAAAAAGTCTTCCAAAGCATAATCCATTGGTTTAGCACCAGTAGTTTTTGACTTGAAAGTAAAACGATGATCTCCAGTCACATCACCTACTTCATACATTGGAGCGCGCTCCCTGTCAGCTATGCGCTGTAAAGTGTCAATGTCTTTTTGACCTATAACTAATCCCATTCTTTCTTGAGACTCGTTACCTATTATTTCTTTGGCCGATAGGGTAGGGTCACCCACTGGCAATTTGTCCAGGTCAATTAATCCACCTGTATCTTCCACTAATTCCGAAAGACAGTTTAAATGTCCTCCAGCTCCGTGATCGTGAATCGATACAATTGGGTTGTTGTCGCTTTCTACGAGTGCACGAATGGCATTTGCAACACGTTTTTGCATTTCTGGATTCGAACGTTGTATTGCGTTTAATTCAATTCCTGAACTGAAAGCGCCGGTATCAGCAGAAGAAACTGCAGCACCACCCATTCCGATTCTATAATTTTCCCCACCCAGGATAACGATTTTGTCTCCTGTTTGCGGTGTTTTTTTGATTGCTTGTTCTAATTTTCCGTAACCTATTCCACCTGCTTGCATAATTACTTTGTCGAAACCTAATTTGCGAGCATCTTCTTCATGTTCGAAAGTAAGCACAGAACCTGTAATTAACGGCTGTCCGAACTTGTTTCCAAAATCAGATGCTCCGTTCGAAGCTTTGATTAAAATATCCATCGGAGTTTGGTACAACCATTTTCTTTCAGTCATTCCATTTTCCCAAGGTCTGTTTTCTTCTAATCTTGAGTATGAAGTCATGTAAACCGCTGTTCCTGCTAGAGGTAAAGAACCTTGTCCACCTGCAAGACGGTCACGAATCTCTCCACCTGCACCAGTTGCCGCTCCATTGAAAGGCTCTACTGTTGTTGGGAAATTGTGTGTTTCCGCTTTTAATGAAATCACAGAATCGAAATCCTTGGTTTCATAAAAATCAGCTTTGTCTACACTTTTTGGTGCAAATTGTTGTACTCGTGGTCCTTTTACGAATGCCACGTTATCTTTATATGCTGAAACTATATCGTGAGGGTTTTCAGCAGATGTTTTCTTGATCAGTTTAAATAAAGAAGATTCTTTCTCGACACCATCAATAACAAACTTTCCGTTGAAAATCTTGTGACGACAATGCTCTGAATTGGCTTGTGAGAAAGCGAAAATTTCTGAGTCTGTTAATTTTCTAGCAATTTTAACGGATAAATCATCCAAGTATCCTACTTCTTCTAGGCTCAAAGACAAACCTTCAGATTTGTTATAGGCTGCAATATCATCAATGTCCAAAATAGGCTCTGGCTTTACATCAGTTGTAAAAATATCTTGATTTAATTCGGAATATTTCTGTGAAAGCATCGGGTCAAAATCAGTAAAATCAGCTGTCGCTTTGTGAAATTCTTCGATTCGAATAATTCCTGATATCCCCATGTTTTGGGTAATCTCCACAGCATTAGTACTCCAAGGCGTAATCATTGTGGCACGAGGACCAACAAAAAAATCCGACAATACGGATTTTTCTATTTTATTTGAGTCGGCAAAAAGCCAATTGAGTTTTGAAATGTCTTGAGCTGAAATTTCGTTTTGCGTTTGTACTGCAAAAACAGTTTTGCTTTGGTTTTCAAAGAAATGGATCATTGTTGTGTAGTTTGTTGTATTATGGCTGCAAATTTAGTTTAAAAAAGTAGTAAGCGCAAGAGCCAAAAGAAAAGTATTTCGGAAATTATTTCGGGAAAGGCATACTTTGATAGGCTCCTAAATCAGGGGGTAAAGTTCTTGTATTTCCTATGATGTCAATTGGAATCATGTAGCCTGAGTTCCCTTTGGCGAAAGCGGCCGAAGTTTCGTCAATATTGAATTTGTTTTCTGACTGATTGAGGAATTTGGGATTTTCATTTAAAATAATCGCGTTGTAATGCGCTGTATCAGTTCTAAATTGATAATCTGGATTTGCTGTGGCTGAGTCAAATTTTATCAAACAATTATTAAATTGGTACTCAAAAGCAGCGGCTGTTTTTTTACTTAAAAGCATCTCGTTAGGATAGGAGCCGTATATAATACAATTATTAAAAGTGGCTTGGGTTAACGCTTTAACCTCAGGAATGGCTCCAAGGGTATAATTATCAATAGATACTGCGACTTGCGACGAGCTATTCCAGTTATTGTTGAATGTACAATGGGTGAATTTATAATTTCCTCCATAGGAACAGCTTAAACTAGCCAAGCCAGCAGAATTGATTGCAATGTTTTCCCCTTCTATTTTTGCGGTCTGCGCCAAAATACCATAGTTGGAACAATCATAGATTTGCGTGTTTTTGATGGAAACGGTTGTTCCGTCATTGTTTTGAATCAATAATCCGATGGTCGCGTTTTTAATACTTAAATGGTTTATGGTATTTTTTGTACTCCCGTCAGTAAGCCAAATCGTTCCCCACTGTCCTGGGACATCAGAATATTCCGGTTCTAGTCGGTCGCCCTCAAAAACGACTTCATTTTCTAATTTATCAGTGGTCGATATATTTCCGTTTACGTTTATTGAAGCATTGTTAGCTACAATAAGTCCTGAATTAGCATGAAAATGTACACGGGAACCTGCTTCAAAAACAGCTTTTTTTCCAGTAGGAACAGCAGCATAACCATAGATTACATAGGGTTTTTGATTGGTAAACAGAAGTTCGTTACCATTTATTGGATCATTTTCATCTAGATAAAAGCCTTCGATTTCTTGATCATCAATAGGAAGCGTTTCTTTCGTACCATCACTAAAACGTTTTGGATATAAGAAAACAGCATCTTGAATGAGCGTCACAAGTTCAACCGTTTGCAGATTAGTTCCGCCGTCAAACTCAATTTGGTCCGTATACAGGAAATCAGATGGGTTTACATCAGTAATATTTGCGGTAGTTTCTATGAAGATAAAAAGGCTGTCTTTGGCCAAAAGATCAATATTATTAAAGAGTTTTCCTTCTGTCCCTTGCATACCATCAACCGTCATGCGATATTTTGAATTTAAACCCTTTGTAAGTTTTATTGTTGGGATAGTAATATCATTTTTACTCCGGTTGTATACTTTAAGTCTATAGGTGCTAGAACCTATGTTTGTAAAAACGGTATCTAGGTAAATCGTGTCTTTTGAAAACGCCAAATCACCTGTGCTGGCTACCGTTTCAAAATCAGAACGACACGAGCCGAGAGCTAATATTAAACCAATAAAAAGTAAAAAAGGGATAGGACGCATTTAGTTTTTTATGTAAAAATAAGAAAAATCTATTTTGAAATCAGAATAACAATTGTAATTACTGCTTTGTGTCTCATCTTTTATTTATTTTTACACTCTTTAAAATAAGACAGATGACATTAGACAAAGATAAAATGCTTCAGTATTGCAATGATTTTTCAAAAAACACACTGATGCAAACTTTAAATATAGAATTTATAGACGCCGGGGAAGGCTTTCTTGTTGCTAAAATGCCTGTTAATCCTAGTGTTCACCAGCCTGCAGGATTGTTGCATGGTGGAGCTTCAATAGCTTTGGCGGAAAGTGTTGGAAGTGCTGCTTCTTATTTTTATATTAATGGTGAAGAACAAGAGGTACGCGGAATCGAAATTTCTGCGAATCATCTAAAAAGTATTCGAGAAGGTATTGTTTATGGAACTGCCCGCATTATCCATAAGGGAAGAACTTTACACCTGTGGGAAATTAAAGTCACAGATGAGGCCGGAAGCTTAATATCGCTTTGTAAATTGACTAATATGGTTTTGGATAAAAAGAAATAAAAAAAAAGCTTTTTTTGTTCAATATATAGTTAAAAAATGATTAAAAGATGATTGATTTTTTTATAAAAGTTAAACAACAAATGGCACTCAATCTGCCGTTTGTGATTTACAGGAAGCCCAATAAAACTAAGTTAATTGGTTTTTTTCAAAAAAATGACCATTTGTATTTTGCTGAAGATTTTAATGAGACGGGGTTTGTATTTGCCCCTTTTGATGGTAGCCAGATTATCCTTATTCCTAAAAAAGAATCTGTATTATGGGAATCCGAACTGACGGCTTTTAAGGCGGATTACGATTCTGATATTGAATATCCTGAGAATATTGAAGACAAAGAACGTTTTGAATCACTAGTGCAAAAAGGAGTTGATGCTGTGGCGAGTGGTACTTTTAAAAAAGTAGTTTTGTCAAGAAAAGAAGTTATTGACCTGACTAATTTTGATTTGGTTTCAGTATTTAAAAAATTAGTACATACTTATCCAGCTGCTTTTTGTTATTGTTGGTATCATCCTAAAATTGGTTTATGGGTCGGGGCAACACCGGAACGCTTGCTAAAAGCTAGCAAGAAGAAGTTTTGTACAATGGCTTTGGCAGGGACACAAAATTATGAAGATACCATTGATGTAGTTTGGAAAAAAAAAGAAATGGAAGAACAGCAATTTGTGACTGATTTTATTTTAGATAGTATAAAATCACTAACCACAGAAGTGGCAGTTTCAAGTCCATATACATTGAAAGCTGGGGGTGTATTACACATTAAAACAAATATTGAAGGGAAATTAAATAAGGATTCTAATATGAAACAAGTAGTTTCTGTTTTACATCCAACACCTGCCGTTTGCGGCTTGCCAAAAGAATCTGCCAAGAATTTTATTTTAGAAAATGAAGAATACGATAGAGAGTATTACACTGGGTTTCTAGGAGAAATAAATAAGAAAGAATTTTCTAAAGATACGTCCAAAACTGATTTGTATGTTAATTTACGCTGCATGCAAATAAAAGACAAACGCGCTCATTTATATATTGGTTGCGGAATCACGGAAGCTAGTATTCCTGAAAAAGAATGGAAAGAAAGCGTCAATAAATCGATGACGATGAAAAAGGTATTGTAGAATAAGAAAGAAAAAAGAATGGTTTGTAACGAGATGTTGTAGATCAATGATAATAGCAACAAATAATAAAGAAGAAGAAAATGAAACTAGATATATTAGCTTTTGGAGCTCATCCAGATGATGTAGAGTTGGGTTGTGCAGGAACTCTTTTAAAAGAAATGTCATTGGGTAAATCCGTTGGGATTGTCGACTTGACGCGTGGAGAATTAGGAACAAGGGGTTCAGCAATTATTAGAGATCAAGAAGCAAATGCTTCAGCAAAAATTCTAGGGGTCGCTGTAAGGGAAAATCTAGGTATGCGTGACGGCTTTTTTTTAAATGACGAAAAACACCAATTGGAAATCATTAAAATGATTCGAAAATACCAACCCGAAATAGTATTGTGTAATGCTATTGAAGATCGACATATTGACCATGGAAAAGGAAGCAAGTTGGTTTCTGACTCTTGTTTTTTGTCAGGATTGATGAAAGTAGAAACGGAACTGGAAGGGGAGAAGCAAGCTGCTTGGAGACCAAAATTAGTTTATCATTATATCCAATGGAAGAACTTAGAACCGGATTTTGTCGTTGATATTACTGGATTTACTGATAAAAAAATCGAATCGATTTTAGCCTACAGTTCGCAGTTTTATGATGCGTCTTCGACAGAACCGGAGTCGCCTATTTCATCTAAAAACTTCCTAGAAAGTCTTAATTATCGCTCAAGGGATTTAGGAAGGCTCGCTGGAGTAGATCACGCCGAAGGTTTTACTGTTGAAAGATATTTGGCAGTCAATAGCTTAGGGGATTTGATCTAAATTTGCTATAATTTTTTAATTATATTATTTGCAGAAGTAAACTTATGTTGTATATTTGCAACCGCTAAGCAAATGGTGGTTGTAGCTCAGTTGGTTAGAGCATCGGTTTGTGGTACCGCGAATTTTAAATACAGAAATATAGTTAAAGTCCTTTTTATAAGGGCTTTTTTTATGGTCAAAATTCTAATTTCTAGTGACTTACAGTAATTTAGAAGAACGTGTTTTTATTTTAAAGATGTCTGGTTAATAATTCCAAATTTACTTAAAAACTCTTAAATGTTTGTGTTTTTTGACACTTTTAGCTTTTATGAAAGAGAATCAATTTTTTGATATGAAAATCACTTCTAAATTTAAGAGTTTAATCCGCTTAATTATCAATATAAAAGAAAAAAGAAAGTGCTTCAAATTATGGTTATGACTTGCGGTAATGAAGTGAACAGTGAACGACTGAAGTAACATGAGTATTCTAAATTTACTACATATTTTTATCGCACATCCAAATAATCTTGTTTTGAAAGACAACCCCAAGCACCACAGAAAAACATGCAATTTTTTATGAGGAGCGATGTGGCGTTTTTGCGGTAAATTACTAGCTACAATATATCGAGAGTGAAATTTAGCTTTTGTGAAGTTTAAAGAAGGGATAGTAGCGTGAAACATAGGGTAAATAATAAAATTTAGCGAAGCATTCCTTGATTTAATGCAAAGTGCTAACAGCGAATACCTCAATAGCTATTCATAAGAGCAACTGCTGAACCAACAAAGGGAGAAGGACAATAATATTGCTGAACGCAGAGTAGCAAAATGGCTGTAATCCGCCTAATTCAGGTTGACTTTGTGACACGAAGCTTTATTTGATCAGCGTACTAATATGTACAATATTACAAATCATCTTCAATTCATTTCTATAAAAAATCGCTCCTTTTCACGAACGCTCTCTATCGTAAATCAAAAATTATTTTTTATCTATCCATTTTTTAGTATTGACAAAAGCTTCCTGCGATGGAGAAACTTCATCGTTTCTGTTTCGCCTAGTTCTATTGGAAAGTAGAACGCTTAATACGCTTAATATTAAATAATTGATTAAACAGTAGGTTAACATAAAACAGTCGCATTGTGATCAGATTCGTTTGGGTCTGCTGAATAGCCTTCGTAACCGTATTTCCTTGCAATGTTGTAGTTTTCTTCGACAAGCGGCAAGTAGAATTTTCTTTCACCAAAAAGAAATAAAATCCTCGTGGAGATCCAGAAAGTGCAGACAACATCCTTGATTTGTTTTCTTGCACCTTTACTGAGCTATAGATGCTTTCGTGTTTATTGCTGTCATTGTCAAGCATTTTTCCTGGACTACATGCTCCGGATTAATAAGCTCTAATTTGAGTAACTATTGCCAACCATTATAAATTTTCAACATATAAAGTGTTAACTCTTTTTAATAAATGCACGAAAGTATTGTTCCGTGTATTTATTAAAATTTAAATGATTTAGTCATTCATCCATGAAGATTTGTAGAGTATGTCTACATCTACTTAATATCACTTAATCATATCAAATCACAAACCTATACATTACCACAACAATTGCGTAATCTTTACTTTTACGTTTTTTTTCTATTAATTTAAATAAAGACAAATTATCTATTTTTATTGAGTTTTTGGATGTTATTCTCACCAAAATAAGTTATTTTTTACATTGTATGTTTTTTATATATTAATGTTTTGATATTAATGTAAAATCTTATGGTATTATTGTGAATGTTACAGTCAATAATTATTTCGTTAATCTAAATAATTAGATGACTTTTAAATCAAGCATTTATATTACTAAGGGGATTTTTAAAATGTTGTCTAGTGTAGTTATCATCTAACTACAAACAGAACCTGGATTTATGTTGTATAATCGTCTGATTTAAAAAATCTTATATGATTTTATAAGGAGTTAGAGAAGGGGAAGAAATAAAACAGTACGACATTATTACTATTTTTAGAGGTTATACTCATTGCGAAGTAAGAAGTTGTTTTGCAAGTTGAAAAAAATAGAATCCGTTTGGTTCTAAAATAATTGGGTGTTTTAATTACAATTTCCAAACAAGAAGAAATTTAGTTTGGTATTAAATAAGTTGCTTTCTTAGTCTTAAAGAATGGGACTGAGAGGGCGGAGCCATAAAAAAAGCACATTAATCTTATTTCAGCATACTCTTTAGAAGAAGTAAAAATCATTAAATACTCATAGATTGGTGAATTTAATTAAATTTCACCTACTTTTAAAATCAGTTAAATTTAAATCATTGGTTAACAAGAGTTTAGCTAAAATAAAATATATTTGTACACGCTTTTCTGTCAGTTCTTCGACAACAGCAATCAAGATTTTTAATTTTGAGAGGAAGCAAAAAGTTATTATTAAAAAAAAAATAAATGTTTGTAATTTCCTCCAAGTTTAGCCCCTCAATAGTTCGGCGTGTTATTTTAAAATTCAACTTTATATATTTGAGATATGAAATACAAGAAATGAACTTTAACTCAGAAGCTATAAATACTAGCTGCTTCAGAAGACATGGGTATGAGCATAGTCGAAGGGAACAACTAGTTGTTAACAATTTCTGATGACGATAACGAACTCATTGAACAGTTAACTGATCAATTATCACTGAATAATAATAACAAAGACGGTTATTTAAATTTAACAGCGACTATGTCTAAAGCAATTTCATCTGCAGAATTGACAATCCGTGGTCAGGAATTATTACAAATACATCAGCAGTTTTAAAGTACTTAAATCTTATGAGTCATTAAAATTTATTCAGGAATGCTATGCTGAAAAAGAAAAAGAATTCAAAGCTGCACAGCTACAATTGCCACGTTTTAGGGACCGCAACCAATTTATAAACACAGTGCTTACCCAAACTACTTTAGAGGGGATGCAATCGGAAAAAGATTTAGCAGAAGGTATCTATACCGAATTGGCAAAATATTTGTAAATCCAGCAAATACGTGTAAAAAAAGACACACCAATATTTACCGGTTTAAAACCGGTTTCGGTTCCGATTGAAAAATCAAAACCACACAGACTTTTGGTTATAGTTATATGGAGATTTTTGGGTGGTATTGTGGGTATTAGAATGGTGTTTGGGAAAGTGTTTTTAAATTCTATAAAAAATAGTTGGAAAAAACAAAAAGACTAAAATTTCATTACATGTCACAAAGGAATGAATGGTTTTTCAATTTATTTTTTTAAAAATAAAAAAAATGAGATATTATTTAATTAATTCATAACTAATTTTTTTACTGATAAGTAAATAAAATAACCAAATCATTAAAATCTAATTATTTAGACTGAGGATTCGAAGTTTTAGAAAATAATTATAACTAAAATAAAGAAATTCAGTTTATAAGATGAAGTTTAAAGTAAAATAAATTCTTTACTTTGCTATGACTTTTTTTTCCATCCTAATATTTCATTTATAACAAATTTAAATTTTATGATTATTGAAAAAATAAAATTATATGGCTTTTGGGGATATATAAAATTAATAAGAGATAAAATATTTACAATTATTTTTTTTCCTAATGCAAGAATTGTGAGGTTGCCAATCTATATCCGAGGCAGAAAAGGGATTAGAGGTGCTGAAAACTTAACCACAGGAGTTAACTTAAGGATTGATATAATTAATTCTGATATTAGTACTCCTATACTTGACATAGGAAAAAATGTTGAAATTAATGATTATGTTCATATTGGAGTTGCAGATAGCGTTTCAATAGGTGATAATACATTGATAGCATCAAAGGTTTTTATTTCTGATCATAGTCATGGGTCCTATTCTGGAGATAATCAAAGTAGCCCAAACTCAACTCCAATATGTAGAGCTTTAAAATCAAAAAAAGTTGCTATAGGCAAGAATGTATGGATTGGCGAGTTTGTATGCATTTTACCTGGCGTTACAATTGGAGATGGGTCTATAATAGGTGCAATGAGTGTTGTAACAAAAGATATACAAGCAAACTCTATTGCAGTTGGTTCTCCAGCAAAAGTTATTAAAATTTACGATGAAACGAGATGCCAATGGGTATCCATTTAAATTAAATTATGTTTTTATTAGCCGCCATTTCTTATGGATTTTCTATATTTATAGATGTTGCTGTTTATCATTTAAAATTTCATGTACACGATATTAAAAATTTGAGATACCTTTTTTCTTTAATTAATGTTTTCCAATTTTCTGCAAGAGCTTTTGTTTTAATTTTTATTCCCATGATGGCATATTATACTGAAACAGTAAAAGATATGAATTTAGTCTGGATGATAACGTTGTATTCGCATGTTTTTGTAATACTACTTTTGTTGCCTCTTTTATTTAAAAATTTTTCCTACAAATTTTCGATTGCTGTCATAATGTTATTAAATCGTGTTTTGGGAAAGAATAGAAAAATAGATTTAGTAGAAAACTTGAAACTTGAAAATTTACAAGATTTGCCTAAAGGAGGCTTTATTAGTAAAATATTATTTTCGGGCAGTATTTTTATTTCAGGTTTTTTATTTTCGGTTGGTATTACATTTATATATTACTTAAGTTTTTGGTACCCTGAAAAATCTCTAACACTTGTTTCATATAGCCAAATTATAAATATGATCGGCTCAATTCTTTTAATACTATTTATAGACCCTAAAGTTATGAGTTCAATTGATATTGGTGATGGGCAAAAAGAAATTAAAATATTAACAAGAAGTAGAATATTTGTACATATATTTTTAATATTCCTTTTATTTCTAATTAAATAATATTGAATATTATATTCAAAATAATTAATTTTCTATTATTAAGCTCGCTTAATTCACTTAAAATTTCAAGTTATGTGTTGTTTATCAAATAGTAAACGAAAGACATTAAAATTAACAGTAAATGTATTTTTAGATTTTATATAAAAACTGAAGGATTATTTACCAATAAAATTCTAAATAATAGTGATAATTGTTGCTGTTTTACTTTTTTGTGTTTATTTCCTTTTAGGATATTTCGAAGATAGAAATTTGAAAATTTTGTTCGCTATCTTGTTTGTAATACTATCTTATGTATTAAAATTTTCAATTGATGTCACTAAAACAGCAGATTATGATAATTATCTTTATTTAATTAATCTAGATTTACCAGAATTTTCATTAAAAATGCTCTTTGCTGAACCTTATTTTTTTCAAATAGGAAGTTGGCTTTGTAAGTATTATTCTGAAGAACAAAGTTTAGCATTCTTTACCGAATCTAGTTTTATTTATAGTACTATTTTTTTTCTTTGGTTGGCGTTTTTAAATAATGTTTCTACGTTCAATAGAATAATTATATTTTCATTATATTATTATTTTTTTGCTTATGTAGTCTATAGGAATGGCCCAGCATATATGTTATCTGGGGTTACTTTTTACTATTTACATAAAAATATATATTTAAAAGCTACAGCACTTTTATTTCTTATGCATTTGAGTTCATTACCTGTTATTTTTTTTTCCATATTTAAAAATAAATTAGGAGACAGAAAATTACTCGTTATGTGTTTTTTATTTATTATATTTTTCAATATATTGGTTAGAATTGAATTATTTGCGCTTTATGATAAATTTTCATCTTACGAAAATGAAGCTGAATATGGTCAAAGCATTTTTCATAAAATATATTTTTATTCTTTTGTATTATTTAACATATATTTATTTCGTTTTAAAAAAGATGTAATTTATAATTACACCTATTTATTACTTTTTGTAACTTATTTGATTTTAAATTATTCAAATTCAGTGATGGGATATCGCTTCTCAATTTATCTAACTTTGTACTTAATGCTAAACCCTAAACTTGACTACAGTGAAACAAATAGACCTACATTGCTTTTTTTAACACCTATCTTTTTTATACTATTTATATTTAATTATTTAACACTTCAAAAATGAAAATTCTTGTAATTCTGGCTTCATACAATGGTGCTAAATACATTGAAGAGCAAATAGATTCCATTTTAAAGCAAGAGTCAGTGTCTTTAGATATTATGGTATGCGATGACTGTAGTAAGGATAATACAATTGAAGTCCTAAATAAATATAAATTGAATGCTAATGTATCAATAAATAAAAGAGAAAAAGGAACAGGGAATGCGCCTCGTAATTTTCTAGATGCAATACTGTCCTTATCAGACGAGTTTGTTAATTCATATGACTTTATCGCATTTTCAGATCAAGATGACATTTGGTTTCCAAATAAAATGTTTGAGGCAGGTAAAATACTTAGGAAGGAGCAGTCAAGCTTATATTTTTCAAACTTGAATTTATGGGATGAAAACACTAATTATAAAGCTGTTATTAACAAAAGCTATCCTCAAAAAAAATATGATTTTTTGTTTGAAGGAGGTAGCGCTGGTTGCACCTATGTTTTTACAAATGATTTTTGCCTAGGATTAAAAAAAATATTAAAGAACACCAATTACTATGATTGGGAACTCTTCTCTCATGATTGGTTTGTTTATTTTTATGCAAGAACTAACGGTTTCAAAGTTTCTATTGATAATAATGCCTACATTACTTACCGTATTCATGCTAATAATTCTTATGGGCAGGTAAACAAAATTTCTATTTCTGCAATTAAAGAGAGATTAAAATATATAAAAAATGGATGGTATTTTAATCATATAAAAGAGTTTAGTGCATTTATAACTCCTAACTCTGTTGAAAGTAAAATATATCATTTATATACTAAAAACTATTTCACAAGGTTGTATGTGCTACTAAGATATAATTTTGAATTAATGCGTAGTTCTAAAAAATTTATACAGTTTTTTATTATTAGTTTACTACCAATAAGAATAAATAAGTATGTATAAGAATTTTTGTAAAAGAGTAATCGACTTTATTGCTTCACTAATCCTGATAATTTTATTGAGTCCATTATTAATATTGGTAATAATTGTTTTATTCATCGCCAACCAAGGCAAACCTTTCTTTTTTCAACAGCGCCCTGGAAAAAATAGTAAAATATTTACTATCATTAAGTTAAAGTCCATGAACGATAAAAAAGATGATAAAGGCAATCTCTTGTCCGATGAAAGGCGATTAACCAAAGTAGGTGTTTTTGTCCGTAAAACATCATTAGATGAAATTCCACAATTGATTAATGTTATAAAGGGAGATATGAGCCTTATTGGGCCAAGGCCTTTAGTTATAAGATACCTTCCTTTTTACACAGATAAAGAACGTTTAAGACACACCGTTAGACCTGGAATTACAGGTTTAGCTCAAGTAAACGGCAGGAATGCTCTAAAGTGGGATGAAAGATTGGCTTTAGATGTTGTTTATGTTGAAAATTTAAGCTTCAAGCAAGACTTAAAGATTTTATATAAAACAGTTTTGAAAGTAATAATCTCTGAAAACGCAATTTCGAATCCGGAATCCATAATGAAAAATTTAGATGATGAAAGAAAAAATGGAAATACTAAGTTACAACAAGGTTGATGAAAACCTCGCCGTTTTGATTGAATTGCATAAATTAATTTCTAAAAATAATAAGTTAAATAATCATTTAATTTATTTTGATACTAATTTTCCATCATATTTAAAAAAAATCGTAGTAGATCCTAGATGCAATTATATCTTTACTCTTAGGCTAAATGGCACTATAGAAGGTGTTATTCATTTTAAAATATTTAATGATATCATTTTTCTCAATAATATTTGTTTAAGTGAAAATTGCCAAGGAAAAGGATTAGGGAAAATTTTTCTTTTTGAAAGTTTAAATTTGTTGAACAAAACAGATTTTAAATATTTTACTTTAGATGTATTTATGTCAAATCAACGAGCTCTTTTATGGTATAAAAATTTAGGACTTGAAATGAATAAATCGACTACGTGGAAACAAATTTTTCTAATAAATAATCAAGAATATAAGAGCTTGTCTGATGAAATGATATTTAAAAAAGATTTTAATGGATTCAATAGTTTGTTTTTTAATGAAGTGAAAATAGCGACTATCGTAAATAATACAACCATGCTAATTCATGATTTGACTTACATAAACCAAATGCCATTATATAAATATATTCTTATCACTAATCAAGATACGGAGTTTCTTAAAAACGGAAATTTTGAAATAACAGATTTGGACACTTCAGTAAGAATGATATGCCCCATGAAAACTTTTTTAAATAATTCTAATAAATTAAACATAAAATAAGTAGTTCTTTTGCTTAATATCTTTCAATAATTATATAGGGGAAAGATCTTTTTTATGAAAAAATAAATTTAGCACATAAAACTATCTCAATAAATTCCTCAATAAATTACCTATGCTTTTTCTTCTTTTACGTTTACATTACAACAATATCATTTAATTCAAATAGACAAAACTTGTCGTATTTGTTCCTATTTATATTTTATATAACCCGTTGGGTGTAATTATTTGAGGTAAAAAATATTGATTAGATATTGTTCAAAATACTGAAATTCAGTATCTTGAAGTCGCAAAACAAACAATATCTATCTCAAATATAATAAAAAATTATTTAAGAGTTTTAGAAGTTTTAAGTTCTTTGAATTGTGAATTAGAATTCAAATCAGATGTTGGCAGAAAACAAAAAATGTCTGATTTAGAAGTAGTTGCATTGAGTTTAACTGCTGAATTTATGTCTATTGATAGTGAAAACTCACTTTTTAAACAGATTAACTCCAAAGAAATTCCTAATCTAATTGAGCGTAGTCAGTTCAATAAAAGAAAAAGAAAATTGTTTTTCTTTTCAGAAGAAGTTAGAACAAAATTGGCTTCTCGTTTTTTAGAATTTGAAGATTATTTTATAGTGGATAGTATGCCTCTAGAAATTTGTAAATTCTCAAGACACAACAGAATTAAAATATGTAAAAATGAATTCGAGACTGCTCCTAGCAAAGGATTTTGTGCTTCACAAAACAGTTGGTTTTATGGCTATAAACTTCACGGAGTTTGTTCCGTATTTTTCATTCTTTAGACATTACTAAAGCAGAAGTTCACGACATCAATTTTTTAAAAAATACAAAACAACAAATGTCTGATTGTGTGTTGCTTGGAGACAGAGGGTATTTGTCTGAAAGTATACAATTAGATGTGTTTCAAACGGTAAACGTTAAATTAGAAACACCAAAAAGGATGAATCAAAAAAACTATAAACCACAACCTTATATCTTTAGAAAATCAAGAAAAAGAATAGAAACATTGTTCTCTCAATTATGCGACCAATTTATGATTAGACGAAATTACGCGAAATCTTTTCAAGGCTTTAAAACAAGGATTTTAGCAAAAATAACAGCATTAACTTTGGTGCAATTCATCAATAAATTTATTTTTGAGAAACCAATAAATAATATCAAAACACAAATAATTTAATTACACCCAACGGGTTTTATATAATCAATTATTTATCAGGTATGCTTTTTTTAAAGGTGTGTTCTGTCAAATGAACAAATTTTTATGTTTTTTATTAGTAATTATAATAAAATTTAAATGCTGCAAATATTTAAATTAGATTCAAAAGAAGGTATTGAAAATTACGAATTTTCACTTTCAACTCTAAATGTTTCGGAACCTTTTTTTTTAAAAGAATACATAGATGTTTTTTGTAGTGGAACAAAAAACCTGATTTGTTTTTTTTATTTTTCATCTAAAAATAATGCTAGTGCAATAATGCCAGGTTATTTGAAACCGATTGTTATTGGTAAAGAAGAAACAATCTTTTACGATTTTATAACGCCTTACGGATATACGGGTCCAATTTTTTCTAATAACATAACTCAATCTGATATTTTAGATTTTTGGGAATTGATTGATCAATGGTATACTGATAATCATGTAATAACTGAATTTATCAGATTCAATCTTTTTGGAAATCAAGAACATTATTCTGGAGAAAAGTTCCCATCATTGCATAATATTAAAGGAAATATTATCGATAAAGAGGATCAATGGATAGCATTTGATCGTAAAGTAAGAAAAAATGTAAATAAGGCTAAAAGAGAACATCTTACCAGCGCAGTATATTTTTTGGATATATCTGATATAAAAATTTCTGAATTTTATGATATTTATATTCAAACAATGAAAAGAAGAGACACAAATAAAAGTTTTTTATATTCTTTTCAGGAATTTAAAAGATTTATAAACAACAATGAAAAGCATTCAGCAATTTGTACAATTTATTTTAAAGATATTCCTATTTCATCGGAATTGATTTTGATTTCTAAAGATTCAATTTATTCTTTTCTTGGAGGAACGGATGAAAATTATTTTGATAAAAGACCCAATGACTTTCTTAAATTTGAAGTTTTAAATTGGGCAAGAGCCCTAGGAAAAAAGCATTATATTTTAGGAGGTGGCTATAGTCTTGAAGATGGGATATTTCAATATAAAAAAGGCTTTTTTCCTAATGATGTAGTTGATTTTTATACTGGAAGGAAAATTTTGAACAAAAAAGTTTATGATCAATTAGTTACTAAAACATCTAATTTTAAATTATCAAAAGGTATGGATAAACTAGATATTGAAGATAATACCTTTTTTCCTTTATATAGGAAAATAGATTGATTTTATTATGCTTATAAAAATTGTATTGGTATACCGTACCCCATTTTTTAGACAGAAACATCTACGATTTAGATAGGGTTTTAGTTTACTATTATATTCTTTTGGTTAATATTGGAGATGACTTTTTAAGCTCTTTAAAAACCTAAAAAAGGTCACAAATTTTATCAATCACACTTAGAGAATTTTCAGAACTTCAAAGATGGGATTTGGTAATAATTTTTGTGCATATACCCAAATTCGACCTTATTAAGTAATTGGTAATCTCAATATTATTAACAGTAGATCAATTATCGGACATAATTCAATTATTAGAGACAATAATATATTTAATCCTAAATATTGGTTTATCAGGACATACGAAGGTGGGCAGTGCAAACTTTTTTAGTCTAAATGTTGTGACAATTCCCAATATAAGTATTGGCGCTAACAACGTTAGTACACCAAATATGGTCATCGAAAATAATATTAAATCTGATTCGACTTTTTTTCATTTATGTAAAGAAGTAGTGTTAGTTATAACTAAAGATTAATTTTATGGAAAGTTCAAAAATATGGTTATCTTCTCCACACATGGGAGGATCCGAGCAAAAATTTATTAAGGAAGCTTTCGATACCAATTGGGTAGCTCCTTTGGGGCCAAATGTTAATGGATTAGAAAATGATATTGATCGTTATTTGTTAAATCAATCCCATGTTAGCGTCTTAAATTCGGGTACAGCAGCAATTCATCTCGGACTTATTTTATTAGGAATAAAACCAGATGATGAAGTAATTTGTCAGAGTTTTACTTTTGCAGCTTCAGCAAATCCCATTTTATACCTCCGGGCAATTCCAGTTTTCATTGACAGTGAGTTAGATACTTGGAACCTATGCCCGATTGCATTGGAAGAAGCTATTGTTGACAGAATAGAAAAAAGAAAAACACCAAAAGCCATTATTGCCGTTCATTTGTATGGAGTGCCTTATCAAATTGAAGCAGTGAGAGCAGTAGCAAATAAATATTCTATTCCTATACTTGAAGACAGTGCAGAGGCTTTAGGGAGTAGTTATAAAGGGCAAAAGTGTGGGACTTTTGGTGATATTGGTGTCTTATCCTTTAATGGAAACAAGATCATTACTACCTCTGGTGGTGGAGCTCTTGTATCAAAAACGAAGGGACAAAAAGATAAAGCGGTATTTTTAGCAACTCAATCCAGAGACTTTGCGCCACATTACGAACATTCAGAAATTGGTTATAATTACCGCATGAGTAATATCTGTGCAGGAATTGGTCGTGGGCAGATGGAGGTCCTTGATTCTCGAGTAGCTTTAAGAAGAAAAATACACAAATTTTATATAACATTATTTAAAGAAATTCCGGGGGTCACTGTTTTTTCAGTTCCAAATGAAGATTATTTTGCTAATTATTGGTTAAGTACTATCATTATAGATCCTCTAAAAACAAATGGGATTACCCGCGAAACATTAAGACTTACTTTTGAAGAAGATAATATCGAATCCCGGCCTCTTTGGAAACCGATGCATTTGCAAGTTATTTTTCAATCCTATCCGTATTATGGAAATAAAATTGCGGAAACATTATTTGAGAACGGACTATGTTTGCCATCAGGATCTAATTTAAGCGAGCAAGAGTGTGAACGTATTGCTGCTGTTGTTAGTAAAGTTTTTAAGGTTGAGCTTTTTAAAGTTGTAGTTTAAGAGTAAAACAATTATAGGGTATAAAGTGTTTATTTATAAAATGAATTACATTATTTATAAATAAGACACAATACATATTTCTAAAAAATAGACTATTTACGCACATTAGACTGGGACAGTTTTGTTACTCGTTAAAATTGAAATATGATCAATCTTGGTATTTTAATTATTAAGGTTAATATTTATGTTTTTGATACAAATATGTAGTAAAGTAAGTTATTTGAAAATTTAAACTCTAATTCGATTAAAGATATTCGGCCTCATTTATAAAAAAAAAAATAAAAATATTTTTATGAAAATTATGCATAGTTCAATATTAAATTTAAGAAAAAAAATAGCTTTAATCCTTTGCTCGGAATACGTCAAGTCAAATACGATTAATGAAAACAAGCTCTCAAAAGCAGATGGATTAAGTGGAGGTGACATATTTTCAGATTTTAACTCAAAGGGTCACACAGCTCCAAAAGTTGCAAATGGCGTTAAGGAAATAGAAAATTCAAAAAGAGCTTTAAGTTTTAAAACGCAAGATTTATTAGAGCGTGATAAGATAGTTCTGGATAAAAATCCTGTATTTAACCAATTAAAAAGAAAAACAGTTTTAATTACTGGTGCAGCAGGTTCTATAGGAAGTGAAATTGTAAGACAAGTAGTTGAATTTAACCCTGACAAAATAATTATTTTAGATCAAGCTGAAACACCTTTGCATTTTTTAAAATTAGAACTAGAAGATATTATTTCAAATACTACAATAGAAACGGTTATTTGTGATGTCAGAAACAAAGACACCTTGAGTGACGTTTTTAAAAAATTTAGTCCGCAAGTTGTGTTTCATGCTGCAGCCTACAAGCATGTGCCTATGATGGAGGATAATCCGGCTCAAGCGGTTTTTGCAAATGTTTTAGGTACAAAAAACACGGCAGATTTATCAATTGAATTTGGTGTAAATAACTTTGTTTTTGTTTCTACTGATAAAGCAGTCAATCCAAGCAATGTTATGGGCGCTAGTAAAAGGATTGCCGAAAAATATATCCAATCTTTATTCTTTAACTCAAAAGGGGGAAATACGATAACTACAAAATTTATTACAACCCGTTTTGGAAATGTATTAGGTTCTAATGGTTCTGTTGTCCCTTTGTTTACCCAACAAATACAGAGTGGAGGTCCCATAACAATTACACATCCAGATATTATTCGCTATTTTATGACCATTCCTGAAGCCTGCCAATTGGTGCTCGAAGCTGGTGCAATAGGGAATGGAGGGGAAATTTTTATTTTTGACATGGGACAGCCTATAAAAATTATAGATCTTGCTACAAAAATGATACGATTGGCAGGTTTGGTTCCTGATAAGGATATAGCGATTAAAATCGTGGGATTGCGTCCTGGAGAAAAATTATACGAAGAACTTTTCAATGAGTCTTCAAAAACATTGCCAACACACAACGAAAAAATATTGATAGTAGAAGATAGTTGCATGGAATATTCAAGTTTATCAGAACAGATTGATGATTTGATCGCTTTAGCAAAAAACTCAAATAAAAATGCAGTTGTTTTAAAAATGAAAAGTATTATTCCTGAATTTATAAGTATGAATTCAAAATTTAATGAATTAAACGTTTAGAAATAGCAAATGATGAAAATGTCAAATCAAATTAATTATAAAAATAATCAATCAACTACCATTAAAATGAAAAATATAGTCAGCAGATTTAGTCCTATTCTACTAATGACACTAGGGGTTTTGACCTCTTGTGCATCTAAAAAAGATGTTATTTTATTCCAAGATATTCAAGTAAGCCAACAAAATTCTGTTAACTATGCATTTCCTAAAATACAAATAAATGATATTCTTGATGTAAAAATAAGTGCATTAAATCCGGAAACAGCGAATCCATATAATTCTTCAATATCAAGTTTAAACGCTGTTCAAAGTCTTGATTTAATGAAATTAAATGGATATATAGTTTCTAAAGATGGTAAAATTATTCTCCCTATACTTGGTGATATTATAGTAACTGGCAAAACAAAAGATGATTTAGAAAAAGAATTAGTACTTATTCTGGAAACCAAAGGGCATTTGAAAAACCCAACGGTTAATGTTCGAATTTTAAATGCTAAAGTCACTGTACTTGGAGAGGTAAAAACTCCAGGAACCTATGCTTATACAGAACAGTATATATCATTACCGCAAGCTTTAGGTTATGCAGGTGATGTTACTGCCGAGGCCAATAGAAAAGAAGTCGTTATAATTCGTGAAGAAGATGGTATAAGAAAATACCATAAAATCGATTTAACCAAGACGGATTGGTTCAATTCTCCTTACTTCACTATCAAACAAAATGATATTGTGTATGTTTATCCCAATAATGTAAAAGTGAAAAGCACAGGTTTTATAGGTAACACTCCTACGGTACTTTCGGTTATCTCTATTTTATTAACCTCTTTTGTTTTGTTAACTCGCTAATTCTGATGGAAAATATAAAATTGAAAACAACATCCGAAGATAATATCAAAGAAACTATTTTGCAATATTTAGGTTATTGGAGATGGTTTATTTTAAGTCTATTTATCTGTACTAGTATCGCCTTTACTTACCTACGATATTCAAAGAATATTTACCAAACTACTGCACAAATAAAAATTTTAGACAATACGCAAGGCAAGATGGGTCTGCCTAGTGATATCAATTCGTTATTGTCAAGTAACAAAGTAAACTTAGATAATGAAATAGGCGTTATAAAATCGCAACGACTTTTAAGTCGCGTTGCATTAGCTTTAAATTTAAGTACGAGATATTATATTGATGGAAAAATTACAAGTTCAGAACTTTGGGGGAATTGTCCTTTTAAAGTAATTTGGTTGAACACTCAAGATAAAATTAATCCAAAAAAAATTGAATTTTCTATTGAATTTGAAAAAGAGGGATATAAAATAGTTTCAGATGATAAATTAAGCAATCAGACTTTTCAATTTGGCAAAAAAAATGTAGTGTCAGAACAGTCTTTCATATTGGTTCTAGCGGATAAAGTGGTTCCCGAAAAATACGTTAAAGGGCAATTTACAGTTAATAGAATCCCACTGCCATTTGTCTTAGATGATTTATCCAGTAGTATAAATTTAGTCCGTACAGCTAAACAAAGTGAATTACTTTCTATAGTACTTAACGGAGAAAACAAAGACAAATCGGAAGCAATTATTAATGCAATTATTGATGAATTCAATAAAGATGGTGTTGTTGATAGACAATTAATTTCGCAACGTACAATTGATTTTGTTAATGAACGTTTCGTTTATTTGATTAGTGAATTAGATTCAATCGAAAATAATAAGCAAGTATATAAGAAAGAGAATGATTTAAGTTATTTACCAGAAGATGCTAAGGAAACAGTATCTAGAAAATCAATTAATGATAGCGAATACTTCAGTTTAGAAACTCAAATGGCATTAGCTAATTTATTAGAGGAAACCCTTGAAAATGATAAAAATTTTGAATTATTACCTTCTAATCTTGACATTAAAAATGAAAACATTAATTTATTAATTGCAGATTTCAATAAGACAATTTTAGAACGAAATAAAGTCCTCCAAAGTGCAGGGCTGCAAAATCCTTTAGTATTATCATTCTCAGAGAAGTTGATTAAGCTTAAGCAAAATATACTTTATTCTATCAAAGTATTACAAAAACAACTATTTGTTTCCATTAGTAATGTTAAGTCATTAAAACAGGATAATGCCAGTTTATTTAGTAGTATTCCAGCCAAAGAAAAAATATTACGTTCCATTGAGCGTCAGCAAAACATTAAAGAAACACTATACTTATTTTTGCTTCAAAAGCGAGAGGAAGCCTCTGTTTCAAAAGCGATTACAACACCCTCAATTAAAGTAGTAGATTATGCTATTTCAAGTTATAAGCCTATAACTCCCAAGAAAGATGTTATTTACGTAGTTGTTTTGTTTTTGGGATTACTTATTCCAATTATTATAATTTTTATAGTCCAAATTTTAGATACTAAAATTCATAGTAGACAAGATTTTGATCGATTAGTTCCAGAGATTCCGGTAATAGCAGAGATTCCTTTTATTCAAAAAGACCAACATATCATAAAAACTAATGATCGTTCCATACTAGCAGAGGCGTTCAGGATGTTGAGGACTAATATTACCTATTTAATGCCTATTAAAACTAATGGCGAATCCCCGGTAATTTTCGTGACTTCTTCAATAAAGGGAGAGGGAAAGACTTTCGTTTCTATAAATTTAGCATTAACACTTTCATCGATGAATAAAAAAGTAATACTGATAGGAGCTGATTTGCGAAATCCACAATTACATAAGTATTTAAATATTATTAAAAACCGAATTGGTCTGTCTAATTACTTACATGACGCAAGAACAGATTGGAAAAGTTTAATCAATGAAAAGGCTTTTAATAATGAGTTTTTAAATATCATTTTTGCAGGTTCTATAACTCCAAATCCAGCTGAATTATTATCAAACGGGCGTTTTGAGGAATTGCTTAACATTTTGAAAAATGAGTATGATTATGTAATTGTAGATACCGCACCTACTATTTTGGTCACAGATACTCTTTTAATTTCTCAATTATCAGATTTGACGGTATATGTTACCCAAGCAGACTATACCGACAAAAAATTATTGGCCTATTCATTAGATTTAAAAATTCAAGGAAAATTGAAAAATATGGCCTACGTAATTAATAAAGCGGGCATCTCCAAAGGATATGGCTACGGGTATAATTATGGCTACGGGTATAATTATGGCTACGACGACGACGATAGATTAGTAGAGAAAAAAGCAAAATTTTTTAGATTTCTAAAAAACAAGCAGTAATTTTTATTTGCAAATCCAATCTTGTAAGATTAAGTATTCTGTAATTTTTTTGTTTACAGAAGTTAAATCTTTTTTGTAGCGATTGCTGTATTCCATTTTCATTTTTTGCCCCATTGCTGATGTAATAGCTTCGTAGAGATTGATGTCAATTGGTTTAATTACTTTAGACTTGAACACTTTAGTAGGACGCCATCCTTTTTCTAGTTTTTCTAAGAAAGCATAGTACATAAATGCGAGTTGTTTGTCCTTTAGGTTCTCTCTATACGTGTTTGGTTGGAAATCTGTATCAATTGCTTTACCATTAAAATAGCGATACCTTTTGTTATCATAGAAGAATGATATTCCAACTCTGCCGTTAGCAGTTTAACTTTTTGCAAATGTTTAAATTTATAACTCATTTTGTGACACTTTTGTGACACTCGTATAAGAAGAACTATTTTCCTCTAAATTTTCACCTATGAAATACTCGTAAATAAGTATCTAGATTTCTTAGAAAGCCTGAATTATCGTTCAAGAGATTTAGGAAGGCTGGCTGGAGTAGATCACGCCGAAGGTTTTACTGTTGAAAGATATTTGGCAGTCAATAGCTTAGGGGATTTGATCTAAATTTGGTATAATTTTTTAATTATATTATTTGCAGAAGTGAACTTATGTTGTATATTTGCAACCGCTAAGCAAATGGTGGTTGTAGCTCAGTTGGTTAGAGCATCGGTTTGTGGTACCGAGGGTCGCGGGTTCGAGCCCCGTCTTCCACCCAGAAAACAAAAGCTTCGAAGAAATTCGAGGCTTTTTTTGTGGCCTTATTTTAGAAAGGGATAAGTATAAAAAAGCCTGCAACTTAAATAAGTCGCAGGCTTTGTCATTGTATGAAGTTGGATGCTTATTTCAAGCTTCCCACCATGTCTTCAGGCTTTACCCAAAGATCAAAATCTTCCGGAGTTACATATCCTAAACGTACCGCTTCTTCTTTTAAAGTGGTTCCGTTTTTATGTGCGGTTTGCGCAATTTCGGCCGATTTGTAATATCCTATTTTAGTGTTTAATGCCGTAACTAGCATCAATGAATTAGATACTAACTCTTCAATTCTTTTGTAGTTCGGTTCGATTCCTTGAGCGCAATGCAAATCAAATGAAACGCAAGCATCTCCTAACAAACGTGCCGATTGCAAGAAGTTGGCAGCCATAAGCGGTTTAAACACATTCAATTCATAATGACCTTGCATTCCACCAACGGTGATAGCAACATCATTTCCCATAACCTGGGCGCAAACCATCGTCAACGCTTCACATTGTGTAGGGTTTACTTTCCCGGGCATGATTGAAGAACCAGGTTCGTTTTCTGGAATGATCAATTCACCAATTCCTGAACGCGGTCCCGAAGTAAGCATACGGATATCATTAGCTATTTTGTTCAAGGAAACTGCTAATTGTTTTAAAGCGCCATGTGATTCCACAATTGCATCGTGAGCAGCTAGTGCTTCAAATTTGTTTTCGGCTGTTACGAACGGGTGTCCGGTAAATTCAGCGATGTATTCCGCTACTTTTACATCATAACCTGCAGGTGTATTCAAACCAGTTCCTACTGCAGTTCCTCCTAATGCCACTTCAGACAAGTGAGCTAAGGTGTTTTTAACTGCTTTTAAGCCATAATTTAATTGGGCTACATATCCTGAAAGTTCCTGACCAACAGTTAAGGGAGTAGCATCCATAAGGTGTGTACGGCCAATTTTTACTACGCTTTTGAATTCGGTAGCTTTAGCGTGTAAAGTATCCCTTAATTTCTCCACTCCCGGGATGGTGATTTCCACTACCGATTTGTACGCAGCAATGTGCATTCCTGTAGGGAAGGTGTCGTTTGAAGACTGTGATTTGTTCACATCATCATTGGCTTTAATGAATTGTTCGCCTTCGCCAATAGCAAAACCTTTGAGCACTTGGGCGCGATTAGCAACCACTTCGTTAACGTTCATATTACTTTGTGTACCTGAACCTGTTTGCCAGATAACTAATGGAAATTGATCGTCCAGCTTACCGGCAAGGATTTCCTCGCATACCGCTGCGATAGCATCGCGTTTTTCTATTGGTAGAACACCTAAATCACAGTTGGCGTAAGCGGCCGCTTTTTTTAAATAAGCAAAACCTTCAATAATTTCTTTTGGCATAGAAGCCGATGTACCTATTTTAAAATTGTTTCTAGAACGTTCTGTTTGTGCTCCCCAATATTTGTCAGCTGGAACTTGCACTTCACCCATGGTGTCTTTTTCTATTCTGAATTTCATTTTAGTGTTTATTTATGTGTTTCTTTTTTTTTGTTTAATCTCCATTGATTGTAATGGTGTTTTATTGTTCGAACTTTTTTTTTAGCCCTGATAGCAGTGGAAATCCCAGGTTTTTACCTGGATTGAAACGAATAGCGGGAATAGCTCCTGCAAAAATCAGTACAAAATCCTCTTAATTGTGCTCAAAAATACGGATAAATACTATTTTATGAAAATTGATTTGGATTTTTATTGCGACGAAAAAATATTACCCTTACATTTGTGGCTACATTCAAAAATTCCGGAAAACATGTTTGAATTTTCACAGTACTTAGGCTTTTTACTTTTTTTATCAATCCTAACATTAGGATTTTGGTTAATGTTTTTTTTAGTTACTTTCGTATCCTATTGGGTAGGTGGAGCAACTTGGGAAGCATATAAAGAAAAAAGAGATAAAAAGAAGCAAGAACAATCAGTTTAAATTGATCGTTACTTAAAAAAAGGACCCGTTTACACGAGTCCTTTTTTTTATGCCTTATTTTCAGACAAAAAAATACGGGTGCGTAACTAAACGAACCCGAATTTATAGTGAATTAATTAACCTAATTAAACCTTTTATTATCCTTGATATCCACCGCCGTCATCGTCATTGTTTCTAGGGGCATTTTTATCCCTGTCCGTTTTCTTTGAATTCAATCTATAGGTAAACGACAAATTGAATTGTCTTTTTCTCCATTGAAATTCACTATAGTTACTTACACTTGCTAAATTTGTTTCAGATCTCCTTTTACGTGAATTAAAAATATCACTTACGTTAAAAGCTACTGTAGCCTTATCTTTTAATATGTCTTTACTGAAAGCAGTATTGATGGCATATAAAGCCAAATCTCTTCCTTGCGCTGTATTGCTCGGGCCAGAGTACGTTCCGCTAGCTTGCCATTCAATTTTGTAAGGTAATGTTAGTCGAGAGTTGACTCTTGCAAACCATGAAAAAGCCTCGTTATCAAGATTTTTAGTAATTGCAATGTCTTCTGAATTGATATATGTAAAATCTCCTGTTGTTTTGGTATTGAAGAGATTGAAACTACTATTTATTTTCCACTTTTTGATTGGAGAATAATTCAAGGTAAATTCAAATCCAAATCTTTGTTCTTTTCCGATATTGATTGGCGTACTAAGAATTACCGGCGTACCATTTACAAAATCACCACTTTCATAACGTACAAAAGAGAACACATCGACCGTGTTTTCAAAATACATAGAAGTATTGAATGTTACTTTGTCCCAACGGTTGATATATCCTAAATCAAATTTATCTGTTAATGAAGGATCTAAATCTGGGTTACCTCTGAAGATATTGATGTTACTCGATACATTAGGAGTAGGGTCTAAAAAGCGACCTCTTGGTCTCGACAAACGTTTGCTATAACTTAAAGCAATGTTGCTTTGATACGAAATTTCATAATTTACGAAAGCACTAGGGAAAAATTTATTGTATCTTTTATTATTGTACTCATTTGTCTCCAATAAGTTTACATCTATATTAGTGTCCTCCCAACGTAGACCAAATAGATAAGAGAATTTATTTACTTTGAAACCGTATTGCGTATAAAGGGCATTGATTTTCTCTTTGTACTCTAAGGTGTTAGATAAAAAATTGTCCTTGTTATTTCCGTTATCACTAGAGAAAATAGCGTAATCTTTATTCAGTGTATTGAAATTTCCCTTATATCCCGCCTCAAATTGACTTCCTTCACCAGTGGGTAAAACATAGTCAGTTTGAAATTGAAATTGTTCTTGAATTTCATTATTAAGCGTTGTGCCAAAAGTATTTTGATCCGGGAAAGTTAGATTGACACCATCGATGGTCGAATCTTCATTATCTTTATTTTTAGAAAAAGATCCGTCAACGGTTAATTTATGACCTTCGTCATCGAAGTTTTTGATGAAGTTAGAGGAAAACTCAAAGTCTTTTCCGCTGTCGTTACCATCGTTTAAACGATAGCTGGTCGAAGTAAAATCTTTATTGCTGTCAGATGCATTATAAGTAACTAAATCTTCGTCTTTACCGCTATTTTGTCTGTAACTAATAGAGTTAGTCCAGAAAGTAGTAGGAGTAATTGTCCATTCTACTCCTGTTTTTGTAGAAATACCTTTTCTAGTTCTCTTAGTGTCACGATTTTCATAAATGTAGTTACTCACGGAACCATCAGGATTGAAGTATTGTGAATCGGTTAAACCCGCACCTTCATTAGTCCTATAATCATAACCAGTAGAAGTAAAGTAGTTCAACTTCTCTGTTTTATAATTTAAATTTGCACTTATTCCGTAGGTCTCAGGGATTCCTGTAGAGGCTATAAAAGATCCGTTAAAACCTCGGTTTTTACCTTTTTTTAATATGATGTTCAAAATT
Source organism: Flavobacterium sp. W22_SRS_FP1 (assembly GCF_052113685.1). Taxonomy (NCBI): domain Bacteria; kingdom Pseudomonadati; phylum Bacteroidota; class Flavobacteriia; order Flavobacteriales; family Flavobacteriaceae; genus Flavobacterium; species Flavobacterium sp. W22_SRS_FP1. Next base: position 269,720 of record NZ_JBGQOE010000001.1, read on the forward strand.
CCGGCTCCACCTTCAGCATCATAACGGGCTGATGGATTTGTGATTACTTCGACTTTATCAATAGCGTCAGCAGGAATTTGGCGCAAGGCCTCTGCCATATTTAAGGCGTTTGAAGGACGGCCGTCGATGAAAACACGAACATTGTTACTACCTCTCAAACTTATGTTTCCTTCGATATCAACAGATACAGAAGGTACGTTTTCTAATACGTCACTTACCGTTCCTCCTTTTACAAGCATATCTTGTCCTACATTGTATACTTTTTTATCCAGTTTTATCTCAACAGTAGATTTTTCTGCACGAATTATAACTTCATTTAATTGCGAAATGTCTTCCGCTAAAGCTACAATTCCTAAATTGGTGCTTTTTTTTAGGTTTTGGTCTTTTAGTAGCACTGATTTGAAAGAAATAAATTCCAACTTTATAATATATACGCCAGGGGTCACATCAATAGTAAACTCTCCTTTTGGATTTGTGATACCTCCAGCTTCTACTTTCGCACTCTTTGAGTTAATAATGGTAACTGTAGCATATTCGAGAGGTTGCTTGCCCATTTTCTCTATAACGGTTCCTGTTATTTTTATTTTTTCAACAGCCGGTCCTGATCTTTGCTGAGCAACGCTCAATAAGAATGTGAAGAACAATGTAAAGGTCAAATAATAATTTAATGTATGACGCATTATGTTTTTAGTTTTGATTATATGTTAATAAGACTGCAAAAATCGCATATAGTTTAAAAGACAAATCACAAAAGTTGTTAAATTAAGTTAAGTAAGACTTAAATAAATGCAATCACCTTATCTAACTCTCTGCCAATGATAGCTTTGTCTTTTTTTATTAAAATTGGTCTTTCAATCAAAATTGGATTAGAAACCATGGCTTTGATAATTTCATCATCATTCATCGATTTGTTTTTGAATTGTTCTACCCAAATTTTTTCTTTTTGACGAACTAATTCCAATGGTTTTTTATTCAGTTTTTGTAAGAGGGAAACTATTTCAGGTTCAGTAGGTGGCTGTTCGAGATATTTTACGATCTCATAGTCTTGTTCAGACTGCTCTAAAAAGGCTAAACAACTTCTTGATTTTCCGCAACGTGGATTATGGTATATTTTTATCATGAATTTTGTTTTTTTGAATGCAATAAAAAGGTTATTTTCGAACGAACAAAAATAGGCTTTGAAAGTCCAAATGCAGGCATAATTAAATAAAAATAAATGTTTATAGAACAAGGGGTTAATTCAGAAAACAAGTTTTGGAAATATTTGATTGGCTCCATGATAATCATATTAGCGTCTACTATTGGACAGATTCCACTATTAGTTTGTTTTCAATATAAAGAATTGATAAACGGGGATTCATACTCTTCAAATAATGAGGACATAATGCATCCTTTAGAACCTAATGTGACCTTGTTTTTGATTCTTATTTCTTTTGTTTTTGCTTTAGTAGGTGTATATTATGTCGTTCGGTACCTTCACAATCAATCCATACTTTCCGTTACAACCTCTAGAAAAAAAATGGACTGGTCTAGATTTTTTTTCTCATTTTCTTTATGGGCAATTTTCACGGTTGTTTCCACTTTACTTTTTTACTTTACAAGCCCTGGTGATTTTATAATCAATTTTAAACCAATACCTTTTACTATATTAGTTATTATCGGTGCGCTTTTAATACCAATACAAACTAGTACTGAAGAGTATGTTTTTAGGGGATATTTAATGCAAGGATTTGCCAACCTGGCCAAGAACAAATGGTTTCCGTTGCTGATGACTTCAATTATTTTTGGAGGGATGCACTTGTCTAATCCCGAAGTCCTGAAAATGGGGAATATCGTTTTTGTTTATTATATAGGTACGGGTTTGTTTCTAGGGATAATTACCTTGATGGATGAAGGAATGGAGCTCGCTTTGGGTTTTCATGCGGCAAACAATTTAATAGGCGCTTTGTTAATCACTTCTGATTGGTCTGCCTTTCAAACGCATTCTATTTTTAAGGATATTTCAGAGCCCGAAGCAGGTTTAGATGTGATCTTGCCAGTAATTGTAATTTACCCCATAATACTATATATCTTTAGTAAAAAATATCAGTGGTTCGGTTGGAAGGAAAAACTGACTGGTAAGATTGAGTTAAAGAAGTTAAGTAATGTTTAAAAACAAACAAATTTTTAATGAAGAATCTAAGCTACAAAAATGTACATAACCTTTTTAAGTTGAATGGGTTTCATCTAAATAAACAAGATTTATGCAGAGTGTCCTATTGTTTGATCAAAGAAGGCGATGAATTTGAAAAATCTATAGGAGATTTTCTGCTGGATTGGTTTGATGATAAATCCTATATCGATTTACAAACCTCTGGTACAACTGGGCAACCTAAGATCATAAGGACAGAAAAGCAAGCAATGGTTAATTCCGCCTTGGCTACAGGTGATTTTTTTAAACTGAGCCCCGGAGATAAAGCACTTTATTGTTTGCCTACTAAATATATTGCAGGTAAAATGATGCTCGTGCGCAGTTTTATTCTAGGTCTTGATATTGATTTTGTCGCGCCAAGTTCCCATCCTTTAGCTAATAATGATACAATATATGATTTTGTGGCTATGGTTCCGTTACAGGCGCAAAACTCATTAGGTGGTTTGATAAATGTAAAAAAGATGATTGTTGGTGGTGCTAAGATGAGCAAGCCTCTTGAAAAAAAACTTTCAAAAGTGAGTACAGAGGTATACGAAACCTACGGTATGACCGAGACAATTACACATATTGCCGCAAAAAAAGTAGGGGATAAGGCTTTTTCTCTTTTACCTGATGTCCAAATTTCGCAAAACGAAAAAAACTGCCTTGTTATTGATGCTCCAAAAGTTTCTTCAGAGTCAATTATAACCAATGACTTAGTCGAAATAATAAATGGGAATCAATTTGTGTTTTTGGGACGTATTGATAATGTCATTAATAGTGGCGGAATCAAGTTGATTCCCGAACAAATTGAAGAAAAACTGTCAAACGGAATCCATTCTCGATTTTTCGTTGGAGGTATTCCCGATTCCATTTTAGGCGAAAAATTAGTTCTTGTTATCGAAAGCGAAAAACAAGCTTCGGATGAGGTCTCTTTTGAAATGTTAGATAAATATGAAAAACCTAAAGAAGTTTTTTATGTTTCTAAATTTATGGAAACGGAGAATGGAAAAATTAAGAGGAAAGAGATTTTGGAAAACTTAAAATAAAAATAGTATTTGTATGAATAGAAAGCATCCCTGTAGGATGCTTTTTATGTTTTAAAAGAACACTTATTTATTTAACATTGGATTATATTTAATTTTAATATCTTTTAAAATCCAATTGAGCTCTGGATCGTTTCCATATATAGCATCTTTAAGTGTAGGTTGAATGCTAACATCAGGATAAATTCCGTGTCCTTCTTTAGTCGTTTTGAATTTAGACCTCATTAACATTATCCCTGTGCGAATTTGGATTTCGCTATTAGGTAATTTGATTTTAGGCATAAATCCAGCAACAGTTCCGTTATAGGCGCCTCCAGTTTCCTGGCCCACAAAAAAAGCTCTTTCTGCCCCTTTTAGATTTGTGGATAGAATGCTAGATGCAGAAAAACTCCCACCATTGATAAGTACATAAATTTTTCCTTTAAAAGCATTTTCATTCACTTTGTGTAATTTGGTCCTAGTTTCAAAATAATTTGTACCGTTTTCTTCCTTATGGACAGTTAATAATAGGTATCCATAAACTATTGGTGAAAATAAAACTTTTAAAGTTTTGACGCCAAATGACCCACCATTAAAGTAAGCGCCTGTAAATAAGCTAGATTTGGAGACTACTTCAGACTTGTCCAAAAAAACGAAGCTAGAATCTGCCAAATAAGAGTACAGATGTGCGATTTCGTTTAGGCGTCCGCCACCATTATCCCGTAAATCAAGAATAAGAGTATTTGATTTGTATTGTTCAATTTTGCTGAAGCTTTCTTTATAGAAAGTTCTAAATCGTCCATTTTTAAAACCTCTGATTTTCATTACTGCAATACTGCTATCTTTTTCTAAAAAATGAAGGTCATGGCTGTATTTTTTTTCGTCTTTATTGTAGCCGTTGACCCTTTTCTTTCTTCTGATTGCCCTCGATTTTACTTTATCAATAGCTGCTAGTTCCTTTTTAATTTTTTCGGCAAGTTTCCCAACAGGATTCTCTTTTTTTCTTAGGATTGTAACCGTTTTTAGACTGTCATTGAATTTGAAAGTAAATTGGATACTATCCTTGATCCCATTTTCGTTTGTGAAATAGGAAGAAAAGCGTTTGCCTGCGCTGCGGGTTTTGAAAGTAGTGTTAAAGCCATCGGAGCTATAAAACCGGTTATTTTTACTAATTAAACCCATGGCATCTACTCCGTTGACGGCTACGACTTCTGTTCCTGGTTTTATAGATTTATCCTGTGATTTATTATTTACAACGTATAACTTCTCGTTGAAAAGCTCGAAGTCAAATTGGGAAAAGGGACCTATTCCCCTTTTAATAAGCGCCTTAATTTGTTTCTTGGTCAATGATTTGGTGGGTGGGTAGACTAACAGATGCCCTTCACGAATAGCAGCGACAACTGGGCTCAATTTTGTGTAGAAATCAAAAGGGAGCATGGGTTTGCTAATGCTGGATTTTAGACTATCGAACTTATAATCAAGTTCTTTTTTGCTAATGTACCAATAGAGGTTCGGATGTAATTTTTGTAACTTTCGATAGCTGAAATCAACGTCGGACTTCAGCTTTTCTGGTGAAATCAATTTATTTAAATGTTCATTGTGCTTTTCTACTGAAGCACATTGAACAAAGAGTAACAGCGTGATGATGAAGAGTACTGTTTTTTTCATGTTTTATGTTTACACGAAGTCTTTTTAAAAAGTGTTTAGGCCTAAGTATTTGAAATACCACGGGCCTAAACATTGCTTATTATTAACTATACCTGAATGACACCTAGATTAAATTTCTTTTCGATAGGAGAGTGATTCGCAGCTTCAATACCCATAGATATCCAAGTACGTGTGTCTAGCGGGTCAATAATTGCATCAGTCCATAATCTTGATGCAGCGTAATAAGGAGAAACCTGTTCGTCGTATCGCGCTTTTATTTTTGCGAATAATTCGGCTTCTTTGGCTTCATCAACTTCTTCTCCTTTTGATTTAAGAGAAGAGGCTTCGATTTGAGCCAGAACTTTGGCTGCCTGAGTTCCGCCCATTACGGCGAGTTCTGCGCTTGGCCAAGCAAAGATTAATCTTGGGTCATAGGCTTTTCCGCACATGGCGTAATTTCCTGCGCCATAAGAATTCCCAACAATTACTGTGAATTTAGGGACAACGGAGTTACTTACTGCGTTTACCATCTTGGCACCATCTTTTATGATTCCACCTTGTTCCGATTTAGAACCCACCATGAATCCAGTGACATCCTGTACGAAAACTAAAGGTATTTTCTTCTGATTGCAGTTCGCAATAAAACGGGTGGCCTTATCAGCACTATCGGAGTATATCACTCCTCCAAACTGCATTTCTCCCTTTTTGGTTTTCACCACTTTTCTTTGATTGGCAATAATCCCTACAGCCCAGCCGTCAATTCTGGCGTAACCAGTAATAATGGTTTGGCCATAACCGTCTTTATAGGCTTCAAACTCTGAATTGTCAACGAGACGGTTGATGATTTCCATCATGTCATATTGTTCATTTCTGGCTTTTGGTAGTATTCCATACATTTCTTTCTCTTCGAGAGCTGGCTTTACAGATTTAACACGGCTGAAACCGGCTTTGTCATAATCACCTATTTTGTCGACAATGTTTTTTATTTTATCTAAGGCGTCTTTATCGTCTTTTGCTTTGTAATCCGTAACCCCTGATATTTCGCAATGAGTGGTGGCACCACCTAATGTTTCATTATCGATGCTTTCGCCGATGGCTGCTTTAACCAAATAACTTCCTGCCAAAAAAATACTTCCTGTTTTTTCTACTATTATAGCCTCATCGCTCATAATTGGGAGATAAGCGCCTCCAGCAACACAACTTCCCATAATTGCTGAAATTTGGGTTATCCCCATGCTGCTCATTTGTGCATTGTTCCTAAATATTCGTCCAAAATGTTCTTTGTCCGGAAAAATTTCATCTTGTAACGGTAAATAAACACCAGCACTATCTACGAGGTAAATAATGGGCAATCTATTTTCCATTGCAATTTCCTGTGCACGTAAATTTTTCTTAGCGGTAATAGGAAACCAGGCTCCCGCTTTAACAGTAGCATCATTAGCAACCACAATACATTGCTTGCCTTTGATGTAGCCTATTTTTACAATCACACCGCCAGACGGACAACCTCCATGTTCTTTATACATTCCTTCTCCTACAAAAGCACCAATTTCAATACATTTTGCTTTTGGATCAAGTAAGTAATCGATGCGCTCACGGGCGGTCATTTTACCTTCAGTATGTAGTTTTTGAATTCGTTTTTCACCACCTCCCAATCGTACTTTTGAAAAATTTTGTTTTAGTTGAGAAAGTAAAAGTTTATTGTGATCTTCATTTTTATTGAAGTTTAAATCCATAATGTTATAATGTTTGTGAGAAAATAGACAGCTAAAATACAAAATTAGCGGAGATAAATTTCAGGATTTGGATTAGTTTAAAGTCTAAAGTTTGGTTACTATTATTATAAATGCAAAAAAGAAAATAGATTTTGATTTCTATTTTCTTTTTCTTTTAAAATTTTATTTGTGTTCGAGCTATATGGAATAATTATTTTTTAGAATCATTTACTAATCTTTTCAAAATTGCCCATTGTTTCAGAGCATCACGTGCCTCAACTGCTGGATAACCAAGCACTGTTTTACCAGCAGGGACATCACAGGTAACGCCAGATCCGGCGCCTACTATTACTCCACTACCTAATGTTGCATGGTCTTTTATAGAGGCGCTTCCGCCAATAATTACTCCATCGCCTAAAGTTACTGAGCCGGCTAATCCGCTGTGTCCTGCCATAATGCAAAAACGACCCAATTTACTGTTGTGACCTATTTGAACTAAATTATCGATTTTGCAACCATCTCCTAAAACCGTAGAGCTAAATTTCCCACGATCTACGCAAGAGTTAGCGCCAATTTCGACATTATTACCTATTATTACATTTCCTATTTGGGGTATTTTTACCAAACCTCTTTCCGGGCAAGGGCGAAATCCAAATCCATCTGCTCCAATCGTTGCATTAGGGTGTATTATACAGTCATTGCCAATGTGACAACGCTCTCTAACCACTGTTCCAGACCACAGTACCGTATTTTTACCGATTGTACATTCATCTAGAACGGTGACATTAGGGTAGATGATTGCGTTTTCTCCAATTTTTGCATTTGGTCCAATATAAGATCCAGCACCTATTTTAGCGCCAATTCCTATTATGGATGTTTTGTCTACAACAGCAGTGGGATGAATTTCAATAGAAAAGGAAGGCATCGGTTTTGCAAAAAGTTGTAAAACTTGGGACATTGCCAAATCGGCATTTTTTACTTTTATAAACGCTCGGTTTTCTCCTGGCTCTATAGAAATATCGTCATTAACAACTGCAACGCAAGCTTTCGAACTAGACCAAAATTTTTCGTATTTTTTGTTTCCTATGAATGAAATTTCAGAATCAGAGGCATCTTCTAATTGCTCAGGAGCGGTAATCGATTGTGAAGTGTTACCCAAAATAATGCCTTTTATGACTTCATTTATTTCTTGTACGGAATAGGATTTCATAAGGTTGTTTTAAATGTTTAGGTTTGGGAATAATTTTCAAATAAAGTGATTTAGACTTTCTTTTCCAAATATTTTTTAATTCTTTAACAATATTAAAAATAGCAGTTATGTTAAGAAGATAAACAAATGCGTAACGACCTAATTTAGGTATCTCTTCCGTTTATTGATTACTCACGATTTTTTAGCTGGAAGTTAGGACAGACTTAGTTTTTGATTATTATATTTGTCAGTATGTTTTGGGCAAAGACGCAAGTTTAATATTTAGTAGATATAACACAGAGCTCTAGGAAACAATTGTCATTAGGTTTTATAGTATTGTAATTCAGTGTGTTAATTCTATTTTTTAAATACTCATTAGAGGAAGTGCTTCGTTACAATAATTAAAAAACCTCTAATAGATTATCAATTTTTAAATTTAGGGGCTTTTGGTTTATGGTAATGAATTTAAGCGAATTTCAGAAATTATTTTATTGTGATGGGAATCCCGTATTTGACACGTGCTAGTTTCCCATCTATTTTACCAGGAGTCCATTTTGGACTGTTAACTAATAATCTTATTGCTGACAAATCCATCTCTTTATTGAAGCCCTTTATGACTTCAAAGTGGTTTAACGTTCCATCTAATTCAACATAAAACCCTATTTTTATTTCACCCCTGCCACTATTTACAGACTTAAAATTATTTGCTACGTAATCATAAAAAGCTTTCATTCCTCCAGGAAATTCTGGTTTTACATAATAAGGGAAAAATGCAATTTCAGTTCCATTTTCGTCAAAACAACTGCCTTCAATAAATTCGTCATTGTGATAGTTCTCGGTGCGTTTTACTTGACCGTTTTCATAATATCGAGTTTGAATTCCTTCTTGTTTTCCTTTTACGTATAACAAAACAGATTCTTTATTTCCATTTTTGTCCCAATTTGAGGAGGTGCCGTTTAAAATACGTTTACGAAAATTCGAGAATTGATGACTATTTCTAATCGTTCCATCTAGGTAAAAGGTTAATCTTAGTGTTCCATCTTTGCTATTCTCATAAGTACTGTAGTAGCTTGCCCCATCTATATTAGGTAACTCTTTAAAATCCTCGGTATAATATATTTTTTCTTGTGCAAAGAAGTGAAATGAAGATAGCAACACGAATAATACAAGGATTTTTTTCATAAAAGGGGGATAAATTTATTTGAGTCGAAAGTAATAAAAAAATCCTACAAAAAGTAAAATACTAGCTGTAGGATTATAAATATTTATAAGAATAGATTTACTCATATTCTTTTTGTTTCTTCCAAATTAATTATGCTTTTACAACCATTTTTCCTTTGTTTTCTCCTCGAAATAAACCAAGAAGAGCTGTAGGCAATTGATCAAAACCTTCAACAATGGTTTCTGTAAATTTCAATTTTCCTTCATTTACCCATTTTGATAAGTGTGCAATTCCCTCAGGAAAGTCTTTTTGGAAATTATTTATGATAAATCCCTGCATTAATACACTTCGGGTTAATAACATGGGTTGAATTCTTGGTCCCATTGGGACTTCAGTACTATTATATAAGGAAATTTGACCGCATAAAGCAATTCTAGCATGGAAATTAAGGTTTTGGATGACTGCATCAGAAATGCTTCCGCCCACATTGTCAAAATAGACATCAACTCCGTTTGGACACAATTTAGCAATTGTGGCATTCATATCATTATTAGTTTTGTAGTTGATGACTTCGTCATAACCAAACTCCTCTTTTAACATTTTAACTTTTTCATCAGATCCAGCAATTCCAATTACGTGGGCTCCCTGTATTTTTGCAATTTGTCCAACTACAATCCCAACGGCTCCGGCTGCTCCCGATACCACAACGGTTTCTCCTGCTTTTGGTTTTCCAATGTGCATTAGACCAAAATAAGCGGTAAGTCCTGTCATCCCTAGAACTCCTAAATAATAGCTAAGGGATTCTACTGTTGATTCAACTTTTTGCAGAGTTTTTTCGGACGCAATGATTTGTTCTTTCCAAGGCAAAGCTCCTAGAACAATATCTCCTTTTTTAAAAAGATCGGATTTTGATTCCATCACAGTAGCCAAAACGCCGCCTTCTATAGGTTGGTCCAATTCAAATTGGGGTACATAAGATTTTCCTTCATTCATGCGCCCGCGCATATAAGGATCGACGGAATAATACAATCCTTTTAAAAGAACTTCGCCTTCTTCAATCGGGTCTAATTCTATATTTTCAAATCTAAAATCATCCAATTTAGGCATTCCTGAAGGTCTTGCTGCTAATACGATTTGTTTTGTTATCATAATATTTTTTTATTGAATAAAAAACTCCATTAACCTAAAGTTAATGAAGTTTTCTTAATTGTAATTCTTGCTTAAAACCATTTTAGAGCTTCGTTCTGAAATCATTTATGATTCCTCCTTTTGCAAGGACAGTAATTTGACGATCACTTAAACTGTGTTTGGTTTCAAATTCTAAAGTGCTTCCGTCAGCTTTTTCGACTAGTACTTTTATGTTGTTTTTATTGACGACATCTTCACGAAGGTTTTTAAAATGAATAAAATCTCCTTGTTCCATTTTGTCATAATCAGAAACGTTTATAAATTCTAAAGGTACTATTCCGAAATTGACTAAATTTTGCCAAGCAATACGGGCATAACTTTGGGCAATAACAGCAACTTGTCCTAAATATTTAGGAGCAAGAGCGGCATGTTCCCGACTAGAACCTTGGGCATAATTTTCTTTTGCAATGACGATATGTCCACCAAATTCTTTTTTAGATTTCATAGCTCGGTCATAAAAACTAGGATCGATCACACTATAGGAATATTTACTGATTTCAGGAATATTACTTCTTAAAGGAAGTACGTCGGCTCCAGCTTTCAAAATTTCATCAGTAGATACATTATCACCCATTTTTAATAAAATAGGAATTCGATAGTCTTGCTGTAAGGCTTCAATTTCTGGAATCGATTTGATATTTGGTCCTTTGTGTAATTCGACTTCTGACCCATCTTCTAATGGAGCAACGAGCATATCAGTATTGATGATTTCTATTTCAGGATTCTCAAATTCAGGATATTTCATGCCATATATTTTTTCCAAATCTCTAGGATCTGTGATTTTTCCTGTCAGGGCAGATGCAGCAGCCGTTTCTGGACTACACAAATGCACTTGATCGTCTTCTGTTCCAGATCGACTTGGGAAATTTCTTGGCATAGTTCTTAAACTGATTGTTCCTGTAGCAGGAGCTTGTCCCATTCCTATACAGCCCATACAACCCGATTGATGAAAACGAGCTCCAGCAGTTATCAAATTAGCAAAAGTAAAATTCTTTAGCATGTTTTGAATCGTTTGTCTGGAAGTAGGATTGACATCGAACGAAACTGCACTGTTGATAGTTTTGTCTTTAACAATGGCTCCGGCAATCCAAAAATCTCTTAATCCAGGGTTTGCGGAAGAGCCTATTACGACCTGACCAATTGTTTTTCCGGCAACTTCGCTCACAGGTACTACGTTTCCAGGACTTGTAGGCAGGGCAATTAAAGGAACTAAATCGTCTAAATTGATTTCTGCATATTCATCATAAGTCGCTTCTGGGTCTGCAACTAATTCTGTCCAATCAGATTCCCTGTCTTGGGAAATCAAAAACCGTTTGGTTTCGTCATCACTTGGGAATACAGTAGTTGTGGCACCTAATTCGGCACCCATATTTGCAATAACATGACGGTCCATCACACTCAGATTTTTCAATCCGTCACCGTAATATTCTATTATTTTTCCGACTCCGCCTTTTACATCATAGCGTCTTAGCATTTCTAAAATAACATCTTTAGCACTAACCCAATTCGGTAATTTACCGCTGAGTTTTACACCCATTATTTTTGGCATTTTTACAAAATAGGGTTGACCTGCAATGGTAGCCGCAACGTCTAAGCCACCCGTCCCGATGGCTAGCATTCCCAGCGATCCTGCAGCACAAGAATGGCTATCGGAACCAACGAGTGTTTTTCCGGGTTTGCCAAAACGTTCCATGTGTACCGGATGACTTACGCCGTTTCCGGGACGGCTGTACCAAAGGCCAAATTTTTGTGCCGCCGAAAGTAAAAATAAATGGTCATCGGCATTTTTAGAATCAGTTTGCAATAGGTTGTGATCAACATATTGAACCGCAACTTCTGTTTTGGCTTTTTTAAGGCCCATTGCTTCTAATTCTAATTGGACCAATGTTCCGGTAGCGTCCTGCAGCAAAGCCTGATCTATTCGGATACCAATTTCCTGACCCGCTATCATTGCACCATGTAAAAGATGCGTTTGGATTAATTTTTGACTGACGTTTAATTTTGACATGTTTTATTTTTTAGAGACTTTTCTTAGATGTAAAATTCTAGCTATTGTTTCATTCTAGAACGGATCAGATATTCCACTAAAACGAATTAATTTTTTATTTACAAATTCATGGATTCCAATTTCAGAAAGTTCTCTACCATAACCGGATTTTTTGGTTCCACCAAAAGGTAAATCAGCTTGTGTCCAAGTTGGGTGATTAATAAATACCATTCCAGAATCAATTTGATCTGCAATTCGTTTTCCGCGTTCGATATCTTTAGTAAATATTGATCCTCCTAGACCAAAATCAGAATCATTGGCCAATACAATTGCTGCAGCTTCGTCTTTTACTCTGTAGAAAGAGGAAACTGGTCCAAATAGTTCTTCGTGATATGCAGGAATTTTAGGGTTTAGATCTGTTAAAATGGTTGGTTCCATAAAGGCTCCTGGGCCATCGACTCTTTTACCACCTAATAAAACGGTAGCTCCGGCAGCAATTGATCTTTCAACTTGATCTAATAAATGTAGTAAAGCTTCTTCACTACTTAAAGGCCCAAGTTCCGTCTCTGGATCCATTGGATCGCCCACTTTCATCTTTGCTAATTTAGCTGTGAATTTTTCGATAAACTCGTCAGCAATAGCTTCAACAGCAATAATTCTTTTGGAAGCAATGCAGCTTTCACCATTATTGTTCATTCTGCCTATTACAGCCCAATCAACAGCTTTGTCGATATCAGCATCTTCTAAAACAATAAAAGCATCATTACCTCCTAATTCTAAAACTGACTTTTTAAGACTTTTTCCGGCTTCTGCAGCTAAACTTGCACCAGCGGCTTCACTACCGGTGAGTGAAACACCTTTGATTCTTTTGTCAGAAACAATTGCTGATGCTCTCCTTCCTGAGATCAACAAATTAGTGTATAGTCCAGTTGGCGCTTGAGCTTGTTTAAATAAATCTTCAATTGCAATTGCACATTGAGGAACCATTGAGGCGTGTTTTAATAAGATTGTATTTCCTACCATGATATTTGGCGCAATGAAACGTGCTACTTGGTAGAAAGGGAAATTCCACGGTTGTACACCCAGTAAAACTCCTATTGGGCTTGATCTAATAATAGCTTCGCCGAGTTCAGGCTTTAATTTTTTGTCTGCTAAAAACGCTTCGCCATTTTTGGCATAATAGTCTAAAATATTGGCACTTAATTCTACTTCGCCTTCTGCTTGAGAAAGGATTTTTCCCATTTCCAAGGTAATCAAAGTTGATAAAGCAGCTTTGTTTTCTCTCATCAAAGAGGCTACTTTGGTCAAAACGGCCGCTCTTTCTGAATAGGATGTTTTTTTCCAGTCCTGAAAGGTGCTCACAGATTGTTCAATAGCATCATCTACTTGCTTGTCGGTCATTTCATCAAATGATTTCACGACTTTGTTTGTTGCCGGATTTGTTGTTTGTATTGGCATAATTTTATAAATTTTAAGAAAATTAATTTTTTGGCGTCTGCCAAAGTGATTTATAATGCAAAACAGATAGTTTTGCGTTTATAATATTCAACAAGAAGTTTAGGTTTCTTTTACGAAGCAGGTAGTTTTTATTGAAAAAATAAAATGCTGTGGTTTGTAAAATACAACTGTTGAGAAACGAAGATAAGGTTATTCTAGAGTAAAAGACCTACATTACCAGCACATTAACGTTTCGATAACAAGAACAAGCGTGCGTTTGCAGGGGTTATTTTGTTTTTTTTAACAGTTTTCGTTTTTTGATGCTTGATTCCTAGTTTTTTTTTATTGCTGAGGTTAAACCACATTAAATGAGTATGGACTAATCAAGATGTAGCGTTTTTAAATAGATTTACCTTTCTGCCTTTAGTGTTTTTTCGTTGCGCCATTCAAATCCTCAAGCCTCTATTACTACTACAATTAAAAAATGTATTAGTAGTTACAAGACAGCTCAAAATCAGCTATGAATATTGGTAATTAAAAATTGTAAGCCAGAAAGCTAAAGCTATTTGTTTTGGCCTTAGAGTAAAAAATAAGAAATGGAACTTTATTCGGTTGTAGTTGGAATTGGAAAAAAAACTTTCGCATTACCACCTAATAAACGAAAGGATACAACAAGTAACCATCCGGCTTTCGATTAGGGAAATTTTAATGTTTTGAAAATCGGTTTGTAGAAAGTATTCTGTCAACATCCGCAAAGCAGGCTATAAGGGTTTAAAAAATCTTCCCCAACATTTCGATCTGCGAAAGTTGGGAGGATTTTTATTTAAATTTGGCTTATTATTCGCCGAAGTGACAATTTATAGAATGACAATTTTCGATGACCACGGAAAACTATTCTTCTTCTTTTTGCCCCATCATCATGAGATATGCTTTAAGGAACTCATCGATTTGACCGTTCATAACGCCTTCAACATCACTAGTCTCGTAACCAGTCCGAACGTCTTTTACTAACTTGTAGGGTTGCATCACATAATTTCGGATTTGTGAGCCCCATTCTATTTTCATTTTGCTAGCTTCAATATTTGCACGTTCCGCCTGTTGTTTTTTCAATTCGATTTCGTACAGTTGAGAACGTAACATTTGCATCGCACGTTGCCTATTATCCTGTTGTGAACGAGTTTCAGAACATTGAATTTGAATTCCTGTAGGTTTATGAACTAATTGCACTTTGGTCTCCACCTTATTTACATTTTGTCCTCCGGCACCACTGGAGCGGGAAGTTGTAATTTCAATGTCAGCAGGATTAATATCAATTTCGATACTATCGTCAACAAGTGGATACACATATACGGATGCAAACGAAGTATGTCTTTTAGCATTACTGTCAAAAGGTGAAATACGTACTAAACGGTGTACTCCATTTTCCCCCTTTAAGTACCCAAAAGAATAATCCCCTTCAAACTCAAGCGTTACGGTTTTAATACCGGCAGATTCTCCTTTTTGGAAATTAAGTTCTTTTATTTTGTAGCCGTGTTTTTCTC
The DNA here is from genome assembly GCF_052113685.1 of Flavobacterium sp. W22_SRS_FP1. Taxonomy (NCBI): domain Bacteria; kingdom Pseudomonadati; phylum Bacteroidota; class Flavobacteriia; order Flavobacteriales; family Flavobacteriaceae; genus Flavobacterium; species Flavobacterium sp. W22_SRS_FP1. The sequence continues at coordinate 284,781 of NZ_JBGQOE010000001.1, forward strand.
CCCACATCATGTACATGCGCATCAGCATTTCGGCCCAGTCGCAACTTTCGGTTCCGCCAGCCCCAGCTGTTATTTGTAATACGGCGCTTAAGGTATCCCCCTCATCCGATAGCATATTCTTGAACTCAATAGCATCAAGATGATTTTCTGTAAGAGCGTATTGCTCGTCCAGTTCTTCTGCGGTAAGTTCCCCTTCCTTATGAAATTCATAAGCTAATTGCAATTCGTCAGTCATTTCGACTGCTTTATCATAATCTTCAATCCACTTTTTTTTGTTTCTAAGATTCTTTACAATGGCCTCTGCTTCCTTTGGATTATTCCAAAAATCAGGGGCAAAAGTCTTTTCTTCTTCGTTTGAAATCTCAATTAGTTTGGCATCAACGTCAAAGATACCTCCTCAACGCACCAAGGCGCTCTACAATACCTTTAATTTGTTCGGTAGTTGTCATAAATTATGTAATTTTGTTGGACAAAAATAAGATATAGTTTTTAGAATATGGAAATAAATTTAATTAGTGATACTATTACTAAGCCCACACAGGAAATGTTACAGTATATGTTTAAAGCCGAAGTGGGTGATGATGTATATAAACAGGATCCGACGGTTATAGCATTAGAAGCGAAATTGGCAGCGATGTTTGGTATGGAAGCAGGATTGTTTTTTCCGTCAGGAACTATGGCAAATCAAACAGCCATAAAATTACATACGCAACCAGGAGAGCAATTAATAGCCGATAAATACGCCCATGTTTATCATTATGAAGGAGGTGGTGCCTCTTTTAATAGCGGAGTTTCTTGTTGTTTACTTGATGGGAAGCGAGGAATGATAACTGCTGAACAAGTAGCGGCAGCAATTAATGATCCTGAGTTTTACCACAGTCCTTTAACGAGTTTGGTTTGTGTAGAGAATACAACGAACAAAGGGGGAGGAGCCTGTTATGAAATGGAAGATTTAAAAAAAATAAAGGCTGTTTGTGTTGCCAATAATCTAAAGTTTCATCTTGATGGAGCTCGAATTTGGAATGCTTTGGTGGTCAAAAAACAAGACCCAAAAGAATTTGGTAAACTGTTCGATACTATTTCCGTTTGTTTGTCAAAAGGACTTGGTGCGCCAATAGGTTCTGTTTTATTAGCTGATAAGGCTACTATTCACCGTGCTTTAAGAATACGTAAAATTTTAGGGGGCGGTATGCGTCAAGTGGGATATCTAGCTGCAGCTGGAATTTATGCTTTAGACAATAATATGGAACGTCTTGCAGAAGACCATAGGAGAGCGAAAGAACTGGCTAATGTACTTGCCAAGGCTAGCTGGGTTTCTTCGGTTGAGCCTGTTGAAACTAATATTTTGATTTTTTCATTGGCAGCTAACTGCAGTGATAAGGTCTTAATAGAAAAACTTAAACAAAAAAACATTTCTATAAGTTCGATGGGTCATGGAAAATTAAGAATTGTTACGCATCTCGATTATAGAGAGGTCATGCATACTTATGTTTTAGAGACTCTGGAAAAACTAACAATCTAGTAAAAATATTATCAGGTTTAAAGTTTTAGTATTATCTAAAACTTTAAACCTGATAATATTTTATTTAAACATATTCTCCATTCCAGGAATCATCGGCATGTCCATTTTTGCAACAGCATCAAGTTCCGCTTCATTTACTTTTGTTGCTTTTTCGATTGCTTTGTTCATCACTAAAACCATATAATCTTCTAGTTGTTCTTTGTCTTCAAGCAGCGCATCGTCAATTGTGATGGACTTAATTGTTCTGTTGGCAGTAATCGTTATTTTTAATAAACCATCCGTACTTTGTTCGTCTACAAGAACTGAATCCAATCGTTTCTTTGTTTCTTCCATTTTTTGTTGGGTCTCCTTAAGTTTTCCCATCATTCCCATTAAATCCATTTTGATAATTTTAAAATTATATAAACACGAAATTACAAAAAATCAGAATGATACGCAATGTTAAATAAGACGAAAAATGCAGTCGCTATGAGCTGACTTTGCCTTATTTTTGTATCTTGTTTTAAAAACTTGAAAGCCTAAAAAATGACAGAAAAGATACAACCACCAGTTGCTAAAGTTATACCAACTATACTAGAAAAGTTCGGAGATATTAGAATAGACAACTATTTTTGGTTAAAAGACAGAGAGAACCCTGAAGTCATTGATTACCTTAATAAAGAGAACGAATATTATCAAAAAATGACTGCCCATACGCAGGAGTTTCAAAAGGAATTATTCGAGGAAATGAAAGCCAGGATTAAGGAAGATGACGAATCAGTACCTTATTTATACAATGGCTATTATTATATTACCCGTTTTGAAAAGGGAAAAGATTATCCTATTTATTCTCGAAAGAAAGAAAGCCTTTCGGCAAAAGAAGAGATTATGTTCGATTGTAACGAACTAGCTAAAGGGAAAAAGTATTTTAATTTAAGCGGTTTAAGTATCAGTATTGACAATCAGTTTGCTACCTATGCGGTCGATACGGTAGGGAGAAGAATCTATACTTTACAATTCAAAAATTTACTTACGGGTGAAATTTTATCCGATAAAATAGAAAACACTACTGGAAATTCTACTTGGGCAAATGATAATAAAACTGTTTTTTATACTAAACAAGATGAGAACACCTTGCGTTCTGATAAAGTGTTGAAGCACGTCATGGGAACCGAAACGGGAATCGATAAGTTGATTTATTTTGAAAAAGACGATACTTATGATGTGGCTGTAGGAAAGGAAAAATCAAAAAAATATATTTTGATAAGTTCTTCAAGTACCTTAACATCAGAATTCAGAACTTTATTGGCAGATAAGCCGGAAGGTAAGTTCTCTGTTTTTCAAAAAAGAAAAAGAGGTTTAGAGTACAGTATTTCACATTATGGCGATAGTTTTTATATTGTTACCAATAAAGACAAAGCTACCAATTTTAAGTTGATGAAGACTCCTGAGTCAGCAACGAAAATGGAGAATTGGGAAGATGTTATTGCCCATCGCGATGATGTTCTATTAGAAGATATTGATATTTTTAAAGATTATTTAGTGGTTTCTGAACGAAGTAATGGTCTGAATAAAATACGAATCATGCCATGGAACGGAATTGGGGAATATTACTTGCCTTTTGAAAGTGAAACCTACACAGTTTATCCAACATCAAATGTTGATTTCGATACTGATATTCTGCGTTTTGCCTATCAATCAATGGCCACGCCAGCTTCGATCATTGATTTTAATATGAAAACGAAGGACAAAGAAATCAAGAAGGAACAAGAGGTGCTTGGAGGTAAATTCGATAAAGAGAATTACATTGAAGAACGTTTATGGGCAACTGCTAAGGATGCAACCATAGTTCCTATCTCAGTAGTTTATAGAAAAGGTATGAAGAAAGACGGTAAAAATCCGTTATTATTATATGCTTACGGTTCTTATGGACATTCTATGGATGCCCACTTTTCATCAACAAGATTGTCATTATTGGATAGAGGTTTTATCTATGCAATAGCACACATTCGAGGAGGGGAAGATCTAGGAAGAAAATGGTATGAAGACGGAAAATTGTTAAAAAAGAAAAATACTTTTACTGATTTCATTGACTGCTCTAAATATTTAATCAAGGAAAAATATACTTCACCTGAGCATTTATATGCAGAAGGAGGATCTGCTGGAGGATTATTGATGGGAGTTGTTTTGAATATGGCGCCAGAATTATATAATGGGGTAATTGCTCAAGTTCCTTTTGTAGATGTTGCAACCACAATGTTAGATGATACAATTCCTTTAACGACAGGGGAATATGATGAATGGGGAAATCCGAATTTAAAAAAATACTATGGCTATATGAAGTCCTATTCTCCTTATGACAATGTTATATCTCAAGCTTATCCTAATATGTATATATCCACTGGTTTACATGACTCTCAGGTGCAGTATTGGGAGCCAGCGAAATGGGTAGCTAAATTACGGACTTTAAAAACCGATAATAATCTTTTGGTTTTAGATACAAACATGGACGCGGGTCACGGAGGAGCGTCTGGTAGGTTTGAAGCTCTTAAAGAATTGGCAAAGGAATTCAGCTTTTTATTAGATTTAGAAAAAATTAAAAAGTAATTCAAAAAATTTTGTTAAATTTGTGCTGTTTCGAGGTCTAACAAAGATGAATTTGCCTAACTATTTTTTTATGAAAGAAGAAATAAACGCATACAACAATGTTTTAGAATTAATTGGTAACACACCGCTTATTAAGCTAAACAGAGTCACCGAAGAGTTAGAAGGTAATTTCTATGCAAAGGTAGAAGCTTTTAATCCAGGGCACTCCTCCAAAGACAGAATAGCACTTTACATTATTGAGGAGGCTGAGAAAAGAGGGATATTATCTCCAGGAGATACCATAGTTGAAACTACTTCGGGGAATACTGGTTTTAGCTTGGCTATGGTGAGTATCATTAAAGGTTATAATTGTATCCTTGCTGTAAGTTCAAAATCATCCAAAGATAAAATTGATATGCTTCGCAGCTTAGGAGCAAAAGTTTATGTTTGCCCAGCTCATGTGTCGGCAGATGATGAACGTTCTTATTATAGTGTAGCCAAAAGATTGCATGAAGAAACGAAAGGGTCGGTTTATATCAATCAATATTTCAATCAGTTAAATATTGATGCGCATTACAAATCAACTGGACCCGAAATTTGGAAACAAACTAATGGTCAAATTACACATCTTGTTGCTTGTAGCGGAACTGGAGGAACAATTTCAGGAACAGCAAAATACTTAAAAGAACAAAACCCAAACATTAAAATTCTTGGTGTTGATGCTTTTGGTTCGGTGCTAAAAAAATATCATGAAACACGAGAGTTTGATAAAGATGAAATTTATCCTTATAGAATAGAAGGTCTAGGTAAAAACTTGATTCCATCCGCAACCGATTTTGATACGATTGATAAATTCATGAAAGTAACTGACGAAGAAAGCGCTCATTCTGCAAGAGAAATCGCTAGAAAAGAGGGGATGTTTGTTGGGTATACTTCAGGAGCTGTTTTACAAGCAATCAGGCAATATGCTGAGGAAGGTGAATTTGACGTTAACAGTAATGTTATTGCCATATTCCCGGATCATGGTTCTCGTTATATGAGTAAAGTATTTAGCGATGATTGGATGAACGAACAAGGATTCTTTGACAGTGTAAATCAAGAAGAAGTTCAAAAAATTGAAATGATAAAATAAATTACCAACTATAAATTTAAAAGTCCCATTTGCTTTTGCAAATGGGACTTTTTTGTTGGACATAAATGGAGAAAACTTCTTTAGTTAGTCCAATAATTCAGGATTACTAAGAATTAACTCTATCTTTTTAATAGTAATCGTGATCTGACTCATTTGTGATTCTATATTTCTAAAAAAGAGACTAATGTCTCTATTGACCCAACTTTCAGAAATAACTCTTGAACCCAAACTGATTCTTAAAATTGCACTTTCAATTTCGTTAGTATATTTTACATTAACAGCTTGACCGATATGGCATTTTTGAGCAGCAAGTCGAATGATTTCTAAAGAAGCGTCTTTAAACTGATCTGATAAATCAGAATTTAGTAAAGTATATAATTTTTTCACTTTATCAACTGACAATACTTCATTATCTTTAAAAATAAAGAAAGGAAAAATGGTACGGATATTTCTTATTCCAAACTCTTTACTACTATAACTTTTCGTTTTAGTTTCATCACCATAAATATGCTGCAAAAAGCTGGCCTCTTTTATAGAGTCATCAACAAAATTGCAAAACATCTCAATACCCATATTTCGGTACAAAATAGGTGTTTTGTAATACCTGTCCATTTCAACCACGGCAGCATTCCAGCGCATATATGAGCCGTAGTTATAACCATCAGATAACTCATTTGAGCAGAACCAAGAAGTAGGCCAATCGGAATGATTGTAATATTTGGTTAAACCTTTGGGCAATGTGTTCTTTACAGAATGAATTAATTTATTTACTCTTTTTGGTAGTATTAATGCGCCGCAATATGGAGGACCAGTGAAGAATTTACTCCCTGTAATGGTAACAATGTATCCTTTATTTAAATAATTTTGTATGTCTTTTGGATCTAATCTAAGCTGTGAGCCATCTACAATTATTTGAATTGATAAATTTTCAAGTGTATTTAGTTTTTTAATGAATTCGTCGCTAGGAGATTGATAACCTAGTTTCGATTGATCCATCGTATGTAAAACTACATGCCTGCCTAGATCTTTGGTTCTAGAAACAGCATCAAATACTTCTTCATCTAATTGATTGGATGATTTTAATGCGCCATTTTCATCTCTAAAAGGGATTTTAATTAAATCAACATCTCTAAAACCTTCAATTTTGTCACCTTTTTTAATTGGATAATTTAAGGCAGTGGTATTTTCAAAATGACATCCTTTTAAGGCCGCGGCGACACCGCTACCAGTTTCATCAGATGCAACCAAAATATGTGTTATTTCTTTATCGAAAATAATTTGTGTTATAGCTGCTATTTGCAGAGAAGAGTCGGTGCCCGATGGTGAAAAAATTATTTCACACTCCTCATTTAATTTGAATGTTTTTCTCAGGTTGTTTTTTAGTAATTCAGAAAACTCTAGTGTAGTCTTTTTGAAACCGTTTTTTAAGCTATTTCTAATTAATATACTTCTAACTTTATCTGTTTTATCAAAGGCAAAATTTGAAACACTTGTCGCTGTTGATGAGGCAAAAGTAAAAGCATCGGGTCTTGGGAATGGGCGACATCCGTATTTGTTTAGCAAATGAATTTCGTCGATATTCAATCTAAGATCACCTCCAGACATCAACAAGTATTCTGTAGGTTTTGCTAGATTTTCAATAATAGGTTTCCAAGATTCTTTAAGTTCGGTGTTTGATCTTTTTAAATCATGAAAAGATTGCAGCTCTTCGTTGTTTAATAAAGATTCCGCATTTAAACGGGTATCATTTTTAATTAGATTAATTAAGAGATAATCTAGGTTTTCTAATTTTTCTTTATCGTCCTTAGGTAGTAAATTATAAAATATTCGAATCACTTCAAGTGCAGCTATATCGCATAAAATAGCATCTTTTTTTTCGTTATTCAACGCTTTATACCACAGTTGCCATTCGATACCATATCGTAAATAAACTAAGGCCAAAATAGGTTTATTCAAAAAAGACGAACCAATTATAATCGACTTATTGGGAACAATTTTGAAAATAGTAGGCTCACTAGTTGAGGTAATAATATTGATATTATTTATTTTTGGTACGGTATTGAATCTTTTTAAAATGCGAACCAAATAGTCTACGTTTTCTTTTTCAAATAAACTGGTTCTTTTATATTGATTTTCAATTAGGATGTTGTTTGTCATAGATGTTATAATTTTAAAGGTTCCTTAGAACGATATTCTTTATTAGCAGTATTTAGCGGATTAGCTAAACACATTCAATCAGCGGCTATATTCGGTGGAAAACCGTCAAAAAAAAATTAATTCCTCCCTTTAGATTAAGCGAGACTCTTCTTTTTAATGATTTATGATATTCCAAATGTTTTTAGGTCTTGGCTGCTTTTAGAGCGCCGAATTTATCAAAAATCAAGCAAATATAATGAACTTGTAACCATGTAAAAAATTATAGGTTTTTTATAAAGTAAAAAAGATTAGATGTTTGCTAAAAAAACCTCCGTTTAACTAGGTAATGCTAATGAAGCCGCGCTTGTGAAATAATTAGATAAGTAATATACCAATTATAAACATGATTTAGTAAAATTTTTTATTTATTGAGAATTTGAGAAAATGTGATCAGCACAATGGCAATTATCGCTAAGAGTAATCCAAAGTAATTGTAACGACTAAGTTTCTCTTTAAAAACAAATATCCCCACAAGACTTCCTATAATAATCACACCCATATTCATCGCAGCAAAAACTGTAGAGGGGTTTTCGGCAAATGCCTTGTGTGCTTTTAGGTAGAAAAGGATATTTCCAAAGTTAAATACACCCACTAAAGCGCCCAAAATGAAGTTGACTCTGGTCAAGCTGACTTTCTTGAAGATAACTTCATAGATTACTGCTGCAACCATAATGACCATTGCTATACAAAAGATAATTAATAAAGAGGTTGTAAAAGCTAAGTTAGCATATAGGGCAATTTGTTTAAAAAGAACGTCTATAAGTCCAAATCCAACTAGAACTACGGCAGGATAGATCCATTTGTTATTTTTGTTTTCTGCTTTTTTGGAAAGTATAAGTAATATTGCCGGTAAGGCTATGAAAAAAGCCGTAATCTTGAGCGTGTTAAAATCTTCTTCGAACAATAGCCAGGCTGCTAAGATGGGAATAAATAACGAAAGCCGTTGTGCGGCATCTGTTTTTACGATACCCATATACCTTACTGATGCTGCCAAAAAAAGAAAAACGGCGGGCAGTAAAACTCCAAGACTTATGTAAATACTCCAAGGCGCTTTGGCATCTATGGCATTCAAATCGGGAGGGAATGACAGATAACATAACAGAATTGCGAAAATGTAATTCCAAGCCACGATTTGCACGGTGCTGATTGTGTATTTTCGAGATATTTTGAAGATGATACCCACGGTAACACTACATAAAATACTTAAAAGAAGAAATAACATTGTCGTGTGTTTAGAATTGAATTCTAATATTAGATGTAAAAAACTCCAGTAGTACTGGAGTTTTGTTTCGTATACAACGAGCTTGTCTAAGCTTCTTCCATAGTATGATAGACGTTCATAACATCCTCATCATCTTCCAGCTTCTCAATCAATTTTTCGACGTCAGCCATCTCATCGTCCGTTAGTTTTTTCGTGATTTGAGGAATTCTTTCAAATCCGGAAGAAAGTATTTCCAAACCTCTGTTTTCCAATTCTTTTTGGATGGTTCCAAAGCTAGTAAAAGCGGCATAGATTAAAATACCGTCTTCGTCTTCAAAAACTTCCTCAGCACCAAAGTCAATTAATTCCAGCTCTAATTCTTCAGGATCTAATCCTTCAGCAGGGATTCGGAAGTTACAGGTATGGTCAAACATAAATTCGACTGATCCTTGTGTACCCATCGTTCCATTGCATTTGTTAAAACAGCTTCTTACATTAGCAACAGTTCTGTTGTTATTGTCGGTGGCAGTTTCAACGATAACCGCAATTCCATGTGGTGCATAACCTTCAAAAAGCACTTCCTTATAATCAGCGGTATCCTTATCTGTAGCTTTTTTAATGGCGCGTTCCACATTTTCTTTAGGCATGTTTGCTGCCTTTGAATTTTGTATAACCGCACGTAATCTAGAATTGGCTTCAGGATTTGGTCCACCTTCCTTAACGGCCATTACGATGTCTTTTCCAATTCTGGTAAATGCTTTGGCCATCGCTGACCAACGTTTCATTTTTCTCCCTTTTCTGAATTCAAACGCTCTTCCCATTTCTAAATTATTATATTGAGCTGCAAAAATACGTCTAATAGTTACTTTTACCAAGATGAAGTGCTGTTCTTTTCATTAAATGGATGGAATATGGATACTTTTGAGTCTATTTTAAAGAGTTGAAATCTTCTAATATGTTTATCGACTCCTTTATAAATTGATTTGTTTTTAGTATTTCTAGTTGAAATTGATTGCTTTCTTTTTCCTGGGGATTTAGGCTGAGAAGAAATTTATTCAAGTAAGAGTTATAAATCTTTAAATTATTAGTTTGTGCCTCAAGCGTAGTAATTTCTAGGGATAAACGATTGATTTCCATCTGGTCTCCTAACACAGCTTCAATAGTTATGGGTAGTGGTGGTTTTGGTTTATTAATTAAGTCAGTTATTTTTTTGTTTACTTCTTTTATTTCATTGAAATAAGGATTGGAAGCAATTCTTTTTTTGCTGTTTTTTGCTGCTTTTTCAAACCAACTGGTATTCATGTACAGCTTAAAAGGTAGCTGTGCTGTCAAGCTGTCATTTTTAAATGAAGATGGACTATTGCTTTCCTTCGGACTGACTGTTTCATAGATTTTTGGCAATAATACATCTGGAGTAATGCCCAAAGCCTGGTTACTTTTGCCAGTCACCCGATAAAATTTGTTAATAGTCAGTTTTAAGAAATTCTCATTGTCATTCTGGTCTAGCGGCATTATAGTTTGTATTGTCGCTTTGCCGAGAGTGGAACTTCCCAACAATAGTGCTCTATTGTAATCTTGTAGAATGGAAGCGAAAAATTCACTTGCAGATGCCGTATTGCCATTTATTAGAACAACAATTGCATCCTTATATAACATGCCGGTATATGGGTCATTTACTATTGTGGAAAGCTGCTTATTGTCCACAATAATTGAAATAGGCCCCGAATCAATAAACATTCCTGCTAACTTTATCGCCTCTTCAATGGAGCCACCTCCATTGTCAACTAAATCTATAATTAGTCCTTTAATATCTTCTTTCTGTAATTTTAACACTTCCATAGCTGCGTCTTCCGCGCACCCTCTGCCGCTATTTCCTTCAAAGTCGGCATAAAAACTTGGAATTTTCAGATAACCGAATTTTTCATTTTTTTCTTCGATGATAAAGCTGTAGACCGTGCTTGACTCATCTTTTATGAGTTGTTTCTCAATAGTAACGTCGAAATTTTGACCTGAGTTTCTTCGCAATGTTAGTATGATTGTCTTATTGCTATTAGAAAGAATCATTGTTGCTATTGATTCTATCGTTGCGCAAGAGACGTCGTACGTTTCCTTCTTATTGGAAACAGAAATAATTTGATCTCCTTTTTTAATTTTACCTGTTTGAAATGCAGGGCCGTTAGGGTTTATAGCATAAATGATGACTTCATTGTTTTCATTTAGGCTGACATTTAATCCCAATGACAGATGCTCTTTTGATAAAGACGAAACAAAATTTGATTTGGAGTCATTACTGAAGTAGGCGGTGTGTGGGTCAAAGTAATTACAGAAATGATTAAAGACACTTTCTGAATTAGAACTGCTGCTTTGGAGGATGGTATTTATTCTGCAAAGTTCATTCTCTATAATTATTTTTTTTGATGCTGATGTCAATGCCTTAAAGTTAGCTTTAATGGAGTCAAGACTAGTTATTTTTGAAGCGATATCATCTAGAACTTCATATTTTATTTTCTTTAGCAAAACTTTTTCAATTTGATTTTCCATCAGGTAGAACGGAACTGATTTCCTGTATAAGTGAATAGTATCTTTTGTGTCATAATCTAGGCTTTCATTTGCTATTGCTTCTAAACAAATTTTGTTTCGCGCTAGCCCAGCTTTAAAAACACTATTTATATCGGTTAGGAAGGAGCAATTTTTAGCATTGATATAATCGTCAAGTTGAAAACGATATTTTCGCGAAAGAGTTTCGTATTCTGACTTTAGAAAGAGATTGTGGGTTGGATCTAGTTCATCAATAAGCTTATCAAAAACAAAAACCGAGAGACTGTCGTCTATCGGTTTTGGAAGAATATGCTCACTTTGAATAAGCGTATTTATTTTAGAAAGTATTTCACATGTTTTGGTTTCATTTTGGGCAAAAACCGAAAATGTTATCAATAACAAAAGCAGTGAAATTGTTTTCATGGATTGTGGTCATCTCGTCAATTAAAGTTAAGCTAATTATTTTAAAAATTAGTTTGAGAACTTATATTTTTTGACCAAAAAACAATTTATTTCTTGTAGAAAGGCAACTTAACTACCTTGGCCGGAACATCATTTTTTCTGATTCGGATAAAGATATCATTGTCAACCGCACTATTAGCAACGCTAACATAGCCCAGTCCAATTCCCTTATTCATCGATGGAGACATGGTTCCAGAAGTTACAATTCCGATAACAGTTCCAGAAGCATCTACAATCTCGTAGTCATGTCTTGGAACGGAACGTTCTTGCATTTCAAAAGCAACTAATTTTCTAGTAACACCTTCTTCTTTTTGCTTTTTTAGATTTTCAGAGTTAGTAAATTCTTTAGTGAATTTAGTGATCCAACCAAGTCCTGCTTCCAGTGGAGATGTAGTGTCGCTAAGGTCGTTTCCGTATAAGCACAAACCCATCTCAAGACGTAAAGTATCACGTGCAGCCAACCCTATTGGTTTGATTCCATAAGGGGCACCCGCTTCAAATACTTTATTCCATATTTGTTTAGCGTCTTCATTTTTACAATAAATTTCAAATCCACCAGAACCGGTGTAACCAGTAGCGGATATAATAACATTGTCTAATCCTGCAAAATCTGCTACTTCAAAATGGTAATATTTTATGGAAGCCAAGTCTATTGAAGATAATGATTGCATTGCCTCAACCGCTTTTGGTCCTTGAATTGCCAATAATGAGTAGTCATCAGATAAGTTTTTCATGTTGACACCCAAATCATTTTGAGCCGAAATCCAATTCCAGTCTTTTTCAATATTCGAAGCATTTACAACCAGTAAGTATTTCTCCTCTTTCATCTTGTATATAAGCAAATCGTCTACAACACCACCTTCATTGTTAGGCAAACAAGAATATTGCGCTCTACCAACAGTTAACACTGAAGCGTCGTTTGAGCTTACTTTTTGAATCAAAGCTAAAGCATTTGGACCTGAAAGCAAGAATTCTCCCATGTGAGAAACGTCAAATACACCCACTGCGTTACGTACAGTTTCATGTTCTGCATTTACCCCTTCATATAAAATAGGCATATTGTATCCGGCAAATGGTAGCATTTTTGCTCCCAAACTCTCGTGTATGTGCGTTAGCGCAGTATTTTTCATTATCGCTTTTTTATGATTTTTTGAAGTGGCTAATTTATTGAAAAATTATCAGATTTAAGGCATTATAATTGTAAATTCAATACTACTTAGGAGCTATTTTCAACTATCTATTGTGATATTCTTTTTATTAAAGAACTTCGAAACCTAATTGAAATAAAAAGACAAATCAAAAAATAGCTTTGGTTTGTCTTTTTACCCGGAAGAGTGCAATCTTAGTATTTTGCAGCTTCTCTAATTTTAGGCAGTGAATTTTTTATAAAGTCTCTAATGTCTTCATTTGCTGTTTCCAGATCTTTTTTTCTTAGATACATCATATGTCCACTTCTGTAACCTTTCCAAGTCATTCGGTCTTTTAGTTTTCCGCTTGGATCCATTTGCCATAAATTGTATTTCGCATTAAAATAATCGCAAGCTCCATCATAGTAGCCAGACTGGACCATAAGATTCAAATAGGGATTTTGTGCCATTGCTTGACGCAGGTTTTCGGCCGTTTCATCATTAGTTCTATCCCAAGGGTTTACAGGAGCAAACATGTTGTATTTGAAATCGGTTTTATAATTTAAATCATTCCGAATGTACATGTTGATAGCGGGTGTAAAGGAATGCAGCCAAGAAGTTAGTTCAGCATTGAAATCAGGGCTATCTCCTGCGTCTTTGCGGTCGATGCCTTTATAACGGGAGTCTAATCTACCTACCGTAAAACCTTGATCACGTAACAGTTCTTTCCAGAAGTAATTATAGGGAACATCTAGATTATTTTGCAACACTACTTTTTCCGAAATACCAGAATAACGTGCTATTTTTGCTGCTATTTCATCTTTACTCTTTTCATCAAGGGAGCCTCCTTTACTCAAAGCGGGAAGAAGTTCATTTATGGTAAAATCCTCCACTTCGGGCAACATATCTGTCAAATCTTTATTCTGTAAATCGGGAGCTAACATTTTATGATACCAAGCAGTTGCAGCAAAATAAGGTAGTTTTAATGCAGCATCAGTAGCTACGCCGCGAGTTATTCCCAAGGTGGTAGGTGATACTAATATAACGCCATTCAGATACATCCATTGCTTGTTTTGTAATTCAAGCGCAAGGCCGGAAACACGTGTTGTACCATAGCTCTCTCCAATAAGATACTTAGGGGAGGCCCAACGATTAGCGCGAGTTACAAATCCGCCAATCCAGTCGGCCAAGTATTTGATATCTGCATTTACGCCAAAGAATTTTTCTTTTGGAATGTCTTTGCTTGTCGGCCTGGAATAAGCGGTGTTTACTGGATTTACAAAAACGATATCGGCAACATCTAAAATAGAATAAGGATTTTCCTCGATTCCATAGGGCTGCAAAGGGTATCCTTCATCATCAATATTCAATAGTTTAGGTCCCGTATACGCAATATGCATCCAAACCGAAGCAGATCCAGGGCCGCCATTGAAAGAAATAACCAGTGGGCGGGAAGCTCGATCTTGCACATCCGAGCGTTCGTAATAGGTATAAAATAATCCTGCTAGGGCTTTTCCGTCTTCATCCCAAACAGGCATAGTCCCTGTAGTTGCTTTGTAAGGCACTTTTTGCCCTGTAATGGTAGTAATGTGCTCTGTAATCACATTTTGATCAGGATTGAAAACCAGATTTGACTTAGAAGTAATTTCTGGGGCAGCAGTTTTTTCTTCTTTATTAGATTGTTGGGCACTGGAGTAATTTATAAAACCAGTTAAGAGTAATAAAAATAATGTTTTTTGCATCTGTTTATTTTTAATAGTAATTATAGGAGACTAAAGTATAGTTTTTTAAAAGAATAACAAAAAGTGTTTTTGATATTTTTAGTGGAACCACAAGCTAAGAGATATGAAACGTCAGTTTTATGGAATGCCATGTTGCTGAAAAGGAATGATTATTTTCGGTTTCCTATAATTTTCGTATTTTTAAATAAATAATTTAAAATGAAGCAGTCCTTTTTTATAAATAAAATAGAAATCCTAAAACGGTACAAACCCGTTGATTCCAATGCGCACAAAGGAATTCAGGGACACGCATTAATTATCGAGGGAAGCTATGGTAAGATGGGGGCAGCTGTTTTGTCGTCAAAGGCCTGCCTTAAATCAGGTTGCGGACTTGTAACGGCTTATGTTCCTAAAATTGGATATGAGATCCTGCAAATTTCGAATCCAGAAGTAATGACGCTCACGGACGAAAGTGAGAAATACATTTCGAATATCGCATTCGACATAAAGCCGCAGGCGATAGGAATCGGTCCAGGTTTGGGACAAGAACCTAAAACCCAAAAAGCAGTTCACCGGTTTTTGATAAGCAATAAAACTCCTCTTGTTATTGATGCTGATGCGTTGAACATTTTGTCCGTTAACAAAGAGTGGTTAGCATTGTTAAAGCCAAAAACTATATTGACACCACACCCGAAAGAATTGCAACGATTAATAGGTAATTGGAATTCGGAGGAACATAAGTTTGATAAAACAATCGCGTTTTCTAAACAATATGATTTGATTGTCGTGATGAAAGGCGCACCCACTCATATTATTGATGGGGAAACCGTTTACCAAAATACAACAGGAAACGCGGCTTTGGCTACAGCGGGAAGCGGTGATGTATTGACAGGAATTATCACTGGTTTATTGGCTCAATCTTATGAGCCATTGAATGCAGCAATTTTAGGTGTTTATCTTCATGGACTTACGGCTGATATTGCTTTGCCGGAAACGGGACATCAGTCCTTCATCGCTTCGGATATTATTAGCTATTTAGGGAAAGCTTTTTTGAGTTTAGAAAACAAGCAGTAATTTAATGCTTCCAGTAAAATCTAGTTAACTAATTTGTAAGTTTGTACCTCAGTAAATTCCGAATATGAAAACCAAGTTCAATCTTCGAACCGTAAATGTAACGCGGTACATCTCTCCTTTGCGCGAAGGCGGTTCTCTGCCTGCTTTGGCGGAAGCTGATGATGATTTCAAATACGTGCTCAAATTCAAAGGTGCTGGTCACGGTGTCAAAGCCTTAATCGCCGAGCTGATTGGTGGCGAAATTGCACGAGCTTTAGGTATGAAAATGCCAGAGTTGGTTTTTGCCAATCTTGATGAAGCTTTTGGACGTACTGAGGCCGATGAGGAAATTCAGGATTTATTGCAGGGAAGTCAAGGGATGAATTTAGCACTGCATTTTCTTTCGGGTGCAATCAATTTTGATCCTGTGGTAACAGTTGTTGATTCTGCTTTGGCATCACAAATTGTTTGGCTAGACGCTTTCATCACTAATGTAGATCGTACCTTTAGAAATACTAACATGTTGATTTGGCATAAAGAATTATGGTTAATCGATCACGGGGCAAGTTTGTATTTTCATCACTCTTGGACCAATTGGGAAAAACACGCTAAAAGTCCGTTTGCCTTAATAAAAGACCACGTATTGTTGCCGCAGGCGTCAGTATTGGCTGAAACAGATACCGCTTTCAAAAAAATATTGACTCCCGAAGTCTTAGAAGAAATTGTAAACTTAATCCCAGAGGAATGGTTGCAGTGGGAAGAGGTCGAAGACAACGCAGCAGAATTGCGAAATATATATTTGCAGTTTCTATTGACCCGATTAAATCATTCAGAAATTTTTATAAAGGAAGCACAAAATGCAAGAGAAAAACTTATATGAGTATGCTGTAATTCGTGTTGTGCCTAAGGTAGAGCGCGAAGAATTCCTCAATGTAGGGATTGTTCTTTTTTGCAAAAAAGCCAAATTTATAAAAGTACTTCATTCTCTTAATGTGGAAAAAGCATTATTATTTTCGGCAGAAACGGATGTGGAACAAATCCAAATGAATCTATTGGCTTTCGAAAAAGTAGCACATGGCACCAAAGATGGTGGGCCTATTGCATTGATGGATGTTCCGTCCCGTTTTCGTTGGTTAACCGCTTTGCGTAGTTCCGTAATTCAAACCTCAAGACCGCATCCGGGATTGTGTGACAATTTAGAGAATACGACGCAACGACTATTTGAAGAGTTCGTTCTTTAAAACACGCGCCTCAGTAGACATGTTTTTTCGCCTTAAAAATTAGATTATATTTTTCTCCAACACCATAAACTCCAGAGGCTGCTCTGAGATTGAAATATGAATGTCACCTACAGGAAAAGCCTCTCTTGCTCCGGTATCAATATAACCATGACGTTTGTACCAAGCAATCAATTCATCTCTGGCTGATATTACTGTCATTACAATTGTTTTCAATCCCAATGCTTTAGCATGTGTTTCGGCATTATACAAAAGTTTTTTTCCAATACCGCTATTCTGCAATTCCGGAGAAACCGTTAGCATCCCTAAATACAATTGCTGTTCTTTTTCAACGAGCAAAACACAAGCGTTAATATGTCCATTCTCAGTAAATTTCAGAATTGTGTTTTTAGAGTCTTGAAGAATTTCAATTAACTCTGATTCATTCGTGCGGCTACCTTCAAGCAAGTTAGCCTCAGTAGTCCATCCTTTTTTGGAGAACTCCCCGCGGTAAGCTGAATTTATTAATTTATTTAAGCTCGAAACATCTTCTAATAGTGCTTTTGTTATCATGGGTATTTACGTTAGTCGTAGTAGGAATTTCTTTTAGCAAATATAAATAAAACTACAACAGAATAAGTTTTTAGTTCTATTCTAATTCTGCTTTGGGCGTAACCCTAAAGCAGAATTTTTTTCTATTAAAGTATTAATCTACAGCTTTGGGGTCAGGCTTTTGGCTCAATCTTTATTTTTGAAAGAAAAAAATAAAGGATAACGCCGCAATCCCTTACGCAAAAATGTCGTAATAAATGTATACGCTCCTATTCATGAAATTTTTCAAAATCAAAAAGCCAGACTGATAAATATCTTAATGTAAGTCAAGAACTTAATTTGGTGTTAAATTATTAGTTCTAAAAGCTGTAAGCCGCCAAAGCCGCTACTTATTGGGTAAAAAAGCTGTACCTTTAAATGTATAGGAAATAAAATAATTTAATAATTTAAGAAATGAGAAATTTAAATATCACTTGGGTTTTTGTAATGGCTTGTC
This sequence comes from Flavobacterium sp. W22_SRS_FP1, assembly GCF_052113685.1. Lineage (NCBI taxonomy): Bacteria > Pseudomonadati > Bacteroidota > Flavobacteriia > Flavobacteriales > Flavobacteriaceae > Flavobacterium > Flavobacterium sp. W22_SRS_FP1. Next base: position 302,563 of record NZ_JBGQOE010000001.1, read on the forward strand.
TGCTGAACATATCGGCTATATTAGGGCAGTCGAAAGATAAAATAAAGAGCATTATCTCTGATAGCGAGACTGCAAAGAGGGAATTTATTGCAGAGGATCCACTTCTGAAAGCGATTTTTGAAAGATCGGCTGGCTATGTCATTTTCCCTAATGTGGGTAAAGGTGGCTTTATTGTTGGTGGGGCAGCTGGTAATGGTGCTGTTTATGAGCATGGTAAGCTTATAGGTATGGCTAAGTTATCGCAAGTAACCATTGGATTCCAGGCAGGAGGACAGGCATATAGTGAGGTCATATTTTTTGAGTCAAAAAAGGAATTGGAGCGTTTTAAAGATAGTCAATTTGAGTTTGCTGCCCAAGTTTCGGCAGTGGCAGTAACCGAAGGAGCCTCAGCAAATGTAAAATATACGGATGGTGTGATGGTGTTCACTATGCAAAAAGGCGGGCTGATGTATGAAGCATCAATTGGCGGACAAAAGTTTAAGTTTAATAAATTGTAAAATGCTTTTTTGAATAGAAAAGAAAACTAATCATAGTAGTTTTTTTAAGTATAGAATAGATTCAAAGGCAGAGTCCACCTAAACCGTGTCCTCTCAATGAAAACTGACTTGCAGGTTATCTAAACCTTAATCAGGATAAAAAAAAGCTACTAAGTTTAGTAAGTTAGTAGCTTTTTTTGTGGGTAATTTTGGCGAGGCAAAAATAAATATTTGCAGTAAGAGCAAAAAGAGTATTACTCGAATAAAAGCAAAATTAAAAATGCTAATTACTGATGATGAAATTATTTCAAGAAAGTTAATCTTAAAGTCAGCACAAGATCTTAGAAAAGAGATAATCGAAGTAAAAACTTGGTTTGAAACAATTGAAAAATTCAAAGAGCATCCAAATATCAATTTAATATTAGTTGACGTTCAGATGCCTGACATGAACTGCTATGAACTAAAAATAGAGATTAGGGAATTAAACAGTGATGTAATTATTATAACACAGTCCGTTTTTGGACTTAATGGTGATAGAGAAAAAGCGTTGCTTGCAGGATCTAATGATTACATTACAAAACCAATAGACAAAACCGAATTCCTTATTGTGCTAAACAAGTATTTTGGCTAGTGTAAATTCTATAAATCGACGGCAATTGATCAAATTTTGGTTGGCATGGTAATATTGAGCAGGTACGTTCTGACTAGCGATAGAAATTAATTTCGGGTATTGTGTGGATATGCCATTATTTTTTCCGAGCTTCCTTTTATTCGTTTGTCGTTATTACAAAAATAATTAACGGTGAATCCCCAATATTTTTTAAACCATGAAAACCACCGCCTCGCATTGTAGTAATATTTCCTTTTTCTACTCTATATTTATTTTCAGTACTTTCCCAATCTTTCTTTTCAAGATACTCAGCTGTTCCTTCCATAATAATGTACAATTCTTGTTCTTTTCGGGAGCCATGAGTGTGAAAACCCACTGAATCGTTAGAAGTTGGTAAGATCATATAAGCTCCAATTCGGTTATTAACCAACTCCCCGTCAGCGAACATTTGGAGTAGATAAACCAAACCGTTACCTCCATACATATTCGGTCTTTTATCGTATTGTATAACTTTTCTTGGGCTTTTGCCAAAGTGAATCGTGTTCAGGTTTAAACTTTCTTTCATTACAGAATCGAGATAAGTCATTTCACTTTCGGACACATTTTCTCTATTTGATAAAATCATACTATTAAATTTTGTTTATTTTTTTCTCAGTTATTCTGTAAGGATAGAATAAAGATAGTTTTGCTAATTTAGCTAATAATTTTTTGTGAGTCTACTCCATGCGATTTTATCCCAAAACTAAATTTTTATAAATTAGAAAAGAACAGTTCATTTCTGCTTTTAAAATGCAGATTTCTATTCAAAATCAATTAAATAAAATTATTTAATAAAAAAACGACTGAAAAATGTCTTCTCAGTCGTTTGTATATTTAAGAAGTGTTTAAAGAATTACCTTAAAAATGCTTTAAACTCCTCGTAAGTTTTAATTTTAGTACTCACTTTGTCCTTTCCTAATACACTTTCAATTTGTTTAGGAATTGGCAGTTTTACATTTAATGTTGGTTCCACAGTATCCAAAAACTTGATTGGATGTGCGGTTTCTAGGAAAATCCCAATGGCATTGCTATGATTTTGTAATTCTCTTTTTAATCCAAGGTAACCAACAGCTCCATGCGGTTCGGCGATGTAGCCGTTTTTATTGTAAATGGATTTCATGGCTTCTAAAGTGGCTACATCTGAGAAAGTAAAAGAAGAAAAATCCTTTTTGAATTCCTCTAAATCATTCTGGTACATTTCCTGAATACGGATGAAATTGCTAGGATTCCCAACGTCCATCGCATTTGATATTGTTGCTACGGAAGGTTTTGGATCATAAACTCCATTTTCTAAGAAACGAGGTACCGTATCATTCACATTAGTGGAGGCTACAAAATGCGCTACTGGCAAGCCCATTTTTTTGGCGATAATTCCCGCACAAATATTCCCAAAGTTTCCACTCGGACAAGAGAAAATCAAAGGTTTGTTTTGTTTTTTTAAGGCTTTATACGCGAAAAAGAAATAAAACATCTGTGGCAACCAGCGTGCGATATTGATCGAATTCGCCGAAGTCAGATTATGATGTTTCAAACTCTCATCTAAGAATGCTTTTTTAACCATGTCTTGGCAATCATCAAAAAAACCGTCTACTTCAAGTGCTGAAATATTTTGTCCTAAAGTCGTCAATTGTCGTTCTTGAATGTCACTTACTTTACCTGATGGATAAAGGATAATCACCTCAACGCCTTTTACACCCAGAAATCCACTTGCAACTGCACCACCTGTATCTCCAGAAGTAGCAACAAGAACCGTATTTTTACTGTCTTTTTTATCTTTGTTGAAATATCCTAAACAACGGGACATAAATCGGGCGCCTACGTCCTTAAAAGCCATGGTAGGACCGTGAAATAATTCAAGGGAATAGATTCCGTTTTCGACTTCTACGACTGGGAATTCAAAGCAAAGTGTATCGGCAATGATTTCTTTTAATTTATCCTCAGGAATTTCGTCACCCACAAATTGGCGAATCGCCTCAAAAGCAATTTCCTCATTGCTTAGATTTTCGATAGTGTCAAAAAATTCTTGAGGTAAAGGAGTAATTGTTTCGGGAAAATACAATCCTTTATCAGATGCTAATCCTTGTATTACAGCTTCTTGAAAAGAGACGTTTGCTGCGTTATGGTTTAAACTGTAGTATTTCATTGTAACTTTTATTTTCTTAAATCTTTTGCCGCAGATTCACAGATTAAAAATGATTTTTTAAAATCAGTGCATCTTGGGCTATTATTTCACTGATTATTTTGTGTTTTAGATAGAGCTTATAGTATGCGAACGCCATCAGGATTTACTTTTGAAACGTGAATTTCATAAGGCAAATTCATTTTGTCATAAACGGCACTCATTGCTTTGGCAATTTTATTTGCTGTATCTTGTCCTTTGCTTAAAGCGAATATAGAAGGACCTGAACCTGAAATACCAGATCCTAAAGCTCCGTTTTCTAAAGCGGTTTGTTTGATTAAATCAAAACCCGGAATTAGTACACTGCGAATAGGTTCCACAATTTCATCATGTAGCGAGCGACCTATTAAATCATAATCTTTGGTGTATAAACCAGCGATCAATCCACCTACATTTCCCCATTGCATAATAGCGCTTTTGAGGGAAACTGTTTGTTTTAAGACGGAACGCGCATCTGATGTTTTCAACTCAATCTGTGGATGAACTACCGTGGCGTACAATTCAGATGGACTTTCGATTCTAATGATATCTAGCGGGCTGTAACTGCGCACCAATGTAAAACCACCAAGTAGGGCGGGGGCAACATTATCGGCATGAGCATTTCCGCAAGCTAGTTTTTCGCCTTGCATAGCAAAAGGAACCAAATCTTTGATCTCAAATGGTCTTCCTAAAAGTTCATTGATACCAAAAACAGCTCCTGCTGAACTGGCCGCGCTACTGCCAATTCCGCTTCCTGCTTTGATGTTTTTGTAGATTTCGATATCAAAACCTGCATCCGATTGTAAGGCATCAAGCATCGACAAAGCCGCAACTCCGGCTACATTTTTGTCGGTTTCGAGCGGCAAATCAGCACCTACCAGTTTAGTGATGCGAATTCCTTTTTGGTCTGATTTCCTAATAATCATTTCATCTCCCACATTGTCCAAACACAATCCAAGGACGTCGAAGCCACAGGATAGATTCGCGATTGTCGCAGGGCAAAATATTTTTATTTCGTTCATTTTCTATTAGTTTCAAAGAAGCAAAGCTTCAAAGGTTCAAAGTTTCCAAAACTTAGAGCTTATTGATAAACGACTAAATTTTGCTACTTTGTTCCTGAGTTACTTTGTAACTTAAATTTACACATTCCCTATTCTTATTACATCTGCAAAAATACCTGAAGCGGTAACTGCAGCACCAGCACCAGCGCCTTTTATTAATAACGGTTGGTCTACATAGCGATCTGTGTAGAACAATACGATATTGTCTTTTCCTTCTAAATTATAAAAAGGATGATCTTTTGGGATGAATTGCAAACCAACGCTTGCTTTTCCATCTTCAAATTGGGCTACAAATTTTAATCGGCTCTCTTTTTCATTGGCTTCCGCCAAAATTCCTTCGAAATGACTAGCATGTTCAATTAGTGACTTAAAGAAATCTTCATTGTTTGCTGTTTCCATACATGCAACAGGAAGAAAAGATTCGTTTGCAATCTCTTCAATTTCCATCTTGTACCCACTTTCGCGAATTAAGATCAATATTTTTCTAGCTACGTCAATTCCGCTCAAATCAATCTTTGGGTCTGGTTCCGTAAATCCTTGAATACCGGCTTCTTTTACCACATTATGAAAAGAATGATTTTGATCAAAATTATTAAAGATAAAGTTCAAACTTCCTGATAAAACAGCTTGAATTTTATTGACTTTGTCACCTGAAGCGACTAAATTTTTTACAGTGTCAATAATAGGTAGTCCAGCGCCAACATTAGTTTCAAACAAGAAAGGCGCATTGTATTTTCGAGATAAATTTTTAAGGTTTTTGTAATTGTCATACGCTGATGAGCAGGCAATCTTGTTGCAAGTTACCACTGCAATATTTTGTTTTAAAAAATGCTCGTATGTTCTTGAAACACTTTCGTTTGCGGTGATATCGACAAAAATACTATTTCGTAAATTAAGTGCTTTTACTTTAGAGATGAAAGCTTCTTTATCAGCAGCTTCTCCATTATCTAAAGCACTTTGCCATACTTTTAGGTTAATTCCGTCGTCGTCAAAATGCATTTTTCTTGAATTAGACAAAGCGATAACTCGTAGATTTATTTTTAAGTTGTCCTTCAGGAATTTATTTTGCTGGCTGATTTGCTCGATGAATTTTTCTCCAACATTACCGACACCCATTACAAACAAGTTTAATTGTTTTGTATTGTCTTCAAAAAAGCGTTCGTGAAGTGTATTTAATGCTTTTTTGACATCTCTTTCGTTGATTACTGCCGAAATATTTCTTTCAGAAGCACCTTGAGCAATTGCACGAATATTAACATTATTTTTTCCTAAAGTACTGAACATTTTACCGCTCAAGCCTTGATGATTTTTCATGTTTTCCCCCACAAGAGCGATGATGCAAAGATTTTTCTCTACTATGCAAGGGTCAATTTTGTGTTGCAAAATCTCTATATGAAAAGCTTTGTTGATAGCTTCTTCAGCCGCTTGGGCGTCTGAATTTAGAATTCCGATACAAATGGAATGTTCAGACGAAGCTTGAGTAATAAAAATAACATTTATGTTTTCATGTGATAAAACTTCAAACAGTCTTTTTGAAGATCCAGAAACACCTATCATTCCTGGTCCTTCAAGCGTAATCAAAGTGATGTGCTCGATATGGCTAATTCCTTTTACCGGAGAACCGTTTGATAGGCTATTATTTGATATAAAGGTTCCTTCTGCCTCTGGCTCGAACGTGTTTTTGATATGAATTGGAATATTCTTTCTCAATACTGGTTGAATAGTTGGAGGAAACAAAACTTTGGCACCAAAATGAGATAATTCCATGGCTTCTTGATATGAAATGGAAGCTATCGGTTGGGCTTGTTTTACGATTTTAGGATTGGCAGTGTACATGCCATTCACGTCAGTCCAAATTTCTAAATCAGTCGCATCTAAAGCCCCAGCCATAATTGCAGCTGTATAATCTGATCCGCCACGACCTAAAGTGGTATTGATACCGTCAAGGGCGGAAGCAATAAATCCCGGCATAACAATAACTTGCGATTCACTCGATTTGTAAAAATCAGTGATTAATTGATTTGTTATTGCGAAGTTTACCGCTGCTTTTCCAAAAGAATTATTAGTTTTAATTAGTTCTCGACTGTCTTTATAACTGCTGTTTGTTAAATTTTGCTTTAGCGCTTCGGCTATAATATAAGAAGACAATAACTCTCCAAAGCTTAAAATAGTATCAGATGTTCTATTGGATAACTCGCCCAATAAGAAACAACCGTCCAATAAAGTTTCCAGATGGTTTGTAATTCTTTTTATATTGCTTAACGAGCCACTTTGTTCGCTAATGGGAATTAACTCCTTTATCGCGTCTAGATGTTTTTTCTCTATATCAGCAACAATTTCTTTATAAGTTTCATCATTAGATGCCGCTTTTTCAGAAGCCAATTCCAATAAATTAGTCACTTGACTAAAAGCGGAAACCACTACAATTAATTTATCTTGTTTTGCTTTATTTGATACGATGTCTAAGACACGTTTTATATTTTGGGCATTGGCGACAGAAGTTCCACCAAATTTTAATATTTTCATTTTGTTTGTTTTGATTTAGAAAATGCAAGCTTCTTTTATACATCCAAAGATTTCCTTTTTTTAAAAAAGAAAAATAGTTTGATAGGATTATATGTAAAATGTATACCCCTAAGGGGTAGTAGTTGTAACTGTAAATGTAGTTGTAGCAGATAGTACAACCCGAATTTGGGCTAGTATCGAAGTGTGATATTTTGATCTGTTGTGTTTCATTTCTGTTTGCCAAAAATACAGTTTTTTATAAAAAGCAAAAAACCTTTTTTCAGTTTTTGCGAATATTTTAATAATCTAATGAGAATTTGATTCTTGTTGAGTATTTCTCATTTTAGGAGCTTATTAATAGAACAATCGATATATTTCATTTACTCCCTACTCCAAGTAAATTTGTTTATTACTAATTTTTTTTTATCATCGACTGATATATTTTTCTCGTTTCAGCTTGATTAACAAGCTATTCATATACCGCGTGTACTAATTGTATTCAATAAATGCAGTGTGTAGCGGGTGGATATAGTCAGTTCTACAGTTATTAAAACTGTATTACTATTTAAGGAAGAATATTCTTGTAATTACTACGTCAAATTCATTAATTTAATATTATTTGACAATAATTTTTAATTATTATTAATATAAGTTGCTTTTTAATATTGATTTATTCAATTTTGGCTATTCAAAAAATCAATGCAAGATGGATAATACACATTACATAAGTACTGAAGTGCTTTCCCTTGAAATAGTACAAGAAATTATTTCCCAACATAAATTATTAGAATTATCTGATGAAGCCAAAATCAATATTCAAAAATGTCGCGACTTTTTAGATGACAAAATGGTTTCTCATTCGGAGCCTATTTACGGTATTAATACTGGTTTTGGTTCACTTTGCAATGTGAAAATATCGAATGAAAACTTGTCGAAATTACAAGAAAACCTAGTGAAATCCCATTCTTGCGGTACGGGAGAAGAGGTTCCAAGTGCTATTGTAAAATTAATGTTGTTACTTAAAATACAGTCTTTAAGTTATGGACATTCAGGAATACAATTGCAAACAGTGGAGCGATTAGTTGCTTTCTACAACAACGATATTTTGCCAGTAATTTATACCCAGGGTTCGTTAGGTGCTTCTGGAGATTTAGCTCCTTTAGCACATCTTTCATTACCATTGTTAGGTGAAGGAGAAGTTTATTTTGAAGGTAAAAAAGTACATTCAAGTGTAATAATGGCACACTTTAACTGGGAGCCAATTGTATTGCAATCTAAAGAAGGTTTGGCCTTATTGAATGGTACTCAGTTTATGAGTGCCTATGGAGCACATATTTTAATGAAAGCCAATAAGTTCTCTTATTTAGCAGATCTAATAGGAGCTATTTCTTTAGAAGGTTTCGACGGTCGTATCGAACCATTTGATGAGTTAATACATTTTATACGTCCGCACAAAGGTCAAATCGTTACGGCTAGTCGTGTAAAAGGATTTTTAGAGGGTAGTGAAATCATTGAGCAAGAGAAAATGCATGTGCAAGATCCATACTCATTTCGTTGCATTCCTCAAGTGCACGGAGCATCAAAAGACGCTTTCGAGTATGTGAAAAAAGTATTTAAAACTGAAATTAATTCGGTTACAGATAATCCTAATATCTTTATTGAAAGTGATAAAATTATCTCTGGAGGTAATTTTCATGGGCAGCCTTTAGCATTAGCCCTAGACTTTATGGCAATTGCTTTGGCAGAATTAGGCAGTATTTCAGAAAGAAGAACCTACCAATTAATTTCAGGATTACGTAATCTACCTGCATTTTTAGTGGATAACCCTGGATTGAACTCCGGATTGATGATTCCTCAATATACAGCGGCCAGTATTGTTAGTCAGAACAAGCAATTAGCGACACCGGCTAGTATTGATAGCATCGTGTCTAGCAATGGTCAAGAAGACCATGTGAGTATGGGAGCAAACGGAGCTACAAAAGCATTGCGAGTAATGGACAATATCGAGCGCATTTTAGCAATCGAATTAATGAATGCAGCGCAAGCCATTCAATACAGGAGACCTTTGAAATCGAGCGATTTTATCGAAATGTTTTTAGCTGCTTACAGAGAGGAAGTTTCATTTATAAAGGAAGACCGTATTTTGCATTACGATATTGAGAAAACGGTGTCTTTTTTGAATAGTTTCCAAATCGAAGAAGATTTATTAGGCTAGTGCAGATTGAGCGCAAAAATGAAGTAAATTTGCGTTGTAAAAACACATAAAAATGTCAATAAATAGTATTTTCCAATTTTTAGTCCCTAAGGAAAAAAAGTTTTTTCCGCTATTTGAGGATGCCTCAAATAATTTAATCGAACTAGCGTCAATCTTACATGATGCAGTCAACCTTCCTTTAAAAGAAAGAGAAGTTCTTTTTCAAAAAATTGACAAACTAGAGGAAAGAGGAGAAGTAATCACTCGACAAACTAATCTTGAGTTGAGTAGAAACTTTATTACACCCTTCGACAGGGAAGACATTCACTCTTTGATTACTAAAATTGATAATGTTGCGGATAACCTGCATGGGGCTGCAAGTAGAATGCGTCTTTATCAGGTTGATAAGATTACTAAGTCCATAAGAAAATTGACTGAAATTAACCTTGAAGCTTGCCAGAATATTGGTGTGGCTGTAAATGAATTAAAGAATTTAAAAGACATTAAGAAGATTACTGAAGCATGTGCTAGAATTAGCAAGCTGGAGAATAAATCGGATAATGTGTATAATAAAGCTGTTTTTGAAATATTCGAAAACGAAACGGATGTTAAAAACATTATTAAATATAAAGAAGTATTATCGGTTTTAGAAACTGCGACTGATAAGTGTAAGAGCGTGGCTAGTGTTTTAGAGTCTATAGCAGTAAAAAATTCTTAATCTAATCAGATACTTCTTAAGTTACACTTATGGAATTTACTTTACTTATTGTTATTATTGTATTGGCCTTGATTTTTGATTATATCAATGGTTTTCACGATGCAGCCAATGCTATTGCTACCGTTGTTGCAACCAAAGTGTTGTCTCCGTTTCAAGCGGTACTTTGGGCTGCTTTTTTTAACTTCTTGGCATATTGGGTTTTTGGCTTTGGTGTAGCAGATACTGTTGCTAAAACAGCAAATACGATGGATATTAACCTCGTGGTTATTCTGGCAGGGGTAGTTGCTGCTATTTGTTGGAATCTACTCACTTGGTGGCTAGGAATACCTTCAAGTTCATCTCATACTTTAATTGGTGGTTTTGCCGGAGCGGCAATAGCGCATGCTGGTTTTGGTGTGGTTTCTTGGTACAAAGAAGGTAAGGATGGCGGAATGCCTTCTGGTGTTACTATCATTATTGCTTTTATCGTATTAGCCCCCTTACTAGGAGCTTTGATTTCTTATCTGATTTCGATTTGGCTTTTGTACTCTTCTAAAAAAAGTATTTATCCCAAATTATTTACATTATTGTTAATGGCATCGACAATTTGGTTTGTCGAAAGTCAAATGTTGTACTATGATGCGATATCTGAACCACGTTTTGATTCTCATTTTTGGAGTGTAGCTTGTGAAGCGCATAACATTAAATGGTTTTTGGTGGCTTTTATTGTTTTGTCTGTAAGCATGTTTTGTTTAATTTTTAGTTCTTTAAATCTAAATCAAGCAGCATTATTGCTAAAGAAAATGCAATTATTATCCTCAGCAGCTTTTAGTTTAGGTCACGGTGGAAATGATTCACAGAAAGTAATGGGTATTATTGCTGCTGCCGTTGCTGTTTATATTCATACTAGCGGTGTGGCGCAAGAAAGTTTACCAGATTGGCTTGATGTAATTTTACCTAAAGATGACATTGCTGGTCAGATGCCTGTTTGGATCCCGCTAGCTTGTTATTCTGCTATCGCCGCCGGAACGTTAAGTGGGGGGTGGAAAATCGTTAAAACAATGGGTTCTAAGATCACAAAAGTAACTTCTTTTGAAGGTGTGGCCGCAGAAACAGCCGGTGCTTTAACACTATATTTTACAGAACATTTAAAAATTCCTGTAAGTACAACACATACGATTACAGGTTCGATCATAGGAGTAGGTTTGACAAAAAGAGTTTCTGCAGTACGTTGGGGGGTAACCGTAAGTTTATTATGGGCTTGGGTATTAACGATTCCTGTATCGGCTGTTTTAGCTGCTTTAATTTACTATGTTCTTAGTCTAGTTCTATAATAATTCAGAGCTTTTGATTAAATAAAAAAACCATCCAAATTTTAGAAATAGGATGGTTTTTTTGTGTCAATTTAGCTGAAAAGAAGTATCAACTGAATCTAAGTTATTTTATTTTAAAGTTCTTTTCGATGGCCTTAATCATTTCACCTGCAATATCTTTATTTGTTGCCCCTTCGATTCCCTCTAACCCTGGAGAAGAATTAACTTCTAGTAGTAAAGGTCCTTTTGAAGAACGGATAATATCGACACCTGCTACTTTCAAATCCATAGCTTTTGCTGCTTTTATCGCGATACGCTTTTCTTCCATAGTTACATTTATAACCGATGCTGTTCCTCCAAGATGAATGTTAGCTCTGAACTCACCAGGCATAGCTTCACGTTGTATGGAAGCAACCACTTTGCCGTCTATTACAAAACAACGGATATCTTTCCCATTAGCTTCTTTGATAAACTCCTGGACTAATATATTGGCATTTAAGCTTTTGAATGCGTTGATAACACTTTCTGCAGCTTTTTTTGTCTCGGCCAAAACTACTCCTTTACCTTGGGTTCCTTCAAGTAGTTTTACAATTAGTGGTGGCCCTCCCACCATCTTGATCAGATCATTGGTGTCTAGGGGTGAGTTGGCAAAACCAGTTGTTGGAATTCCAATTCCGCTATTCAAGAGTAACTGCAGTGAATATAATTTGTCACGAGATTGTGTTATTGCGCTTGCGGAGTTAAGACAAAATACTTTTAACGCTTCAAACTGCCTCGTTAATGCACATCCATAAAAAGTCATACTTGGTCGTATTCTTGGAATAATGGCGTCAAATTGGTTGAGTATGATCCCGCCTCGATAATGAATTTCGGGCGTTTCCGCATCAAGTTTCATATAGCACTCCTTAATATTCAAAAAATGCATTTCGTGACCGCGCATTTCACCGGCTTCCATGATTCTTTTGTTGCTGTATAGTTCAGGGTTGCTTGCTAAAACACCTATTCGTAAGCCTGTGCTCGCTTTTGCGGAATTTTTATATAACTCCTTAAGGTTTTCAGATGTGGGTTGACCCAAAAGATATTGTTTTTCTGGATCAACCAGAACTCTTCCGCTCATCGCTTCACGCCCCAGAAGCATTCGAAACCCCATTGAATCACGATTAGTTAATGTCATTTCAATAGGCCATTTTGAATCTCCAATTTCTAAGTTAGTCTGAATAACATACCGTTGTTCACGAAATCCGCTAGAACTTTTTACGATCCGTTTGTCTATTAAAGGAGCCTCACAGTGTATAACTGTTTTGAGGTTATTCTGAATTGGGTTGATATCGAATTTAACCCAGTTAGTCTCGTTTTTGATGAATGGGGCAATGTTTATGGCATGTAATGCCGATGTTTTTGCACCTGAATCGACGCGAGCTTTTATTGTAGGGATTCCCAATTCTGGAAAGGAGCACCATTCTTCGCTACCGAGAATTACTTTGTTTTGTGACATATTATTATATAGTTTGACCTGCAATTATAAAATTCAAATGTAAATATTTGTTTTTAATATTAACAATAAATTATTTAAAGAATAAACCCGTTACACTATAAAAATGGAACGGGTTTATTTTATGGTTAATAATAAAAATCTACTGCTTAGTAGGCTGTTCAGCTTTATTAACTTTTACGGTCAATTCCTGCGTACCTTCTTCAATGTCCATGAAAATATCGTCACCTGAAGCTATTTTAGAAGTAATAATCTCCTCAGCAAGGGCATCTTCAACATATTTTTGAATTGCCCTTTTTAGTGGCCTTGCACCAAACTGTCTATCAAAACCTTTTTCTGCGATAAATGCTTTTGCTTTATCCGAGAGGCTTAAATTATAACCCAATTCAGAGACTCTAGAATATAATTTTTTCAACTCAATTTCGATAATTAAGTCAATATCATGTTTTTCCAAGGCGTTGAATACGATTACATCATCAATTCTATTAAGGAATTCTGGCGCAAAGGTTTTCTTTAAGGCATTTTCAATTATGCTCTTAGAGTTATCATCGGCTTGTGCTACTTTAGCAGCGGTACCGAAGCCAACCCCTTGACCAAAATCTTTTAATTGTCGGGCACCTACATTAGAAGTCATTATTATAATAGTGTTTTTGAAGTCAATTTTTCGACCTAAACTATCAGTAAGATATCCATCATCAAGAACTTGCAATAACATATTGAAAACATCTGGATGTGCTTTTTCAATTTCATCTAATAAAACTACACAATATGGTTTTCGACGAACTTTTTCAGTTAATTGTCCACCTTCTTCATAACCTACGTATCCTGGAGGTGCACCAATCAAACGAGAGATGGCAAATTTCTCCATGTATTCACTCATGTCAATTCGTACCAAAGCATCTTCAGAATCAAATAATTCTTTAGCCAAGACTTTAGCCAACTGTGTTTTTCCAACTCCTGTTTGACCTAGGAATATAAACGATCCGATTGGTCGATTAGGATCTTTCAAGCCAGCACGATTTCTTTGTATAGATCGGGCAATTTTTATGACTGCCTCATTTTGGCCAACGACCTTACTTTCTATAAGCTCAGGTAATTTAGCTAGTTTGTTACTTTCTGTTTGCGCTATACGATTTACTGGAATTCCAGTCATCATCGATACTACATCGGCAACATTGTCTTCTGTAACTTCGATGCGGTTGTTTTTAGCATCTTCTTCCCATTGTTCTTGAGCTATGGCCAATTCTTTTTCGATGCGTTTCTCATCATCGCGAAGCTTGGCAGCTTCCTCATATTTCTGTTTTTTGACAACAACATTTTTTAATTCTCGAATATCTTCCAACTGACGTTCTAAATCAAGAATTTTTTTAGGAACTTCAATATTGGTGATATGTACACGTGAACCTGCTTCATCTAAAGCATCAATTGCTTTGTCCGGCAAAAAACGTTCTGACATATACCTATTTGTTAATTTCACACAGGCTTCAATAGCATCAGGTGTATAAATAACATTATGGTGGTCTTCGTATTTGTTTTTTATGTTGTTCAAAATTGTGATTGTTTCTTCAACAGAAGTGGGTTCCACAATTATCTTTTGAAAACGTCTTTCTAAAGCACCATCTTTCTCAATATACTGTCTGTACTCGTCAAGGGTAGTAGCTCCGATGCATTGGATTTCTCCTCTTGCTAAAGCTGGTTTAAACATGTTGGATGCATCTAAGGAACCTGTCGCTCCGCCAGCGCCTACAATAGTGTGAATCTCATCTATAAAAAGAATGATATCATCATTTTTTTCCAATTCGTTCATTACCGCTTTCATACGTTCTTCAAACTGCCCTCTATATTTAGTACCGGCAACTAGGCTGGCTAAATCTAAAGTTACGACGCGCTTGCCGAATAGTATTCTAGAAACTTTTTTCTGTATGATACGTAGCGCTAAACCTTCAGCAATAGCAGATTTCCCAACTCCTGGCTCACCAATAAGTAGTGGGTTGTTCTTCTTACGTCGGCTTAATATCTGGCAGACGCGCTCAATTTCTTTTTCTCGCCCTACAACAGGATCTAATTTTCCTTCCTCAGCCATTTCGGTCAAATCCCTTCCGAAATTATCTAAAACGGGTGTTTTAGACTTTTTGTTTGATTTATTAGCGGGATTATTAAAATTGGCTTCTTTTAGACTGTCATCTTGTCCTGAATCATCATTGTATGAGTCAGTTGCTTTTGGTAAGTTCTCTAAGAACTCTTCTTCGCTTGGTGTCATATTTATGTATTGTTCTTTAACTACATCATAATCAATTTTTAACTTATTCAGTAGTTTGGTTGTTGGATCATTTTCATTTCTTAGAATGCATAATAAAAGATGCGCTGTACTTACGGATGAGCTTTGAAATACCTTTGCTTCTAAAAAAGTTGTTTTCAATGCACGCTCCGCTTGACGAGTCAAATGAAGGTTTTTCTTTTCAATATTAGTCTCTGTAGTAGGGTTTGCAGGGCTTAGTATTTCTACTTTTCTACGTAGATAGTCTAAATCAATAGACAGGTTGTTTAATACTTGTATTGCTTTGCCACTTCCGTCTCGAAGGATACCTAGCATCAAGTGTTCTGTTCCAATGAAGTCATGACCTAGTCGCAAAGCTTCCTCTTTGCTGTAAGTAATAACGTCTTTTACTCTTGGTGAAAAATTATCATCCATAATGTATGTGTTGATTGTATATGTAAATTTAGTGAATTACCTTGTGTAAAACAAAAATCGTTCCTTAAGATATCATGTCAGCTAATTGACGAAAAAATGATTAAATAAAGTCAAAATAAAACAGTTTATTTATGAAATAAATAAGAGCTCTCCTTTGTTAATAATTCATTAAAATAAGTGTGTTAAAACACTATCAAAAATTTCAAAAAAGCGTATATTGGCACGTTTTGAAACTAATATAATTTTTTAATATAACAACTTATGTCTGAAGGAGAAAAGTTAATTCCTATTAACATAGAAGATGAAATGAAAACTGCTTACATCGATTACTCGATGTCGGTAATTGTATCAAGAGCACTTCCAGATGTTAGAGATGGCTTGAAACCAGTACATCGAAGAGTACTTTTTGGAATGCATGATTTGGGAGTTAACTCGCGATCGTCCCACAAAAAGTCCGCAAGAATTGTAGGGGAAGTTTTAGGAAAGTATCACCCGCACGGAGATACATCCGTTTATGATGCCATGGTTCGTATGGCGCAGGAATGGAGTATGCGTTATTTATTGATTGACGGTCAAGGTAACTTTGGTTCTGTTGATGGAGATAGTCCTGCAGCGATGCGTTATACAGAGGCTAGAATGCGCAAGATTTCAGAAGAAATTTTAGCGGATATAGATAAAGAAACTGTTGATTTTAAATTAAATTTTGATGATACGTTAGAAGAACCAACAGTTATGCCCACTCGTGTTCCTACCTTATTGATAAATGGGGCAACAGGAATTGCAGTAGGTATGGCTACTAATATGCCACCGCACAACTTAACTGAAGTGATCGATGGTACATTGGCGTATATGGACAATAATGATATTGAGATTGATGAACTAATCAATTATATAAAAGCTCCAGATTTTCCTACTGGTGGTATAATATATGGTTATGAAGGCGTTCGTGAAGCGTTCAAAACCGGTAGGGGTAGAGTAGTGATGCGTGCCAAAGTTGGTTTTGAGGAAGTGGAAGGTCGTGAGTGCATTATTGTAACCGAAATTCCATACCAAGTCAATAAGGCAGACATGATCAAGCGTACTGCGGATTTGGTTAACGACAAAAAAATTGAAGGGATTGCAAACATACGTGATGAATCTGACAGAAACGGTATGCGTATCGTTTATATCTTAAAGCGCGATGCTACACCTAATGTCGTTTTAAATACCTTGTACAAGTATACGCAGCTGCAGTCTTCTTTCAGTGTAAATAATATTGCTATAGTAAAAGGTCGTCCTCAAATGTTGAATTTGAAAGACCTGATACACTATTTTGTAGAGCACCGCCACGATGTGGTAACTCGCAGAACTCAATTTGAGCTTAAAAAAGCAGAAGCCAGAGCACATATTCTGGAAGGTTTGATTATCGCCTCAGATAATATTGATGAGGTAATTGCCTTAATCAAAGCTTCAAAAAGTACTGAAGAAGCTAGAGAAAGATTAATCGAAAGATTTAAATTATCTGACATTCAGTCTCGTGCTATTGTAGAAATGCGTTTGCGTCAATTGACAGGTCTTGAACAAGACAAGTTAAGAACAGAGTACGACGAAATTATGAAGTTGATTCAGCATTTGAAAGCTTTACTTGCTGATGTAAACTTAAGAATTGCCTTGATTAAAGAAGAACTTATTGAAATCCGTGATAAATATGGAGATGAGCGCCGTTCAATAATTGAATATTCTGGTGGTGACGTTAGTATAGAAGATTTAATTGCAGATGAAAATGTAGTGATTACTATTTCTCATGCAGGTTACATAAAACGCACGAACTTATCTGAATACAAGACTCAAAATAGAGGTGGAGTTGGTCAAAAAAGTGCTGGGACAAGAGATCAAGATTTCTTAGAACACATGTTTGTTGCTACAAATCATCAATATATGATGTTTTTTACCCAAAAAGGGAAATGTTTTTGGATGCGTGTTTATGAAATACCAGAAGGAAGTAAGACCGCTAAAGGGAGAGCTATTCAAAATCTTATAAATATTGAGAGCGACGATAAAGTCAAAGCATTTATTTGTACACAAGATTTAAAAGACCAAGATTATATTAAGAGTCATAATTTGATTATGGTAACTAAAAAAGGTCAGGTCAAGAAAACCTCATTGGAGAAATACTCTAAACCTAGAGTAAACGGTGTTGCCGCAATAACTATTAAGGAAGGGGATGAATTATTAGAAGCAAAATTAACAAATGGTGAAAGCCAAATAATACTTGCGCTTAAGTCTGGTAAGTTAGTTCGTTTTGAAGAAACCAAGACCCGTCCAATGGGTAGAACTGCATCTGGAGTTCGCGGAATAACACTAAAAGATGACAATGATGAGGTGATTGGTATGGTTGCTGTTAATGACATGAATAGTGAGATTTTGGTTGTTGCAGAAAAAGGATACGGAAAACGTTCAAGTCTTGACGAATATAGAATTACAAACCGTGGAGGTAAAGGCGTTAAAACGTTAAATATCACAGAGAAAACAGGAGATTTGATTTCTATCAATGCAGTTACAGATGCGGATGATTTGATGATAATAAACAAATCGGGATTAACCATAAGAATGGCTGTTGAAGACCTCAGAGTTATGGGTCGCGCCACTCAAGGGGTAAAACTGATCAATATTAAAGGGAATGATAAGATTGCCGCCGTTACGAAAGTAATGAAAAACGATGTTGAAGAAACCGTAGTTGATGAAGATGGAAATATTATTGAATCTGAATCTATTGAAAAAGTAAAACCTGTTCTTGAAATACTTGAAGATGAAGAAGTAGTTGATGACGAAGATGATTCTGAAGATGAAGAAGCTGAGGAAGACGAAATCGAAGAAGATGATTCAGAGGAAGACGAAGATTAATAAAACAATTGTAATAAACAAGAACGATTTTTAAATAAAAAACAAAAATACCATGAAAAGTAAATATGTAATATTAGCGTCAGCTTTATTGATTTCTGCTGCTACTTTTGCTCAAAAGAACGAAATAAAAGCAGCCGAAAAAGCCTTGAAAAAAGGAGAGTCTAAAGAAGCAGCAACTATCTTGCAAAGTGCGGAGTCTCTAATTTCAGCTGCGTCAGACGCTGAAAAAGCTCAATTTTTCTTTGTTAAAGGAAATGTTTATTTAGATTTAGCAGATAAAAATATAGAGGCAGATAAAAACTTGTCTTTAGCAGCAGCGGCATATCTTGATTTAATAGCAGCGGAAAAAGCATCTGGAAAATCAAAATATTCAAGCGAAGCAGCCACATCGGTAACTAAGATTAAATATAAGTTAATAAATAGTGCCATTTCGGATTCGAAAGCGGATAAACATGCTACTAGCGCAGATAAATTATACGAAGCGTATATGTTAGATACAAAAGACACCTTGAATCTTTATTATGCGGCCTCTACTTATGTAAATGCCAACCAATATGATAAAGCAATGAGTATGTATAATGAGTTGAAGAGATTGAACTACTCTGGAAAAGCAACGAATTATTTAGCAGTAAATAAATTGACTCTTGAGGAAGACCTTTTTAACACGGTTGCGGAAAGAGATAGAATGGTAAAAATGGGAACGCATGAACAGCCTAAAAATGAAGTTATTCCTTCAAAAAGAGGGGAGATATTTAAAAACATGGCGTTAATTTTGGTGGAAAGTGGCAAAACAGAAGAAGCTAAAAAAGCGGTTGCAGAGGCAAGACAAGCTAATCCTGAAGACACTTCATTAATTTTGACAGAAGCAAATCTATATTTGGAAACTAAGGACTTTGAAACTTATAAAAAATTAGTCGGCGAGGTATTGGCTAAAAATCCTAATGATGCTGACTTGGTTTTTAATTTAGGTGTTCTTAGTGCGAACGCTAAAAAGACTGCAGAAGCTGAGAAATACTACGCTCGGGCAATAGAAATTAATCCAAAATATCTTAACGCCTACATAAATATGGCGGCATTAAAGTTAGAAAGCGAAAATGCAATTATTGAGAAAATGAATAAGTTAGGAACTTCTGATAAAGAAATGAAGCAATACGATGTCTTAAAAGCAGAAAGAAAGGCGATATTTAAGTCGGTAATCCCTTATCTAGTTAAGGCTTTAGAAGTAGACCCTAAAAACGAGGATGTTTCAAAAACTTTGTTAGGCGTTTACAGTGCGTTAGAAATGACTGCTGAGAAAAAAGCGTTAGAATCTAAAATGAACTAACCTATTTTTTAAGAGAAAAAAACCTATCTGATTAGATTTTCAGATAGGTTTTTTTTTATATTATTTTTTTTATAACTCGGAGTTTGTGTGTGTGTTTATTAATTTCTGCATTGTAAATTCCTAGATGGTCTAGTCGATCTATCCTTACTTTTCCGCTGGCATGGATAATGTAATTGTTTTCCATTATTATTCCGACATGTATTATATTACCTTCCTCATTATCAAAAAAAGCCAAATCTCCTGGTTCGCTTTCTTCTATAAAACTTAATGCTTCCCCTTGAGTTGACTGTTGCGAGGCATCCCTCAATAATTTATAACCATTGAGCTTGTAAACCATTTGAGTAAAACCAGAACAATCGATTCCAAAAGGTGTTTTTCCGCCCCACAAATAGGGTGCGTTTAAATATAAAAAGGCTGTTTTTATCAGATTTTTTTTGTCTTTAACTCCATTAACCTTGGTGCCCTCAAAATCAAAATTGCCTTTATTCATCTCCGGATGATTGATAAAAGACAACGAAGATCCCAATGGGATAGGAATTAATAAATTAGATGCACCAGTAATGTATTCTACTAAATCTGAATTTAAAATAATCAGATCTTCCGAGAGTAAATCGTAGCTAGATTCAGTAATATTTTGATATTGTTTTGAATCTATCCAGCCTTCATATCCGTCAAATTGCATTTTGATGCGAGACCATTGTTTTAATTGCTCCAAAATCTTAAAATGTTCTCCAAACAAAACTTGCGAAACGATTTCACTTTTATCATTTGGTTCAACCCGAAGAGGGATTATAGCCAGATTACAAATTCCGAACATTTAGGTTTATTTATTAGTTAAGAATTATGCGTTATAAGCTGTAATAGTATAACGCATAAATTATAATTATTTTTAGGCTCGTTCAATAACGACAGACGAAGCTCCACCACCACCATTACATATAGCAGCTGCTCCAATTTTAGCATTGTTTTGTTCTAAAACATTCAATAGCGTAACGATAATGCGAGCACCAGAACAACCTAGAGGGTGTCCTAGCGATACTGCGCCACCGTTTACATTAACTTTATCATTATCTAAACCTAAAATTTTTGAATTAGCTAACCCTACAACTGCGAAGGCTTCGTTAAATTCAAAGAAATCAACATCGGTGATTGCTATATTTGCTTTATCCAGCGCTTTAGGAAGTGCCTTTGATGGACTAGTTGTAAACCATTTTGGTTCTTGAGCGGCATCGGCATAACTCTTAATAAAAGCTAGAGGTTTTAATCCTAATGAAAGGGCTTTTTCTTCACTCATTAGAATCAATGCCGCTGCGCCATCATTTATTGTAGATGAATTAGCAGCTGTAACAGTGCCCTCTTTTGTGAATACTGAATTTAATGTAGGGATTCGATCCAATTTCACATTGGTGAATTCTTCATCTTTCGATACTATTATAGGGTCTCCTTTTCTTTGAGGAACAGGTACAGGGACTATTTCATTATCAAATTTTCCAGCGTCCCAAGCTTTCGCAGAACGATTATAGGACTGAATTGCATATTTATCTTGGTCTTCTCTTGTAAACTTATACTCAGCGGCGCACAAATCTGCGCATACCCCCATTGCGTTGTTATCATAGGCATCAACGAGACCATCTTTTTGCAGTCCATCAACCATAGAGGCTGGGCCAAATTTGGTTCCATTTCTCAAATGCATGTAATGTGGGGCTAAACTCATGTTTTCCATCCCACCGGCAATGACAATTTCTGCATCACCACACTGTATTGCTTGTGCTGCCATCATCACGGATTTCATTCCTGATGCACATACTTTATTTATTGTAGTGCAGACTACGCTATCAGGTAAACCAGCATAAATTGCTGCTTGGCGAGCAGGAGCCTGTCCTACACCTGCCTGAATTACGTTGCCCATAAAAACTTCATCAACTAAATTTGGATCTAAATTTATTTTATCTAATGCTCCTTTTATTGCCGCCGCCCCTAACTTGGGCGCAGAAATTGTAGATAACCCACCCATAAAACTTCCGATAGGTGTCCTAACGGCAGAAACGATAACAACTCTTTTGCTCATAACTTATATAATGTTGGTTTATATAGCAAATTTAATCTTTTTTGTACAAATTTTGATTTTGATTTAGATATTATATTTTTTTGAAAACAAATGCAGTTTTTCCTGTAGGCTATATGTTTGACTGTGAACTGTTTTTATAAAAATGTCGAAAAACATAAAAAAAAAGCCTAGAAATAGTTGTGAGTAACGCAAAGAAGTTCTAAATTTGCAACCGCAAAACAAGACAGGTTCTTTGAGCTTGGAGGGGTGCCAGAGTGGTAATGGAGCAGTTTGCTAAACTGTCACCGAGTAATCGGTGCCAGGGTTCGAGTCCCTGTCCCTCCGCTTTTTTTTATGTTTAGAAACTAGCTTTTTAAATAATAGAAACCATTTAACTAAATTGTTTTTCGGGGTGTAGCGTAGCTCGGTTATCGCGCCTGCTTTGGGAGCAGGAGGTCGCAGGTTCGAATCCTGCCACCCCGACTGATTTTTTTTACATGAGCAATGGAGGCATAGCTCAGCTGGATAGAGCACCTGCCTTCTAAGCAGGCGGTCGAAGGTTCGAATCCTTCTGCCTTCACGGTATGGGACAAGTCTATTTTTTTAGACTTGTCCCATTTTTTTTTGCCTCGGGAAGCCCCGTTAACACTGGTGATTTTCATTAGGACTGGATTCAAATCTGCGGTTCGAACTTTTTTATTTTCAAATTGAAAATTATTTGGAAATATCGAACCAATTATTCGTCTTTTAGTGTCAATATCTCCTTCAATGTACTGATTTCCAATGTTTTTAATCTTTTCTGTGGCGTTTTTGTATAGTTCGAAAACTTCTTTTTCGTTGATAGCCTCCGATTCTTTATCTTTTAATTCGGAGTGGATATTCTCATATCTGGTCTTTGCAATTTGGTATTCTGTTTTGTCAATATCTCCATCAATATAAATATCCTGTAAGCGTTGTAGTTTGGCTTCAATATTTATCACTTTTTCATAATGCTTGGCTCCAAGTTGCTTTTTATCTCTTTCGTTGTAAAGCGCTTCTTTAATTTTATCTTCGAATATTTTCTTTACAGGAGCCTCCATTGAAATTGTTTTTAAATAATCGCCAATCCAAAGATTAACATCCTCCAAAAGATATCTGCTATTGCATGGGCTTACACAGTGATAATAGGAATAATACTTAGAGCGTCCCTTTGAAGTGCTTCCTGTTAATGCATTATTGCACTTTGGACACAATAAAAATCCTTTTAGGGGGTAAGTGTCATTTAATTTTTTATGGTTGGTATGGTGCTTTTTCCTTCTATTGTTTAATATATCCTGCACCTGATCAAAAAGGGCTTTTGAAATCAAAGGTTCGTGTATTCCATTAGCAATGCATGCCTTTTCGTCTTTATAGGCTTTGATGGGAACTCCTCCATAATAGATAGGGTTTTTTAATAAATTTGAAAATGGAGTTTTAGTAGTGCTTAGCCCTTTTTTATTTAGCTTTTTCATCACCTCAATTTGATTGTATAGGCCTGTACTCATTAATTCGAAGGCTTCCTGAACCAATTTCGCACTCTTTCCCGGAATCAACAGTGGCTTTTTGGCACTGTCTTTTCCATTTTCATATCCCTTTGGAGCGCTTCCAACATATCTTCCTTCCTTGAAGGCTCTTCGCATTCCAGATATGATGTTTAAGGAACGGCGGTGATTCTCTACTTGCGGGATTGACAGGTATACCGCAAGCATTAATCCTTGCTCTGGAATAGATAAGTCCAAAGGCTGTTCTATTGCATTAACCTCTATGGCAAGTTCATTAATGACTGAAATCATTTGGTAGGATTCGCCAGTGTTCCGAGAAAATCGGTCCCATTTAATGAATATTAGCTGATGAACCTCTTTTTTGTTTTTCTTGCAATAATCCAATAGTTTTTTAAACTCGGGACGCTTGAAAGTTTTTGCAGAATAGTCCTCCCGGAATATCTCCAAAATGTTCAAGTTATTGGTTTGGCAATAATTGATTAATTTTTGCTCCTGGTCGCGAAGTGAATAGCCTCTTCCAGCTTGTTCGTCCGTCGAGACTCTAACGTACAGAATTACATTTTTCATCTGCTCTTTTCTTTAATAAATTTTTTACTGTAACCTCCGCGAAAACGGTCAATAATTTCAAGATTTCTGAAATCTCTTCGTCTGTGTACTTTTTTTTTGATTCTGTGTTTAAAATTTGCTTTGCTTTTTCAAATTCCATGATACCTATAAAAGCGAAAAGGAGCAGGACCTACTCGTTTGTGCTGTTAGGTGATTTAGTGCTAAGGGATGCTTAGGACTTAAATTATTTTTCTATTATTTCTTTTCTAGTATTTGTGACTATTAAATGTTTTTCATTTCTATAGACAACCTCGATTCTTTCATATTGTTTTAGTCCAATTATCTTCCTTAGTTCTTTAGCACTTTTATCTTTAATTTCTTTTTGTGAAGAAACATTCAATGTCATAGTTCCACTAGTATGTTTTGAAATTTTAATTTCTTTTACATCATCATCGTTTAGTGCGGTAAGAATTGACCTCTCCGCTTTGGTGTACAATCCATAATCGAAACTATAAGTATCAAAATTTTCATTTTCAAACAAATTATGCAGAAGCGGCGTAATAGGAATATTTATGAATGTGCTGTTTGCAAATTGGTCTGAATAAAAAGCGTAGTTTTTCTCTTTTTCCTCTAGGCTTACTGCTTTTTCTTGATTGACGATAAGAAATTCTAAATATTCGGATGATTTCTTAACAACAATTGAAACGGCTATCCCTCGAACCAAGACAGAAAATAAAAGAGAGCTTATTTTCTTTAAAAAGTAGCCCATTTCGCTATTAATTATTTCATCTAATTGACTAAAAATATCTGTAGTCATTAAGAGTTGTTTTGCAGTGTCTTTTTGTTCAGCAGGGAAATAATTTATGATTGAATCCACAAAATCTTCTTTTGAAATAGAATCAATTTTATTGGTGTCCAACTCTACATTAGAAAATAAAAATTCTTTTAATTCTCTTATAGTTTCAAGGTCTAAATTAAGATTTCGCAGTTCCGCTATAATAGAAAGCCATAAAGCGTCAAATACATTTAGATACACCCACTGTCTTTTTGATTCAAATTCAACAATCTCTTCAGTATTATTGTATAAAAGTCCTTCCTTTTTCCAATTGCTATACACTCTAGAAGAAATACCTAATAGTGAAAGGGGTATTTTCTTTTTAGCAATTTCTGGGTAATATTCAAATAATTCCATAGTGATATTTTAATACACAAATGTAATAAATTTATTTTAAATACTATTTTGTTTTAAAAAAAAATATACATTTGTATTTAATATTTTAGAAAAATGAAAAAAGAACTAAAAAAAAGAACTTCTAATAGGCGCTACCCTATTCGTACATGCAAAAAACCAGACTGCAATGAAGGATTTATACCAACCGATGCTCGGCAAGTTTATTGTTCTGAGCAGCATAGAATTGATTTTAATAATGACCGTAGAAAATTAAAAGAATTAATTGATATATCCTTTTTGAAAATTGTCAAAAAAAACAGAGCTGTTTTGCACAAAATTGCCTCAAGTTATTTTTACAAAAAAAACGGATTCGCTCATAAGTCATTATTAGAATATGAAGGCTATGATTGTAATAAATATCACCAAATCATAATTAACCAAAGAACCCAAAATGAGGTTCATATTTGTTATGACTACGGTCTCGAATTGATAGACCCAATTAATCAAAATTTTTCAATTAATAACACCTTAGATTATGACTTATAGAGAACCAACATTTCAAGAATTATTTTCAAATTCACACAGCCAACAATTAGCCAAGGTACAATCAGCACATTTTGTAAACCTGTCAATTGCCAAAAGAGAAATAACGGGAGTGCTTAAAGAAATACCTACAAACCTTCCAAATCCAAAACCTTATAAACAAGTAGTTTTTGAAAGAAGTTCTGCTAGTGAATTAACAACAAATTACATAAAAATCAATTGGAGAGTTATCATTGCTTCTGCGATTATCGGTGGCGTGATAGTTTGTTTTGTATATCAAATTAATGAGCAGAATAAAAAAAATAAATCGAAAAATTTACTAAACTAAAAATCAATTTATTTCATTAAATATCAATATAAATGGATACAAATCATTGCAAATCAATATGTAATTATTTATTATTAAGGGACATTAAATTTGTATTGTATTCCTCGAATTTAATAGGTTGCTTTTTATTGAAACCATTTAAGGATTGACTTTACTATTAAGTCACTTTTTTTGGTAACGGTTTACAGTTTTGTTGTATAAAATTTTCTTTTGACTTCTATTTATGCCCTCTATTCGGCAAACTGCCTTGCAGCTTGTTTCATAATTTCCTAAAGAATTTTATTTATTTCCCATTTGCTTACTCTGCCGCACAATTCAGAAAGATTGCTTACAGAAAGGCATTCGTCAAAATTAGATGGTGGCTGCTCGAAAGCGTCATTATCCCTGTATTTTTCTGCCCCCTGCTTACTATAAAGCCATGCTTTTGAAAAAACATACCCATTTCAATTGGATTCAGCGACCCTTTTTTCTTCTTCAGAAAAATGATTGAATACTTTATTTAAGGCTTCTTTTTGACTAATCTCCGTAACTTATTTTATATTGGTTAAAAAAATAAATTCTTTTTTGCTAAATGTAACGCTAGTTTCATATTATTCTTGATTCAAAGTCCTTTAATAATTTTTGCAAATCTTTATGTTGCTTTATTACTACTGCGGCTTTATTTGCATATCCAAGGTTTTATTCTTGACTTATTAAACAAGTCCGTAAAACTTATGGCCGCTCTTTTAAAGAGAAAGCAGTTCAATTGAGTTACGAGAGAGCTAATATTTCAGAACTATCCAGAGAATTAGGTAAAGATGTTCTTTCGTTATTAGCTTCAAGCCAATGGATTTGATGCTTTACAAAACTATATTTTAAAGGCTATTAATGCGGGCCCCAACAAATTAGAAACTTTGAAAGTACTAAGATCGCAAAGATAGTAAATCATCGAAATTTGATTAGAGATTTCTTGTCGTGATTGAGGGTTAGTTTTCTGATGAAATTGTATCGTTTAATTTTAAAATTTGTTTTTTGTTGGTGATCGATACCATCTGCGTTATTAAATTATTTTGAAAGTATTCAACTTTCAATTCTAAAATAGCACTTCAAACTGTTAATTGGCTAAATGAATTAATAAACATAAATTTCAAGCTAAATTTAGATGAAAAGAGATGCTGTAAATTGGTAAATCAAATATCAAGTACTTTTTCTAAATTAAACTTTATTTTTAACTCTGTAATCAATATTTTTAAATAAGCAGTAGCTTATTAGCATTTCAATTTTTTTGAAGCCTTCTTGTCTAAAGAATATATTATGATTTTTTTTAACTTAGTTTTATTTGCATTACTAAGCTTCTTTATTTTTTACGAATAAAAATAATGGAAATAAATTTTTCGTTTTAGGAACGTATCGATAATATTTTAGACGTCAAACCCAATATGAATTTTAACTTAAAAACAGCCTTGATTTCACTTAATAAAATAATACCATTTATATTGGTATTTCTTTCTTTTTCAACTTCAACTGCTGCACAAGACATAGAAATTGACGGTAGTTTTATTCTGTTTCGTGAGGCTAAAACCAAAGAACCAATTTTAATTGTTAATGATTCAATATTATATAAAGGAGTTAAACCTATCAAAATTCCTTTTAAACATACTAAATACCCTGCTATACTTCAAGAATACATTCCTTTTAATATTGGGGATAAAACCTACCTTGTTCATGATGGTTGTGGTCCTGTTTTAGAATTTAGAAATGATTCTATTGTAAGGATTAATGATGCCTATTTGCAGCGAAATCAGCATCGTGCTACTCATTTTACATACAAAGACGAAATCTATTATTTTGGCGGTTATGGTCTTTTTACCACAAAATCCATCTTAACAAAATATAACTTTAAAACGAAAGATTGGATAGAAGTTCAAACTTATGGCGAAAAACAAGAGCCTCGAGATGGGGCCTATAGTTACCGTGCTGGAGATAATCTGTTTGTTTTTGGAGGAAGAACTAAAGACGAAAATAACATTCCATTTGATCAATTAATGGATAATAAAGTATGGCGATTACATTTGCCAACAATGCAATGGGATTGTGTGGGTCAATACGATCAAAACGCAATAAACATTAAATCTGAAATTAAGAATATTGATTCGGACAAATTATATTTTTGTCATGGAAATTTCTTAGAAATTGATTATTTGAATAATAAAGTTTATACTTATAGATGCAATTATTTTCCTACTGTGTTGACTTCTTATCAGGAAATGGATATAGTTGCAGGAGTATATTCAATTGAGACTAAGAAATTTTTTCACGCAGGCCCAATAAGTGACTTCAAAGGTAAATTAATATCTACATCCGTTTTTGTTAGTCCTTTATTTGATGCCATGCATACTGCTAGTATTTCAGTCTTTATATTAGTTTTGATTTTATTAGTTTATCTCTTTAGAAATAAACTAAAAGAAACGATTATACCTTTCAAAGGAATTATTTACAATCAGAAAAAAAACGTGTTTTTTTATAAAAGAAAGCCAATACTATTATTTGATGACCAAGAAAAAAGGTTGTTAATCTATCTTTTGGAACATTTAAATCAATATATTTCTTTAAACGAATTGAACCAATTATTCGAAAACAAGGCCGAGACTGGAACTTATGCGGCTACCATAAAAAGGAGGGAACTAATTATAAATAGTTTTCTTTACAAAGTGTCGAAGCTAACTGGAATTGAGGAAAATGAATTATCCATTGAAAGAAAAAATGGAACGGACAAACGAATTAAAGATATTTGGTTATTACCAAACTTACTAAAAAGTGAATAAACGAATATTAATCTCCTAAATCAATCTGAAACGCCTTATAGAAGGCGTTTTTTTTTTGCTTATTATAGTGTTGTTAATCAATTGTTTAAATAAAAATAAATAGTGGAAAGTATTGTTTCTGATATTTTTTTTTAATCAAATGAGTATTAATTAAATATTTGTACTAATATTTTGAATTCACAAAGGAATGATAATGTAAATTAATTTGCTACGTGTAGCTGCAGGGTAAACTTTTAAAATAGCAAGTAACATAGATAAATCAATAAGGTTACTTATCATAATATCTTTTTATATGAGACAAAAGTTGACCTAAAAAAGTACAATAAAATATAAGTGATTCTGATGGCTAATGTTTACAACTCTATCAGTTTAATGAAAAAGGAAGTGAATTCTACTAATGCATACCATGGATTAAAGTGACAAGTTGTTTTGATCATAGAACATTCAAGTTAAAATTTATTAAAGGAAAATAGTTTTATAAAAACAAGAATTTAAATAAATGGAAAATATCAAAAAAATAATCTTTCCTGAGTTAAAGAAATATAAAGAAGAGGTGTTGCCTATTCAAGATTCACCTCGATTAAAAAAACTATTATAAGAATGCAAACTCTTTTGAGTACTTATAATATTCCTATTGATACCAATACATTCGTAATAAACAATCAATTGATTTTGGACTAGCAACTTCAGCAATTGAAAATCATATTGGTAAATTAGTTCGTCAATCCATAAATCAAAGAAGTTTATGGCTAAAGTAGAACAATGGAAAGAAAAGGATGTTTTGATTTACTTTTTGCCACCTTATTCTCGAGAGTTAAATCTGATTGAAATTCTATGGCGAATAATAAAACATCAATTGTTGGGTTTCGATGCTTATAAAAGCTTTGAAAATTTCAAAGAACAATTAAATTTTGTCCTGAATAATTTTGGAGTAAAATACGACATTAAATTTTAACCATTACTTACTTTTACTCAGAAACAAAATTGTAAAAACTAATAATAAATAATAGTATAAAAAAACTTGAATTTTAATGATAAGCCTAATAAAAATGTACGTGAAAAATTTAAAAAAAATATTATTTTTAATATTATTAATATTTTCTTCAATTGAAGGATTTTCTCAAAATATTACACTTACAAATTTTAATGGTGGTACTGGTACTAGATATAATTCGTGCACAAATTATAATATACAGTGGACTAGTTCAACAGTTTCAGGGTATTACAATATTTATTATTCTGTAGATTCAGGTGCTACTTGGACAACAATTGCGACATCATATCAGACCATTTCTGGTTCTTTTCCATGGACGGTTCCCAATGTGTCTTCAGTAAATGCTAAAATTAAAATTACTGATGCCCAAAATGAGAATGTTTTAGATATAAGTGATAATGTATTTATTATTGATGGTGCGTTAATTTTGTTGTATCCTAAGGGTGGTGAAAATTTTATAGCAGGAAATCAAATTAATTTAATATATGAATATGCGGTTAGTGTATTAAATGTGAAAATTGAGTATTCTGTGAATGATGGTGTCACTTGGCAGGTAATTACTAATTCAACTACTGCAAATGGGAGTTATTCGTGGACAGTTCCTAATATTCCAAATTCTAATTTAACGAAATTGCGAATAACAGATTTAATAGATTCTACGTGTAAAAAATTTACAATGGAAAACAAGTTTTCTATTACCTCTTTTGTAAATGTTCTCAATCCAAATGGAGAAGAAATTTTACAAGCAAGAGTAGGTGCTCAAGGCACAGCATTAATTATGAATAATGGTCCTGAAAAAATAAATACTGCAAGTTTTTATGATAACGGGGGGCTTTCTAATACCTATTCTAATGTTAGTTATGTTAAAACTATAAAACCTGATTTCCCTACAAATAAATTAAAAGTTAAGTTTCAAGATTTTAATCTTGAAAATGGAGATGTTTTAAAAATATTTGATGGAATTGATGAAACCTCTCCTTTATTAGCTACTCTTACTTTGATTCAAGGTATAGGGCAAACATACACTGCTACAAATAGCCAAGGTGCATTAACATTTAAATTTATTTCTGATGGTGACGCAAATGTCAGTTCTGGTTGGGATGCCCTTATTACAAGTAATGGAACTCAAAGTTATCTTGTGCAATGGAATATTGTCGCCACATCTAAATATTTTAATATAGATTATTCTATCAATTCTGGAACTACTTGGATAAGAGTAGTTTCTAATTTTTATTCAACTGACGGCTTGTTTTATTGGCAAGTTCCCAATACCCCAACATCAAATGCTAGAATAAGAGTTACAGATGCAAACTATAACTCAATCGTTGATAGTAGTAACGCCGATTTCACGATTTTACCTGCGCTTCCATATATTAAAGTAAACTATCCAAATGGTGGAGAAAATTTCTTTCCTGGAACTTATATTAATTTGGGTTGGGAAAGTGCTTTTTTTAATTCAGATGTAAAATTAGATTATTCTATTGATAATGGTATAAATTGGAGTCAAATTGTCAATTCGACACCTTCAATAACTGGATATTTAGGTTGGTTAGTTCCAAATACTCCAAGCACAAATGTTTTGGTTAAAGTATCTGACCCTACTAACTCTAATTATTTTGACAAATCTGACTTGCCCTTTACAATCAATAATTATATTAGAGTCACTACACCTAACGGAGGAACTTCATCTACACGTTGTTCCAATTACGCTATCACTTGGCTCTCTGGGGGTGCTTCAGGCGCCTTTAAATTAGAATATTCTACCGATGATACAACTTGGAATGTAATCGAAAACAGTATCAGCCCTACTCCAAGTGGAAACACCTATACTTATAACTGGACGTTTCCAAATGTTTTAACCACAAATCTAAAAGTTCGTGTGAGCGATGCGGCTAACTCTTTAAAAACAGACACTAGTGATACTGGAATGTCAGTTGTTTTACCTGCTAATCCTGTTCGAATTTTATCGGCCAATGGAGGTGAAATGTGGACAGCTGGAACCACACAAAATATTACTTATACCTATGGCACAGGAACTACTTCAGT